>CACZWU010000015.1:0-40511 GCA_902784965.1 uncultured Bacteroidia bacterium | reverse complement strand
GTCGTGCTCTCGCCTTCGGCTCGGGTGGGGCGGAGCCCCAGTAGGCACAAGTGGTTAGGGTCCTCGAAGCAATATCCCACCCGCGCCTGTAAGCACAAGTCTATTTGAAAATGGTTATCTTTTTTGTAACTTTGTTGGATAATCGTAGAAATTTATGGCAATGGAAACCTTTACGCTGAAGGCGTCGGCCGACGGGCTGGACCTGGCAGGCATCGTGTGCGCGCCAGCGGCCACACCCAAGGCCGTCGTGCAGATGGTTCACGGCATGTGTGAACACAAAGAAAGGTACGAACCCCTCATGGAATATCTCGCCGCCAACGGCTACGCCTGCGTGATGCACGACCACCGCGGCCACGGCGCCTCCGTCAAGAGCCCAGACGACCTGGGCTATATGGACAAGGGCGGCTGGAAAGCCCTCGTCGAAGACATCCGCGTGGTCAACGACTGGATCCGCCAACGCTTCCCCAGCGAACGGATCATCCTCTTCGGCCACAGCATGGGCTCCATGGCCGTGCGCTCGTTCGCCAAACGCTACGACGACCGCATCGACGCCCTGATTGTGTGCGGCTGCCCCGTCGACAACCCCGCCAAAGGCGCAGGCAAAGCACTGGCCTGGATTTTCGGCACGACCCGCGGCTGGCACTACCGCCCGCACCTGCTGCAAAAGATGTCGTTCGGCGCCTACAACAAACCCTTCTCCGGCGAACACACCCGATCTGCCTGGGTGTGCTCCGACCCCGAAGCCCTCGCCGCCTACAACGCCGACCCCCTCTGCCAGTACGTATTTACCGCCAATGGCTTCTACAACCTGATGGGCCTGATGCAGGACTGCTACGGCCCGAAAGGCTGGGTCCTGCGCCACCCCGCGATTCCCGTCCGTTTCATCTCGGGCGAGAAAGACCCGTGCCGCGGCACCGACAAACAGTTCCACGCCGCCGTCGACCTCATGCGGAAGGTCGGCTATTCCACCGTCAGCTTCAAAGTCTACCCCGGCATGCGCCACGAGATCCACAATGAAACCGGACGCGACCAGGTGTGGCGTGACCTCCTCCAATTCCTCGAAGATATCCGTGTATAAACGACGCCTATGCTCACCATCTACTGCAAGAATACCCGCACCTCCCGGCGCTTCAACGAAGGCACCACGCTTGAGGAGATGCTGCCCGATTTCGAATTCGAGCGCCCGTATCCCATTGTCTCGGCCAAGGTCAACAACGTGTCGCAGGGCCTGCGCTTCCGCGTATACAACAACCGCGACATCGAATTCCTCGACCTGCGCGACCCCAGTGCCCGCCGCGTATACTGCCGCTCGCTCTCGTTCCTGCTGTGCAAGGCCACGGTCGACATCTGCCCGAAAGCCCAGATCGACATCAAGCACCCCATCAGCAACGGCTATTTCTGCGAATTGCACAAGCCCGACCAAAGCGCCGTGACGGAGGCCGACGTGAAGGCCATCAAGAAACGGATGCAGGAGATCATCGACCAGAACATGCCGTTCCACCGGCGCGAAGTGCGGCTCGAAGAGGCCATCGACATCTTCCGCAGCTATGGCTATGAAGACAAAGTGCGCCTGCTGGAGACCAGTGGCCAGCCCTATGTGGACTATTACATGCTGGGCGACACGGTGGACTACTATTACGGCCGCCTGCTGCCTTCTGCCGGATACATCAAAGTCTGGGACGTCGTGCTGTACCATGGCGGCCTGCTGCTGCGCGTGCCCGACCGCTACAATCCCGACACGCTCGCACCGCTGCTCGACCAGCCCAAGACCTTCGAAGTGTTCTCGGAAGATTTCAAGTGGAACAGCATCATGAACCTGCGCAACGCGGGTGACGTGAACCGTATCTGCCTCGCTGGCGGCGCCTCCGACCTGATCCAGATTTCGGAAGCCCTGCAGGAGAAGAAACTGGTGCAGATGGCCGAGGAGATCGAGCGCCGCTACAACGACCCGGTCAACCCGGTGCGCATCGTGCTGATCACCGGTCCGTCGAGCAGTGGCAAGACCACCGTCACGCGCCGACTCAGCGTGCAACTCAAGGCCTGCGGGCTGCGGCCCATCTCCTTCTCCACGGATGACTATTTCGTGAACCGCATTGAGACGCCGAAGCTGCCCGACGGCAGCTACGATTTCGACAATTTCGAGACGGTGGACCACCGCGCGCTGGAGCAAGACGTGCTCCGGCTCCTGAACGGCGAAGTCGTCGATGTGCCAGAGTTCAATTTCGTGACGGGGCGCCGCGAGTACAACGGCAAGCACCTGCAGATGGCGCCGGGCCGAGTGCTGCTCATCGAAGGTATCCACGCGCTCAACCCGCAGCTGATTCCGCAGGTCCCGGCAGAGAGCACCTTCAAGATCTTCATCTCGACACTCACCAGCATCGCGCTGGACGACCACAACTGGGTACCTACCAGCGACAACCGTCTGTTGCGCCGCATCATCCGCGACTACAACAAGGGGGCGTTCTCGGCGCGCGAGACCATCAACCAATGGCCGAACGTGCGGCGGGCGGAGGAGCAGTGGATCTACCCGTTCCAGGAGAATGCGGACGTGATGTTCAACTCGGCCTATCTGGTGGAGTTTGCGGTGCTGCGGCAGCATGCGGAGCTGATCCTCACCACGGTGCCGAAGAACTGTCCGGAGTACAGCGAGGCGCACCGCTTGCTGAAGTTCATCCGTTATTTCACGCCCGTCTCCGACAAGGAAGTCCCTGCCACCTCCCTCCTCCGCGCCTTCATCGGCGGCGGCGTCATGTAAATTGTGCTTACGGGGCTCTGCCCCACCCGAGCCGAAGGCGAGAGCACGACCTCCGGGAGTAAACCCTACCGCTACGACCGGCTATTCCACAAGGCCTACCCGCTCGGTCTCCGCTAGCGCCTGATGGCGCCTGTTATCCTACCATCAGATGCCAGTCGCGGAGCGCGGGCTGTGCGCTGGCCTGGTGGAGTGTTCAGTGTTCCTCGTTGCAGACGCCCTCGGCGCAACGAGGGTTCTGAACACGCCTCAGGAAGAGCCCGCATAAGCGGAGCGACTTCGATGACGCGTATCAGCGGGGGTCTTGGCAGAGCCCCGTGAAATGCGTCAGCAGATCTGGATCGGCGGGGAAGAAGATGTTCAGGGCGGAGGATTTGGGGAAGCGGAGGAAGTACGGATCTTCGGTCTGGTAGATGTCGACGGAGGCGACTTCGCCGCTGAGGAGCAGGCCACGGCGGTACGCCCGAATCCGCCGTTCGACCGCCGGCAGGCGCTTCACGCCGATCCGTCCATCTTTCATCCGGACCAGCGCCACCACTTGCGGCGTCATCTTTTTCGGCATTACGATCGGCAACTGTGCGGCATGGCGGTGCGAGATGGTGATGTGCCGGCCATACTGCTCATTGAACTCCTTCATCCGTGCCCGGAACAGCCGGCCGTGCGCCGAACTGTCGTGCTGCTGGTTCACGAGGATCTCATAGTGGATCATCTCGTGCAGCAGGATGTCTTCAAGCTCGTTTTCCGGCAGGTCGAAACGTGTACTGACATGGATGCAGAAATCGTAGAATTCCAGCTTTCCGAAGAACTTGCGCCGCTTCTTGTACGTACACGAACCCAGGCTGCGCACCGCACGGCCCAGTTTGATGGGCACCGGCGGCAGCGACCCGCCGAAATAAGCGTGGTTAAACGTTTCAAAACGTTTCTGCAGGAAAGGCAGCGTGGCAATCATCACTCAAAAATACAAATAAATTCGCGGCTTCCCGGCAAATTCTGTAAATTTGTAGGATATGAAGCCCTCCTACATCCTCGCCCTCGACCAGGGAACCACCAGTTCACGCGCCATCGTCTTCGATCACGAAGGCAACGCCGTCGCCACCTGTCAGAAAGAATTCCCGCAGTATTTCCCACATCCCGGCTGGGTAGAACACAACCCGGTGGAGATTTGGGCGTCGCAGTCGGCCGTGATGGCCGAAGCCGTGGCATCGCTCGGCAGCGCCGGCAACGGTATCTGCGGCATCGGCATCACCAACCAACGTGAGACGACCATCGTTTGGGATGCCGCCGACGGGCGGCCCGTCTACAACGCCATCGTGTGGCAGGACCGCCGGACGGCCGCCTATTGCGATGAACTGAAGGCGCAGGGCCTGGCCGAATGGATCCGGAGCAAGACGGGCCTGCTCATCGATGCGTATTTCAGCGCGACGAAGGTGAAATGGATCCTCGATCATGTGCCGGGCGCCCGGGCGCGTGCCGAAAAGGGTGAATTGCGTTTCGGTACCGTGGACAGCTGGCTGGTGTGGAACCTGACACGCGGTCAGGTCCATGTGACCGACGTGACCAACGCTTCGCGCACCCTGCTGTTCAATGTCCATACGCTCGCGTGGGACGAGGAACTCCTGAAACTCTTCGACATCCCGGCTTCGATGCTGCCCCGCGTGGCTTCTTCCAGCGAGGTGTATGGCTGCACACATGCCTCCGTTCTGGGCGACTGCGTGCCCATCGCGGGCATGGCCGGCGACCAGCAGGCGGCGCTGTTCGGGCAGATGTGCGTGGAGCCTGGCTCGGTAAAAAGCACCTATGGCACCGGTAGTTTCCTGCTGATGAACAGCGGTTCGAAACCCATGGATTCCCGAAACAACCTACTCACGACGGTGGCTTGGAAGATCGGCGACCGCGTGGATTATGCCCTGGAAGGCAGCATCTTCGTGGCGGGCAGCGTGGTGCAGTGGCTGCGCGACGGGCTCGGGATCATCCGCTCGTCGGACGAGGTAGAAGCGCTGGCGGCCAGCGTGCCCGATACGGATGGCGTGGTGTTCGTGCCGGCGCTGACCGGGCTCGGAGCGCCATGGTGGAATGCGCAGGCGAAGGGCAGTCTCTACGGAATTACGCGCGGCACGACCGCAGCGCACATTGCGCGGGCGGCGCTCGAAGGCATCGCGTTCCAGACTATGGATATCGTGGCGGCCATGGAAAAAGATGCCGGCGTGCCGCTGCAGAGCCTGAAGGTGGATGGCGGCGCCGCGCGCAACAACCTGCTGATGCAGTTCCAGGCCGATCTACTGGGTGTCGATGTGGTGCGCCCGAAGACAACGGAGACGACGGCGCTCGGCGCCGCCTTCCTGGCCGGCCTGGCCACCGGTTTCTGGCCGGATATCGACGCACTCAAGGCTGTCTGGCAGACCGAACGCCGCTTTACGCCGTCGCTCGACCCCTCCGCCGTTGCTGCTGCTAAATCGCTCTGGGCCAATGCTATACAACGCACCCTCTGAGGTCTTTCTGTTCCGCGCGGAACAGAAAGACCTATTTCGCTTGTGCTTACAAGCGCGTCAAAATCAGAAATCCCGCTGCTGGGAGTCGATGATGATGGTGACGGGGCCGTCATTAATGAGGGAGACGGCCATTTCGGCACCGAACTGACCCGTGCCGACGGAACGGCCAATGGCGGCCGACAGGGCCGCGCAGAAAGCCTCGTACATCGGGACCGCCAGTTCGTGGCCCGCCGCCCGGATGTAAGACGGACGATTCCCCTTCTTCGTCGAAGCCATCAGCGTAAATTGGCTGACCACCAGCACTTCCCCGCCGACGTCGACCACACTGCGGTTCATCACGCCCTCCTCGTCATCGAAGATCCGCAGGGCCGACACCTTCTTGACCAGATAGTCGAGATCCTCCTGGCCATCGTCCGGGCCGACGCCCAGCAACACCAGCAGCCCCTGCCCGATCGACGATTTGACCGTGCCCCCGATCGTCACCGACGCCGAAGACACCCGCTGTACGACAACTCTCATAAATCCAATATTATATCTTGCGGGCTGTGCGTTGGCCTGGTGGAGACAGGAAAAGCCCGCTATTTATTTATTATTTATCGGTCTCAAAATGAAATGGAAACGGTAGGAACCATACGGGAGCTGGTGCTCCGGGAGGGGCAGCGCACCCCAGCTATCGACACAGCCCAGACCCGCCTGCCGGTAGTCCAGCAGCAGATTCGTCACATCGTCTTCCCGCAGGAACTCGCTGTGACGGTTGCGCTTGAAATCGCCCTCATCCAAGGTCTCCACCAGATAGTGCAGAGCCGATGCCGAGAACGGCTCCTCGGCCGTCACCTCGAGCCCGCGCCCCTGCGCATCGGTGATCCGCAGCCAGCGGATGTCGGACTTCGTGCCCGTCTCCTGCGGCCGGATGTACGGATAGAACTGGTCGGACACCTTCTGCACCCAGTGCCCCAGGAACGACGAAGCCTTGCGGTCGGCATAGTTTTCAAACGGCCCGCGGCCATAGTATTCCAGGTTCTCGAACGACTTCGGCATCTGGAGCTGCACACCGAAGCGGAAAAGCCCCGGCAGGTCGGTCGAAGGACCCGGCTTCAGCGTCTCGACAATCTCCATCGCGCCCTGGTCGTTGATCCGGTACTCCATCTGCACCGAAGCGTCCGTGCCCTCGATGCGGTATTCTATCGTGATGACCTGCAGCCGGTTCTTGTCGTACTGCGCCAGACTGTAGTAGTTGAGCCGCGGCCGGCGCCAGCACTTCATCTTCGTCGGCAGGTCGGCACCGTAATCGTTGTCGGTGGGCGCCCGCCAGAAATTCGGCCGGATCCCCGTCCCCGTCTTGAGGAAGTCGACTCCATCGACCCGGTAGCGCGTCAGCGAACCGTCGTCGATCGAGAAATCGATGGCAAAACGGTCGCCCCGCACCGTGAACTGGTGCGCCGCCGTATTGTTGATCTTCGGCCGCGCCGCACTCCGCAAAGGCTGCATCTCCCAGCGGAAGTCGGTCAGGGCCAGCTGCTGCCGCGCCACCACGTGGCCCTCCTTCAGCAGTCCCTCCCCTTCCTTCAGCGTATAGGCCAGGTTGAGCAGCCACTCCGCCGACGAATCGATGTCGCCATACGGCACATCAACCACCCGCCGGCCCTGCGGCGAAACATTCACGTCTTCGACCACGCCACTCGCCTGCAGGTCGCCGTTGCGCAGCAGCTCCCATTGCATCCGATAGCGCGACAGATCCTTGAAGAAAAACTCATTGTATACTTCCACCTGCTGCGGCGCGGAGAGCGACGACCAGATGTCCTGGTAGCAATAACCGACCTCATGCATGTGCGGGTTGGGAATCCGGTCGGGGCTCACCAGCCCGTTGTCGCAGAAATTCAGGTCCGACGGATCGGAAGTGTTGAAGTCGCCGCCATAGGCATAATAACGCCGCCCGCCGCTGTTCTTCCAGTGGATGGACTGGTCGGCGAAGTCCCAGATGAAGCCGCCCTGCAACTTCGGCGAGCTCCGGTAGATGTCCCAGTATTCCTTGAAACCGCCTTCCGAATTGCCCATCGCATGGCCGTACTCACACTGGATCAGCGGCTTCGTGCGTTCCGGATTCTCCGCATAACGCTTCAGGTAATCGTGGCTGGCATACATCGGACAAAAAATGTCGGTCATCCCGTCATACAGGGCGCGCTCATACTGGATGGGCCGGCTGGCGTCCAGCTGGCGGACGGCCGCATACGCGGCTTCGAAATTGGGCCCGTAGCCCCCTTCGTTGCCCAGCGACCAGATAATGACGGAAGGGTGATTGTAGTTGCGCTGCACGTTGCGCTGGTTGCGCTCGACGTGCGCCTGCCGGAAGGCCGGATCACGGGCCAGGGTCTTCTCGCCATAGCCCATGCCGTGCGACTCGACGTTCGCTTCGGCCACCAGATAGATGCCGTAGCGGTCGCAGAGCTCATACCAGTACGGATCGTCGGGATAGTGGCAGGTACGCACCGCATTGATATTGAACTCCTTCATCAGGCGGATATCCTGTTCCATCCGCTCGCGCGTCACCACATAGCCCCCATAGGGATCGAGTTCGTGCCGGTTGACGCCCTTGATGAGCACCCGTTTCCCGTTGACCAGCAGGTCGGAGCCCCTGATCTCGACCTTGCGGAAACCCACGTCGAAATGCAGGGTCTGGAGGGCCTTCCTTCCCTCGGCCAGCCGCACGTCGAGGCGGTAGAGATAGGGCGTCTCGGCACTCCAGAGCCGTACCCCGGGCACGGAAAAACGCCCGTTGATGAAACTGCCCGAAGCCTTCACCGGTTCGGCCACTTCCACTCCCTCCGCATCGAAAAGCCGCAATTCCACGTTGGTACGCGCAAAATTGGCCACCGCCACATTGACCGAGAGTGTGCCGTCGCGGTAGCTCGCGTCGAGGTCGGGCGTGATCTGCACGTCTTCGATGTGCTTCATGGGGCGGGTATAGATGTAGCAGTCGCGCGCCACGCCTGCGAAGCGGAAGAAATCCTGGTCTTCGAGGTAGGTGCCGTCGCACCAGCGGAAAACCTGAAAGGCGATGAGGTTGCGCTTGCCGGGCTGCAGGTAGTCCGTCACGTCGAATTCGCACGAGAGCTTGCTGTCCTCGCTGTAACCCACGAACTTGCCGTTGACCCAGAGGTAGATGTTGGAGGTCACGGAGCCGAAATGGATGATCATCTGCTCACCCTTCCAAGCGGCGGGTATCTGGAAATACTTGCGGTAGCTGCCCACGTGGTTGTTTTCGGTGGGCGGAATGGGTGGCGTGCTCTTGTAGCGCCCCCGCCAGGGATAACCGATGTTCACGTAGACGGGATCGCCGTAGCCGTTCATCTCCCAGACACCCGGCAGGACCATCCGGCTCCAGCCCACCTCGGGATATTTGGGGTTCCAGAAGTCTGCGGGCCGCTGGTCGGCACCCCTTACCCAGCGGAAACTCCACTCGCCAGAGAGCGGGATGATTTCGGCCTCGTCGGGCAGGAAGGTGCTGTGCATCGGGAGCCGATTCACGGCGTTGACGTTGGGGTCCATCCATTCATCGAATCGCTGCGCGCGCAACGGCGTGAGTGCCAGCAGGAACAGGAAAAAGAGCAGGAGCGTTTTCTTCATAGGTGCCGAATAATCATACAAATTTAGCATATTTTTGCTAACTTTACCAGTCGTCCGAACGAATCGAAAGAAATTATGTCTGAAGAACTGAATCTGGTGAAAGACCTGGCCATCATCCTCATTTCGGCCGGCCTTTTCACCATCATCTCGAAGGCGCTCAAGCAGCCGCTCATCCTGGGCTACATCGTGGCGGGCTTCATCGTGGGGCCGCACCTCGGGCTGTTCGGCATCTCGAGCACCGAGTCGGTGGAGCAGTGGTCGGAGATCGGCATCATCTTCCTGCTCTTCGCCCTCGGCCTGGAATTCAGTTTCAAGAAATTGCTGAAGGTGGGCAGCAGCGCGCTCATCACGGCGGGCTGCGTATGCGTGGGGATGTTCGTCACGGGCAACATCGTGGGGCACGCCATGGGATGGAGCTCCATGGAAGGCATCTTCCTGGGCGGGCTCATGTCCATGTCGTCGACCACCATCATTATCAAGGCCTTCACCGACCTGGGGCTGAAAAACAAGGCCTACGCGACGCTGGTCTTCGGCACCCTGGTGGTGGAAGACCTCATCGCGGTGGTGCTGATGGTGCTGCTGACCACCATCGCCACGGCCAACCAGTTTGCGGGCGGCGAGATGCTGATGGGCCTGGCCAAGTTGCTGTTCTTCCTGATCCTCTGGTTCCTGGTGGGTATCTATGTGATTCCCTCCTTCCTGAAATGGGCACGCAAATACCTGAACGACGAGATCCTGCTGCTGGTGGCCATCGGCCTGTGCTTCGGCATGGTTTCCCTGGCCGTGTACGCGGGTTTCTCGGCTGCACTCGGTGCGTTCGTCATGGGCTCCATCCTCTCCGAAACGATGGAGGGCGAGCACATCGGCAAGCTGGTGGGCAGCATCAAGGACCTGTTCGGCGCCATCTTCTTCGTGTCGGTGGGCATGCTGGTCGACCCGGCGGTCATCGCCGCGCACTGGCTGCCCATCCTCATCCTGACCCTCGTCACAATCGTGGGGATGACAGTTTTCGGCTCGATGGGCGCCCTGGTGTCGGGCCGCGGCCTGAACACGGCGGTCCACACGGGATTCAGCCTGGCGCAGCTGGGAGAATTTTCCTTCATCATTGCGGGCCTGGGCGTGAGCCTGGGCGTGATGCGGGGCTTCACCTATCCGGTCATCATCGCGGTGTCGGTCATCACGACCTTCACTACGCCTTATATGATCAAAGCCGCCACGCCGGTCTGTAATTTCCTTTACAAGAAGCTGCCGGTCAAGCTCCTGGCCAAACTCGACCCTTCGCCCGACACGGGCCGGACCAGCGCCCAGGAGCAGAGCGAGTGGAAGTCGCTGCTGAAGAATTATTTCTTGCGCGTACTGCTCTACAGCGTGATCCTTCTGGCTATTTTCCTGGGCTCGCGGCTGTATCTCGACAAACTGTTGGTGAAGTTGCTGCCCGATGCAACGCCCGGCCTGCAGAACGCCCTGGCCCTGGCCATCACCCTGCTGGTAATGGCCCCCTTCCTCTACGGCCTGGCCGTCAACGGGCACGACATCAAGCACTCGGCCGTCCTTTTGATGAAAGAAAAGGATGCAAACAAATGGCCGGTGCTCTTCCTGGTGTTCCTGCGCATCTTCATCGCCATCGCCTTCGTGATCGCCGCCATCCTGGTCCACTATTCCCTCTCCTACTGGAGCCTGCTGCTCATCGTACTGGCGGGCGTGGCCTTCTTCATCCTGGCGCGGCGCTCCGTCCACCAGTTCACGGGCCTGGAGGAGCGTTTCATCACCAACCTGAACCAGAAGGAAGAATATGAGCGCATGCGCACGCCCATCGCTTCGGGCGTCCGCTCAAAGATGAAGGGTCACGACGTGGCCGCCGAGAACGTGATCATCCCGCCCGAGTCGCCCTACGCCGGCAAACAGCTGAAGAACATTCCCATCCGGCAGAAATACGGCGTCAACATTGCCAAGGTGGTCCGCGGCACCCGCCGCATCCTCGTCCCCTCACCCGAAGAGTATCTCTATCCCTACGACGAGGTGCTGGCCATCGGCACACGCGACGAGGTCAGGCATTTCGTCGAAGACATGCAGGCCGAGCAGGAGCATCCTGCCGCTTACGAGGCCGACGATTTCGTGCTCGACGCCTTCGAGCTCCAGAAGGGCTGTTACCTCGACGGCAAGATTCTGAAAGACACGAACATGCGGCAGCATGGCTGCATGGTGGTAGGCATCGAGCGCGACGGCATGTCGCTTATGAGTCCAAAGCCGGACTTCCAGTTCCGGGCGGGCGATTTCGTGTGGCTGGCCGGCGAGCGGGTGGAATGCGAAAAGATGGTCCTGGTCAATGGAAATCCGGCTGCTTAACTACCGCGTGGGCCATCTGGTGGCCGACTATCTCGACGCTTCGCCCTGTGCCGTGACGCCGGAGCTGCTTGCGGAGCTGCTGCCGGAAGGGGCGGATGCGGCGACGGAGGAACGGGTCTACGCAGCGCTGCTGAGCGGCTTTTTCGGGCTCGACGGCGAAGCTTCCGCGGAGGACCGCTTCATCGAGGAGCAGTATCTGCGGCCGGGCCTGCGGCGGATGAATCCGGCGGTCTACCGGGAGAATCCCTATTATCGGAACATCCGGATCGAGGAGCAGTGCATCGGGCAGTGGGAGTTGACGCATCAGTCGTATCAGCCCTGCGAGCTGTTCTTGCGCGACGACCTCATCCTGACCGACGACCTGCGACAGATTCCGGCCATCGGTTATTTTCCGGAGGCGTTTTCGTTCCCTTCAGTATTGCAGGAGGGCCGCGAGTGGATGTCGATCAAGCCGAGCGAGATCGAGAGTTCGCAGGCGGCGGTCGATGCGGCCTTCGGCCGGGTGGTGACCTTCGGGCTGGGGCTCGGCTATTTCGCCTATCTGGCGGCGCGCAAGCCGGAGGTATCGGAGGTGACGGTCGTGGAGCGGGACCCAGCGGTGATCGCACTCTTCGAGGGGCAGATCCTGCCGCAGTTTGAGTGCCGGCGCAAGGTCCGGGTGGTACAGGCCGATGCGTTTGATTTTCTGGACCGGGACATGGAGGGGCTCCGGCCGGATTTCGTCTTCATGGACATCTGGCACGACATCGGCGACGGGCTCGACCCGTATGTCCGCGCCAAAGGCTACGAGGCCCGCTTCCCTGCCACCCGTTTCCGCTACTGGATCGAGCGTTCCCTCCGCTGCGCCCTCATCGACGTCCTCGAGCATCGCTTCGAATAACCCTACTCTTTCTATACGGCTTGTGCTTTGTCGCTCTGGGTGCTTGTGTGCTTTGTCTGGATGTAACGCGCTTTCACTCATGCTGTCGAAAAAGGAGCTCACCCGGTCGCTTGACGGCGAACTCCGACTGTGTTTACTGGGGCTCTGCCCCAGTAAACCTAAGAGAGATGCTCGATGAGGATTTTGAGGCCGATGGCGATGAGGATGACGCCACCGAGGATTTCGGCACCGGTGTGGAAGCGGGTGCCGACTTTTTTTCCAATGAGCAGGCCGACGGCCGAGAAGGCGAAGGTCGTCAGGCCGATGACCAGGATGGCGCGCCAGAGATTCGTACCCAGGAAAGCGAAGGAGATGCCCAGCGCCAGCGCATCGATGCTCGTGGCAATCGCCAGCAACAGCATCGTTTTGAAACCGAACGACGCATCCGCCGGCTTGCCGTCGCCCCCTTGCAACGCCTCCCGGATCATGTTTCCCCCGATCAGCAGCAACAGGCCGAAAGCAATCCAGTGATCGATCTTCGTCACCAGGTCGGCAAAACTGATTCCCAGGTAATAGCCGATCACCGGCATCAACGCCTGGAACCCGCCAAACCACAGACCGACCGTCAACGCTTCGCGCCAGGAAACCCGCTTCGCTGACAGGCCTTTCCCGATCGACACCGCAAAGGCATCCATCGAGACACCGACGGCCAGCAGAAAGATCTCCCAGAACGACATCCTATTTCATGATGAAAAGGTACACGAAATACAGCACCTGGACGAGCACCAGCGACACGCCCTCCCAGCGGTCGAGGCTGTTGCGCTTGCCCGTCCACGAGAAGAGCACCAGGCTCATCGCCGTGACAAAGAGCGCCGTGTAGTCGATGAAGGTGATGTTGGCCATGCTCAGCGGATGGATGATGGCTGCACCGCCCAGGATCAGCAATACATTGAAGACGTTGGATCCCAGCACGTTGCCCAACGCCAACTGGCCCTTTCCCTTCGCCGCCGCGATGCAGCTCGTGGCCAGCTCCGGCAGCGATGTACCCGCCGCCAGCACCGTGATGGCGATGAACTTGTCGCTCAGGCCCGCCATCTGTGCGATGATCTGCGCATGATTGACGAAGAGTCGGCCGCCGTAAAGCAGGGCCGCCAGACCCACGACGAGGAACACGATGTCTTTCAGCAGGCTCTTCGGCTTCGCCGCCGCTTCGGCCGTGCCTTCAGCGAGATCCTCGCTGGTCACGCCCTCGACGTCGGGACGATTGTCCTTGTCGTGCAGGAACGAACTGATCATATACCAGACGAAGAGCGCCAGGAAGACGATGCCCTCCACCCGGCTCAGACCGTTTTCGCCAATGCCGAAGAGCGTTTTCTTGAGACCCAGCAGGATGAGCAGGACGGTAATGCCGATGTTGACCGGAATGTCGCGCCGGAGGTTGCCGCGCGTGATGGCGACCGGCGCGATGATGGCCGAAAGGCCGAGGATGAGCGCCGTGTTGAAGATGTTGGAACCGATGATGTTGCCCACGGCCATATCGGAATTCCGTTCGGCCGAGGAGATGAAACTCACCACCATCTCGGGCGCGGACGTGCCGATGGCCACGATGGTCAGGCCAATGATGAATTCACTGATGCCCCATCTCCGGGCCAGACCGGAGGCTCCGTCGACGATGGCCTCGGCTCCGATGAGCACGAGCACCAGGCCGGCAACCAACAGAAGGATTTCAATCGCCATTGTGCTGCAGTTTTCGTTTTGCGCCGCGAAGTTACAAAAACGATTTCAATTCCAAGCTAATGTTTCTTTATCTTGCGCTGCAACGGAAACAACAGATATTCAGCTACTTACAAAATATCGCCCCCTCCTGCAAGAAGGGGGCGATATCGCATAATTAACTGATATACAGATGCGTACATTGCAGCACATATACACTAGCGCAAGACCAGATGGCCGTCTTCGAAGGTGGCGGTGATGACCTGGTCGCGGGAGAGCGAGCCGTCGAGGAGCTTCTTGGCGAGCTCATCGATGAGCTCCTTCTGCAGGACCCGCTTCACCGGACGGGCGCCGTAGGCCGGGTCGTAGCCCTTGTTGCTGAGGTAGTCGATGAACTCCTCCGTGAAGCGGAGCGTGATGCCCATCGCGGCCATCTTCTCCTGCAGCTGGCCGATCTGCAGCTCCACAATCTTCCGGATGTCCGCCGGCGTGAGCTCGTGGAAGACGATGATCTCGTCGATACGGTTGATGAACTCCGGACGGAAACTCTCTTTCACCAATTCGGGCTTCAGGTTCGAGGTCATGATCAGGATGGTGTTCTTGAAGTCGACCGTGCGGCCCTTGTTGTCGGTCAGACGACCGTCGTCGAGCACCTGCAGCAGCACGTTGAACACATCGGGATGCGCTTTCTCGATCTCGTCGAGCAGGATCACCGAGTAGGGCTTGCGCCGCACGGCCTCCGTAAGCTGGCCACCCTCGTCATACCCCACGTATCCCGGAGGCGCTCCCACCAGCCGCGAGACGGTATGCCGCTCCTGGTATTCGCTCATGTCGATACGCGTCATCATGTTCTCATCGTTGAACAGATACTCCGCCAACGCCTTGGCCAGCTCCGTTTTACCCACGCCGGTGGTGCCCAGGAAGAGGAAGCTGCCGATGGGCCTTTTCTCATTCTGCAGGCCGGCCCGGCTGCGACGGACGGCGTTCGACACAGCCGCGATGGCCTCGTCCTGGCCGATAACCCGCTTGTGGAGCACTTCTTCGATGTGGAGCAGCTTCTCGCGCTCGCTCTGCAGCATCTTGTTGACAGGGATGCCCGTCCATTTGGCCACGACCTCGGCGATGTCCTCGTCGGTGACGGCCTCGTTCATGATGGGGTTCGGGTTCTCGGCCTTCTTCTTCTCGAGTTCATCGATCTGTTTCTGGGCGTCGGCCATCTTGCCGTAGCGGAGTTCCGCCACCCGGCCGTAGTCGCCGCGGCGCTCGGCCGCGTCGGCCTCGATGCGGTAGTCCTCGATGGCCTGGCGATTCTCCTGGATGGCTTTCAGCAGGCCTTTCTCACTGTCCCACTGTTTGCCAAGGGTCTCCCGCTCAGCGCGGGCACGGGCCAGTTCCTCTTCGATGGACTTGAGCTTCGGAGACTCCCCTTCCCGCTTGACGGCTTCTTTCTCGATTTCGAGCTGCTTGATGCGGCGGTTGAGTTCGTCGATGCACTCGGGCACGGAATTCATCTCGAGCCGCAGCTTCGAGGCGGCTTCGTCAACCAGGTCGATGGCCTTGTCGGGCAGGAAACGGTTGGTGATGTAGCGGTGCGAGAGCTCCACGGCAGCGATGATGGCGTCGTCTTCGATGCGCACCCTGTGGTGGTTCTCGTACTTTTCTTTCAGGCCGCGCAGGATAGAGATGGACTCGGCTACGGTGGGTTCGTCGACCATCACCATCTGGAAGCGGCGTTCAAGGGCCTTGTCGGTCTCGAAGTATTTCTGGTACTCATCGAGCGTGGTGGAACCGATGGCCCGCAGTTCACCGCGCGCAAGGGCGGGCTTCAGGATGTTGGCGGCATCCATGGCGCCGCTGGAGCGGCCTGCACCAACCAGCGTATGGATTTCGTCGATGAACAGGATGATCTGTCCGTCACTCTCCGTGACGGCCTTGACCACGCCTTTGAGTCGCTCTTCGAATTCGCCCTGATATTTCGCGCCGGCGATGAGGGCGCCCATGTCGAGGGAGTAGATTTCCTTGGTTTTCAGGTTCTCCGGAACGTCGCCGTTGACGATGCGCTGGGCGATGCCTTCGGAGATGGCGGTCTTGCCGACACCGGGTTCACCGACCAGGATCGGGTTGTTCTTGGTGCGTCGGCTCAGGATCTGAAGCACGCGGCGGATTTCTTCGTCGCGGCCGATGACCGGGTCGAGCTTGCCGCTCCGCGCCCGTTCATTCAAATTGATGGCATACTTGCCAAGCAGTTCAAGATTTTCTTTGTTCATATATTATCCTCCTTTTTTTTCAATATCGTTTGTCATTAGGGCTTCCAGGCGGGTGGTATTTTGGACCAGGGCCATTTTTTCTGGCCCTGGGCCGAAATACCAGAGCCATGAAGCCCGCGATGGTATCAACCGCAAAAGGAATTATCAAATTAGCGACCAATCGCAAAAATGTGACATTTTGTCAGTCTTGGATATGTCGAAAGGATTGGTTATATTTGTAGATTGTAATCGGAGTATTATTCATTTTTATTAAAAAATAAGCATTTATGAAGAAAATCCTGATCCTTGCAGCTGCGCTCGTCAGCCTAACCGCCGTCGCGCAACCCCCTATGGGCCCCATGCCACCCCGCCCGGAAGACAAAGGCGAGAAATTCGAATTCACCGTGGTGAAAGAGAACCCCATCACCTCCGTCAAGAACCAGGCAAGCTCCGGCACCTGCTGGTGCTTCTCCTCCCTCTCGTTCATCGAATCGGAAGCCATCCGCATCAACAAACTCAAAGAAGCCGACTATCCTGACCTTTCCGAGATGTTCGTCGTCTCCCACGCCTACGCCGACAAGGCCAAGAAGTATGTCCGCGTCGACGGCGCCCTGAACTTTGCCCAGGGCAGCTCCTTCGGCGACCTGATCTACGTGCTCCGCGACTACGGCATCGTGCCCAATGAAGTGATGCCCGGCCTGAACTACGGCACCGACCGCCATATGCACGGCGAGCTCGCCGCCGGCCTGAAAGGCTACATGGACGCCATCCTGAAGAACCCCAACCGCAAACTCTCCAGCGCCTGGTATAAAGGCCTCGAGGGCATCCTCGCCGCCTACCTGGGTCCCATCCCCGAGAAATTCACCTATAAAGGAAAGGAATACACCCCGAAGAGCTACTTCGCCAGCTTGAACGTCAACCTCGACGACTACATGGACTTCACCTCCTGGACCCACCTCTCCTACTACGAGAAACACCCCGTGGAAGTGGCCGACAACTGGCGCTGGGAACAGGCCTGGAACGTGCCCATGGACGATATGATGGCCATCATCGACTACGCCATCATGAACGGCTACACCGTGGCCTGGGCCTCCGACGTGAGTGAGCAGGGCTTCACCCGCGACGGCATCGCCTTGGTACCCGACATGGAAGCCATCCAGAAACAGGCCGAGCAGGCCGGAAGCGACCAGGCACGCTGGGTCGGCGCAAACCCGCAGGGCCAGCGTCCGACCTTCAACAAACCCGTTCCCGAACTGACCATCACTCCTGAGATGCGCCAGCAGGGCTACGAGGAGAAAACCACCACCGACGACCACGGCATGCACCTCTACGGCATCGCCAAGGACCAGAACGGCAACAAATACTATATGGTGAAGAACTCCTGGGGCGAGACCGGCAAATACAAAGGCCTGTGGTACGTCTCCGAGGCATACGTGAAATACAAGACCATGGACTTCATGGTCCACAAGGATGCCATCCCCAAGGATATCCAGAAGAAACTCGGCATTAGATAAATGAAACGGATTCTTACGATAGCGTTGGCAGCGGTCCTCAGCACCGCTGCTTTCGCACAGACCCAGACCATATACCGGTTTACGCCCGTCAATGACATTCCTGTCACGACAGTGAAAGACCAGGCCCGCACCGGCACTTGCTGGTGCTTCGCCACCATCTCTTTTCTGGAAGCGGAGCTGATTCGCCAGGGCAAAGGACATTATGACCTGTCCGAGATGTTCGTAGTCCGCAACAATTACAAAGACCGCCTCTTCGACAACTACCTGCGCCGCGGTCACGGCAACATCAACCCCGGTTCCATCGCCCACATGGCCACCAAGGCCATTGAGAAATACGGCATTGTGCCCGAGAGCGTATGCCACGGCATCAACTACGATTCCGAGGGGCACAACCATACCGAGCTTTCCTCCTACCTGAAGGCCATTGCCGAAGCCTCCGTCGAGCTCAAGAACCTGAGTCCTGAGTATGATGAACTCATCGAGAGCCTGTTCGATATCTATTTGGGCAAAGTCCCCGAAACCTTCACCTACGAAGGCAAGGAATACACCCCGAAGAGCTTCGCCAAGATGCTCGGATTCGACGACATGAAGGACTACATCGAACTCACGAGCTTCAGCCATCATCCTTTCTACCAGCAGGTTCCGCTCGAAATTCCCGACAATTGGGACCACGAGAAGCTGTGGAACGTACCCCTTGACGACCTGATGGCCATCATGGACAATGCCTTGATCAATGGTTACACCGTTGCCTGGGACGGCGACCTCACCGCGGGCGAGTTCCAGCACAACCGTGGCATCGCCATCTGCCCGGAGCCTAAAGATTTCGCAGATGCCGTCAAACTGGAGAATGTGTATCCCGACCGCGTGGTGACGCAGGAGATCCGGCAGAAAGACTTTGAGACCTTCCGGACCGTTGACGACCACCTGATGCACCTGACCGGCCTGTTCCGCGACCAGAACGGCAACCTCTTCTACAAGACCAAGAACTCGTGGGGCGAAGGCCGCAACGAGGAAATGAAGGGCTACCTATACATGTCGCGGGCCTACGTGCAGATGCGCGTGGTCAGCATCATGGTCCACAAAGACGCGATTCCGAAGGATATCCGCAAGAAACTGGGCCTGTGATGAAGAAACACATCCCGAATCTGCTCACCCTATGCAACCTGCTCTCAGGTTGCATAGGGGTTGTCTTTGCGGTGCGGGGCAACTTCGAGGCGGTGCTCATCTGCCTGATGGTGTCGGAGCTCTGCGATTTCAGCGACGGCTTCGCCGCGCGGGCCCTGCACGCCTATTCGGACATTGGCAAGGAGCTCGACTCGCTGGCCGACCTGATCAGTTTCGGCCTCTGCCCGGCCGTTTGCCTTTTCTCCTGGTACAGTATCGCCCAGCCTGACGTCCCCTTCCTGCGCTGGGTCCCCTTCCTGCTGGCCGCCGCATCAGCCCTGCGCCTGGCCAAGTTCAATATCGACACCCGCCAATCCACCAGTTTCCTGGGCCTGGCGACCAGCGGCTGCGCGCTGCTGCTTACCCCCCTGGCCGTCTACTCCTTTTACAGCGACGGCTTCCTGCACACGCTGATGAGTACGGTGTGGTTCATCCCCGTGCTGTCGGTCCTGTTCAGTTTCCTGCTGGTGTGCGAATGGCCGATGTTCTCGCTCAAGAAGATGACGGGCCAACTCAGGGCCTTCATCGTGGGCAGCATGGTACTGGTGGTCGTGTGCGTGATCCGCGAGATCCACGGGCCCTGGTACAAAACGGTGAGTCTCTGCATTTTCGCCATCCTCACCTTCTACCTGGTACTCAATCTGGCTTTGCTGAGACGGAAATGAGATGCCGGGTCTGGCCCGGCATGACGACCGTTATAGCAACGGCGACAGCAAGCGCGCCAGCGATTCCTTGAATTTCTGCCAGCGGGAGCGCTGCTTCCAGCTTTCCGCGTCGACCACCTCGCAGCTTTCCAGGTCGCGCAGGAAAATCTCCTTCATCTGCCGGGCGACTGCCTCGTCATACATATACGCATCGATCTCGAAATCGAGCGTATAGCTGCGCACGTCGATGTTGGTGGAGCCGATCGAGGCGAAACGGTCGTCGACCACGAGAGTCTTGGCGTGGAGGAAACCTCCTTTGTAGAAACAGATCTTCACGCCCGCCGAAAGCGCCTCGGCCACATACGATCGGGAGGCCAGCGGCACCAACGGTCCCCCGTCCCCTCTCCAGGGGAACATCACCCGCACGTCGACGCCCGCCAGGGCGGCATTCTTGAGCGCCAGCATCACCGTGGCGGTCGGCACCAGATACGGCGACTGCAGGTAAGCATATTCGTGCGCCTGGGAAAGCAGCTGCACCTGCGACTGCATGGCGGCATGCCACGGCGCCATGGGCGAAGTGGCCTGTATCTGCACCGTGGTATCCCCTACCGACTGTACGGCCGGGAAATAGCGCGGGGCGCTCAGCAATTCCTTGGAGGAGAAGCGCCAGTCCGAGATGAAGGCCGTCTGCAGCTGCAGTACGGCGGGACCTTCCAGGCGCAGATGCGTATCGCGCCAGGGACCCCACTTCAAACCCTCGCCGTAGCGCAGGGCGATGTTCATGCCTCCTATGTACCCCACCCTGCCGTCGACGACCACCACCTTGCGGTGGTTGCGGAAATTCGAGTCGGCCGACAGGAACGGGAGATTCAGGGCCAGGAAGGGTTCCACGCGGACACCGGCCTGCTTGAGCTCGCCATAGAAATGCTTGCGGCGGAAATTGGCCAGGTCGTCGTATTGCACGCGCACGGCCACGCCTTCGCGGGCTTTCTGCATCAGCACTTCGGCCACGCGGCGTCCCACCGGGTCGTCCTCGAATTTGTAGAACTCAAAATGGATATGGTCGCGGGCCTGCCGCAGGTCGGAGAGCAGGTCGTCGAGCATCGCGTAGAAATCCGTATAGATGCGGGGAGCATTGCCCTTGAGGGGGACCGTGCCAGAAACGCTTTCCACCAATGCGGCGAGCTTCCGCTGGTCTTCGGGCACAGTGGCGATACTGGCGTCGGTGGCATCTTCCACGCGCCGCAAGAGGATGTCGCGCTCTTCCGGTGGCATCAGCTGCTGGGTCGTGGGTCGGTGCCCCACCAGAAAATAGAGCACCAGTCCCAGCACCGGCAGGAACACGATGACCAGGATCCACGCCAGCGTCTGGGCGGGATGCCTGTTTTCGGCGATGATGAAGACCACCATGCCGATCAGCGCCAGGACCAGAAGGATGGAAATGACAGAACTCATTATTTACGGGGAAACTACTCGTTTTGCCGGGATGCGATCTGTCCCAGTTTCAGAGAGGCAGGTCCCAGGCCCTGGAGGACGTTGAACGGGGTTTCACGCAAGCGGCCGTTTGAATGGAACATAGGTGGGGTTTCAGTGTTTAATCATTAAATATAATAAAAAAATCAATAGCAGGGTGAGCAGCGTCAGGAAAACACCGGTGCAGACGCGGCCGGTGACATCGCCGTGCCGGGTAAAGAAACTCTGCCTGTAACTGAGGTTTACCGTAGCGCGCAGCGTGGCAGGTTGGCACCATCCCGTGTGCGAGAGGATGTCTCCCCGCTGGTTGATGAAACAGCTGATGCCTGTATTTCCGCATCGGACCAAGTCGCGCCGCAGTTCGATGGCGCGCAGGATGCTGTAGCTGCAGTGCTGCCAGGGGCCCGGCGTGTTGCGCCACCAGGCGTCGTTGTTGATGACAGCCAGGAAGCCGGCTCCACGCGCGGCATATCCGGTGCAGTATTCGCCGTACACCGATTCGAAGCACACCGCACAGCCGAAGGGCGTTCCGTCACTCAGATGCAGGAGCGAGATTTCTTCCTGTCCGGAATAACGGGCGAAGAAGGGTTTCATCCCCAGCAGGCCGGAGAGCCAGTTGTCGAACGGGACGAAGATCTGCGGATAAGGCGTAAATTCCGTGGCGGCCACCAGCTTGCTTTTGTGGTAGACTTCGGTACGTCCATCGGACGCCAGCAGGATAGCCGAATTGTGTGGCTCACGCCAGCCGTCTTCCCAGCGGAAGCAGTTGTAGCCCGGGGGTTCCGGGGTATGGAAATGTTCGTTGGTCACGGCGCCCCACAGGAAGTCCGCCCCGGGATGGGCCTGCAGGAAAGCGTAGAACGTCTGCCAGGTGGGCGATGCAGAGATGTCGTTCAGGACCACGTCGTCGGAGACCGTTTCGGGCCCGACCAGCAGGTCGGCCGGCCCCTCTTGCAGGCCTTCCTCCAGTTGCACGAGCAGACGGCGATTCTGTTCTTCCTGCGGCAGGGCTTCGAACTTCTGGCGGATGCTGATGTTGGGCTGGCCGATGACTACGGTCAGCTGGCGATCGGAGCGCTCTTCGTAGCGATGGTAAAGGATGTCCGAACAGACGGGAAGTCCGACGAAGAGCAGCACGATCGCCGAAACAAATGCGGCCCGCGCCGCGAGGGTCCATCGCCGCCAGGCACCGGTGACGACAGCCATCAACGTGCCGAAGACGGCCAGGTTGGCGGACCAGGTCCACAGCGATCCGCCCAGCGTTCCGCTCACCGAATACCACTGGATGAGATGGATGTTGGTGGCAAATGCATTACCCAGCACCAGCCAGGGCCAGGAGATCTGGGCACCTGCCAGATACCAGCGTTCCCAGGCAATCCAGGCAGTGGCCAGAAGCACATAGGGCAGAACGCCGCGAACGTGTTTCCTTGCCAGGTGGAACAACGCCCAGATCACCGACATCTGGAAAGCATTTGCCACAACCGCGAAAATGCCCCCGCCGACGTTTGCGTTGCACACCCAGAAGGTGGTGACAGCATTCCAGAACAGGAAACAGCAGTAATGGGTCCACCAAAATCGCCGGTATCCCGCATTGCAGGCGATGCGGTCGGCCATGAGCAGGGGCACGAAAGCCACCAGAATCACCGGCCCGGCGTGCGGAAGCAACCAGGGGATGCTCAACAGTACGGCCGAAACGGCCGACAGCAGCCAGATGACGGTACGCGTCCTATCGCCCATCAATCAGCGGTGGAGTACTATTTCTTGAGTTTGAAGATGTCGCGGGCCAGCCAGTTCATGGTCTTGGGGAATCGGTCGGTTTCTACGAAATCCGTGTCCCCCTTCACGCCGTCCACTTCGAGTTCCAGTGCCGTCTCGCCACTGGCATTGTCGATGACGCTCATGGTACCGAAAACGCGGATGAAGCAGCTGCCCCACATACCAGGACCCTGTTTGCGCTCAAATTTACTTACCTTCAGGACTACCCTGTAGGGCGCATCCCCTTCTTTCACGAGTTTGAGTCCGTTGGAATTCTCATTGAAGGAAGTATAGAATGCGTCGTTCATCAGTCTGACGCGGGTGTCGTAATCTTCTCCGCACCAGTCCTTGAAGCTTCCTTCTTTTTCAAAGACCGCATCCGACAGGTCGATGGTCCAGGTGGCAGTAGCATCTTCCTTGAGGACGTCGAGACTGCCTTTGGTCACTTTGAGGGGTTTGGCCGCAAAGACGGAAAAGGCCGTCAGCAGCAGTACAGCAGTAAGAACGATTTTTTTCATGGCAAATAGAGATTAATTTGTACAAAAATACAAAAAAAACGAAATTGAAAAAGAATTCGTACATTTGACCGTCCGAACGTCATACTATTCCGTGCCATGAATCTCATCGAAGCCATCCACACCCGCCACTCCGTCCGCAGATACCTCGACCGTCCCCTGGAGGCCGAGAAGGTGGCCGTCCTCCGGAAAGCCCTGGAAGAGGCCAATGCCGAAAGCGGGCTGAACATTCAATTGGCCGTCAACGAGCCGAAATCTTTCAACGGCTTGTTCATCAGCACATACGGTCAGTTCCACGGCGTCAGTAACTATTTCGTGATGGCCGCGCCCAAAGGCAAGGAATGGGAAGAAAAGGTCGGTTACTATGGCGAGCACTTGGTCCTGCTGGCCCAGACCCTTGGCCTGAACACCTGTTGGGTGGGCCTGACCTACAAGAAGAATCCCGATGCCTTCACCCTGCGGGATGGCGACAGCCTCCATTGCGAGATCGCCCTCGGCTACGGAGAAAATCAGGGACGGCAGCATCCGATGAAGCCGGTGGATAAATTCTACGAAGCTTCGGGGGAGGTGCCCGACTGGTTCAAATCCGGCCTGGAGGCGGCCCTGCTGGCCCCTACCGCAGTCAACCAGCAGAAATTCAAATTCTTCCTGAATGGCAACCGGGTTTCTGCCAAAGCGCTCTTTTCCCCCTGGGGCTACACGGCCACTGACCTCGGCATCGTCAAATACCACTTCGAAATCGGCGCCGGAAAAGAGAATTTTGAGTGGGCGTAGCGGCCGGACGTTAGCGTTTCAATTGTTTCAGGGCCCGTGCAAGCTGGTCGGGGCAGCTGGTTCCGCGACCCCGGCAGTCAATGCCTTCCAGCCGGCCGATGACTTCGTCGATGCGCCGTCCAGCACACAAGGCCGCTACGCCCTGCGTATTGCCGTGACATCCGTCGATATACTGCACCCGCCGAATGAGGTCTCCTTCGAGTTCGATGTCAATCTGTGAGGAGCAGACCATGTCGCAGGTCTGGAACGAGGCTTTGCGGATACCGCTTTCGGTATGGTCGCGGAGCAGGATTACTTCGTACATATCCATCGCGTCAGAACTTTGTCGAAGGCAACGATGATCGCCGCCACCGGAATATAAATCAAAAGCGCCAAGAACGTGAAGAGAGCTCTCAGGTCGTGGCTGGACAGCGTCCGGGATAGAATCGGAAGCACGGGCGCGCCTTTTCCCTCGTAGAGCAGCATATAGTCGGCCTTCCAATGATAGTCGACAGGAATGGCGATGATGGCCAGACACACGATGGGAACGAAGGTATAGAGGGCATCGCTCCACTTGGGCTTATGATAGCCGGTCGCCAGGAGCATGATGCCGACAAAGAACATCATAAAGTGGTAAAAGAACGAGTAGAGCGCCCCCAGCGTCCAGAAGGGATAGGAACGCAACCCGTTGACCAGGAAGATACCGCTCGCCCCCGCAATCAGTCCAATGGTGGTCAGATAGGCCAGGCAGCATCGCTCAACGAAACCATGTCCCCAAGCGGCGCCGATCAACGTGTAGTTAATGAGACTGCAGGTGTAGATTGGAAGAATCGTCGCATAATCGGGAGCGCCCATGTGGCGTTTGCCATGGATGTATGCCCAGAGGAAAATGAAGATTTCCAGGGCCAGGACGACGACACTGAGTATCTGCAGCATCCGTCTCACCCGTTCCCGGGGCATGCCTCTCATCACAAAGGCACAGACAAGAATAATGGCGATTGCCAGAATGATGGCACCTATGTGGGGCAACGAGAACATCTCTGACTGCAAGTCAGGAAAGGCATCCTTATATCGCCAGAAGTTTATACACATGTTCCATCACCAAGGTTGATGGTACAAAGATATCATTATTTATGGAAAACCCATCGCAGAAAGGTTCTTTCCATTTATATTTTGCGATGTCCATAAAAAGCAATACCTTTGCAAACTCCAACAAGGCCGGTTCCGTAGCTCAGCTGGATAGAGCAACAGCCTTCTAAGCTGTGGGTCTCGGGTTCGAATCCCGACGGAATCACGAAGAAAATCAGGAACTTCTCGCAAGTTCCTGATTTTTGTTGTATATTTACATGCCAATATCTAAATCATACTACCATGAATGTGAGATTTGCTCGACTGCTGATGGTCCTTGCCATCCTCATCGGCACCTCCACCGGTGCCTATGCCCAATTCGGTAATCTTTTGAACAAAGCCAAGGAAAAGGTCCAGCAGGGTACTACGGATACCCGGCGCAAGCAGGCGGTCACCTCCGATCCGAATCATCCGATTCCGGTCGGAGAAAAGGACGTGGAAGTCCTGTTCCCGGAAGACAACTCCCAGTACGGGGTCTGGCATCCGGACACCCGGGTGTTCGACATGATCAACACGAACGCACAGACCAAAAGCCAATTCGCCTATGTGAGCTATTCCTTCCCGGAGGACGGGCGTGTGATGTTCCTCAACCCGGACGGCAGCGATCCCCGGCAGGTCGGCGTCATCCGGGACGGTGTGCTCAATTCCGCCTACCTGGAAGGACTTCAAATAGATGAAAATGACAAGCTTTTCTATGAGGGCGACGAGATCGGCAATGTCCTGGAACGCAAGTGGCTGTATTTCTATTCGAAGCAGTTGGCCTATGCGTGCAAGCCGATGGATCCGGCGGTGCTGGCGTTCATGTGCTACAACATGACGCTGGGCAAGAACTACATCGACAAGTACAAACCCGTGATGGAGGCCGCCATCGCGGAGCGGCGCAAACAGATCGAGGAATTGCAGAATCGGCCGGTTCAGTCTGACGGCGGCAATGCCTCGGGCCATCATGCCAGTTACCTGGATGTGTCGGGCAGCGATGTGCGTGCCCTGGATGCCAGCCGCCGCGCCATCGGCCGTGCGAGCCGCGTGGGTGGCGATATCTACATCTACAATGGTACGGGCGGTTCCATGTCGACCGGCGTGATCCGGAAGACGTCCAATGGCTATACTATCAATTTCCGTGGCCGGAGCAATGAATTCCGGGTGGACAAAGTGGGCGAGACGCTTGATTTCAAGGGTTCCAACGGCTTGTCGGTCGGTTCTGTACGGCACAACGGCGCCATGCGGCGCTATGAGGTGCTTGGTTCCGGCTCTACGGCGCCCATCGCTGAATTCCCCGACTCAATCGATCCGGCTTTCGCTGCGATGCTTTTCTACAATTTCTTTGATTGATCAGCGGGGCTTCTCATCAGAACGGAAAAATCTTCGTCATCCAGAAGAATCCGAAGACAAAGCCGATAAGGCCGATCAGCAGGCCCATACGGGCCATGTCGCGGGAGCGGACGAGTCCCGTACTGGACGCGATGGCATTGGGCGGAGTGGATATGGGAAAGACCATCGCCAGCGAGGCACATGTGGCTACGAAAGCGATGAGCACATCGGTCCCTCCCAAAGCCAGGAAGGCATCCTGATTGGCGGCCGAAGGGTCGGACATCCCCCGGGCGACGACGAGCATGATCGGGATCATCATCGCAGCCGTGGCCGAATTGCTGATAAAAACCGAAAGCAGGAAACAGACAAAGCCGGAGAGCAAAATCACCATCACCACTTTCATCGATCCGAAAGGAATGGCCGTCAGCAGGTTGTTGGCCAGGCCGCTCTCCTCCATCGCGGTTCCGAGAGCAAAGCCGCCGGCGACAAGCCAGAGCACGGTCCAATCGATTTTCTTGATTTCTTCTTTTCCAAAAATCCCCGTAACCGCCAAGACGCCCAACGGGATCATCGCCACAATGTTAGAGCTGATGCCGGTAAGGCCTTCCGTCGCCCAGAGCAGGATGGTACCCACGAAAGTGATCCATACCACCCAGGTACGCCAGTCCATTTCCCGCTTGTTTTCAGGAATCTTCAGCTCCACCGTCTTCGTTTTGAACGGCAAATAAATCGGAAGGATCAGCCAGGTAATCAGGACCATGATCAGTACGAAGGGAATCATTCGGACCGACCATTCCATAAAGGTCACATTGTTTCCCGCTTCAGCCATGAAGCGTACGGCCGTCGCGTTGGGCGGCGTGCCGATTGGGGTACCGATACCGCCCAGGTTGGCAGCCAGCGGGATGGCCAGGATCAGCGCACCTTTGCCGGGGTCATCGGCCGGCATGGACGCCAGCACGGGCGTCAGCAAGGCCAGCATCATCGCAGCAGTGGCCGTATTCGACATGAACATCGAAAAGATGGAGATGACCAGCAGAAAGCCGAGCAGGACCATCCGGGGCCGCTTGCCGAAGGGTTTGAGCAGCACTCGGGCAAGGGTGACGTCGAGCCCGTATTCTTCCGCGACGATGGCCAGGACAAAACCGCCCAGGAAGAGCATCACCACCGGATCGGCGAAACACGACAGAATATGCTTGTAGTCGACCAACTGCCCGTAACGAGGATCGCAGAGAAAGCCGATCCCTTTGTCGGAGACCGTCAGCAAGGCCAGGACAACGACCAGCAGGGAGGTCGTCCAATTCGGAATGATCTCCGTCATCCACATCAGCGCCGCAAAGACGAACAGCGCGATGACGCGTTGCTGGACGACGGTCAGTCCGTCAATGCCGAAAAAACCGGTCGGCACCATCAGCAGGAAGACCGTCACTGCCAGCACCAGCGGAAGCAACACGTAGTATTTTATCCGCGTCTTCTTGACCTCTTTTTGAGGATCCGCGCTCTTCATATGACCTTGCGTTTGGAAATCAGCTGGGCAGTTCGCGATTTTTCCTGAAAAGTTCAAACATCGCGTCGAAATCGGCCGTGGCGGAACTGTCGCTCAGTTTCGAGGGGTCTTCGGCCATCAGGTAGTCGAAGATTGCCTGGTAGAGTTCCACCATATGTACCGCCAGATCGAGGGCGTCTTCGGGTTCCATCCCCTCGCGGAGCGTCTCGCCGTCCTGACTGTACTGTTCCTTGATCTGGCGGTAGAGCGTACGCATGCGCTCGACGTCAGCCGGAGCCCTCCCCTCTTTTTCATCCTGGTCGAGGACCCAGAGGAAATCGTCGATGTCCTCGCCTGCATAGGTAAGACAGACCGACAGGCGGTCCATCAGCTTTTTCAGGAAATCGTCCATGAATGACCGGTCAACGTTTGGCTTCGATCCGGTCTTCCTCGTCCTCGATGTACTTGCGGAATTCCTTGTAGACACTCTCGGGAACAGTCGGATCGGCCTTCACTTTCTTGCAGATCTGGTAGAGTTCTTCCTCGATCTCCTTGGCTTTCTTCTTCTCTTTGTTTGACAAGGCCTTGTCGTACTGAGTAAGCTTGCCGTACACGCCGTATTTCGACATCAGCGACTTGAAGGTGACAGGCTCGGGCTTTTCGATTTTTGGATCGACTTTCCTGGCAGGGCCAGACTCCACCACCTCCGGTTGTGCCATACGGACGTTCATCGCCACCGACTTGGTGCGGTTGATCATATCGACCGCTTCTTTGTCGCTGAAGAACTTGCGGGATTCGGGACTGGCCGAGAAAATGATGATCTTCTCCAGATTTTTCTCGGCATTGTATTTCGGGATGAGATTGGCCAGGTCTTCCGCCACGAGCACAAAGTCCTCGCGGACCTTCATACCCGATTCGTCGAGGAGGACGATTTCGATGTCGGTTTCACCGATAGGTTCTTCCGAGAGCTTCATCAAAGGCACGGTGGCCCGGATCATCCACTGCGCGGCATTGTCGGGGTTCTGAACAGGCACCAGCCGCAGGTCGGCGCCCAGCCGGAACACCTGGAAGCCATTGCCCGTCATCTCGACGTTCTGCTTCGAGACGATGGTCTCGGTGGGCTTCTGGGAAGCGCAGCCCGCTATCAGAGCCAAGACTGCGAGGAGAATAGCAATTCGTTTCATATCTAAAGAGGTTTTAGGGTTATTCAATACCTTTGAATGCATAGTCGGCATAGTGGTAGCCGCGTTCGCAGTAGATGGGCAGCAGGCCTTTCTCGATGCGGCCGACAAATGCGTCGTAGTCTGTACGGCCTTCCGGATTCCAGGCCACTTCGGCCAAGGCGGCCATCCGCGGCAGCACCATATGCTGCACGTGGTCGAAGGTCGCGATGTATTCGGTCCAGAGATTGGCCTGGATGCCCTTGATGTGGGCCTTCTCATCGTCGTCCAGCTGGTCGTAGGGGTCGAACTCGTAGCATTTGCGCAGCGGCAGGCAGCCGCCGATGGCCAGCGGCTCGCCGTTCTCCTCGCGGCCCTTGGTCTGGTAGTAGTCGAAATAGAAATAGCTGTTGGGGGTCATAATCACGTCGTTGCCCAGTTTGGCAGCTTCGATGCCGCCCTTTGCACCGCGCCACGACATAACGGTCGCATTCTGCGAGACGCCCCCTTCGAGGATCTCATCCCAGCCGATGATCTTCCTGCCCTTGCCGGCAAGATACTGCTCGACGGTGGTGATCAGGTAGCTCTGGAGCTCGGCTTCGCGAGTGAAGCCCTTTTCTTTCATCAGGGCCTGGCACTTGGGACATTTCTCCCATTCCTCGCGAGGGGCCTCGTCACCGCCGATATGGATGTATTCCGAGGGAAATATGTCGCAGATCTCGTCGAGCACGCCTTCGAGGAAGGTCACGGTCTCGGGATTGCCGGCACAGAAGACCTCGGGGAAGACGCCCCAGGTGGTCTGTACTTCGTAGGGATAGTCCTTGCCGCGGCAGCCCAGTTCAGGATAGCTGGCCAGGGCGGCGGAGGCATGGCCCGGCATCTCGATCTCGGGTACCACGGTGATGAAACGCTCGGCGGCATACGTCACCACGTCGCGCATCTCATCCTGGGTATAGAATCCGCCGTACGGCGTGCCGTCGTAGGTATTGCTGCCATAGTGGCCCACCAGGGTCTCCTTGCGCACCGAACCCACTTCCGTGAGCTTGGGATACTGTTTGATCTCGGCCCGCCAGCCCTGGTCTTCGGTGAGGTGCCAGTGGAAGACGTTGATCTTGTGGAGCGCCAGGATATCGATGAACTGCTTCACCTCGTCGACGCTGAAGAAGTGACGGCAGCAGTCGAGGTGCGCGCCGCGATACGGGAACTTGGGGTAGTCGTGGATGCGCACGCCGGGCAGCACGTCACCGCACTGGGCGACCATCTGCGCGAGGGTCTGCCGGGCCCAGAACACGCCGGCCTCGGAGCCGGCCGTGATCTCGATGCGGCCCTTGTGGGTGTCGAGATAATATTCTTCCGCGCCCATCTTTTTGTTAATGCGGGTCTTGACGGCGGGATTCTCCTGGATGTTGACAGATTTGCCACAACCCAGCACGGAGACGGGGTTCGGTACGATCGACAGGTCGACGGGAACGATTTCGCCACCGCCACAGGCACTGATCGCCGTCAGTACGACAGCTGCCAGCAGCGGATAGATAAGTTTTTTCATCAGGTTGAGTTTGAAGGTCAAATATATTATTTTTCTTTGACTTTCGCAAGATAGTCGACGCCGAGCACCAGGGCTACGCCCAGCACACACCAGAGCGCTGCCGCCCCATAGTGGGGATCGGGCAGCGCTTTCGCGCTTTCGTTGGCCCAGGGCCATACTTTCACAAGGGAGCCCAGCACGAAGCCCAGCAGCACCAGCATGGTCTGCTTCTCGTAGCGGGCCAGGAGCCAGTGGAGGAATTTGGCGAAAGCCAGAATGCCCACCACGCAGCCCAGGGCAAAGACGATCAGCACCGGCCAGTCGAGGTCGGCGACGGCCTGCATGATATAGTCGTATTTGCCCATGATCACCAGGACAAAACTGCCCGAGATGCCGGGCAGGATCATGGTACATACGGCGATGGCCCCGCACAGGAAGATGAAGAGCCAGTTGTCGGGGGTCTGCGTCGGTGAAAGCGTACACACCAGCAGGCCCAGGGCGACGCCGCCCAGCGCGAAGAGGACCTCCTTGATCCCCCACCCTTTGATATCCTTGAACATCAGGATGGCCGAGGCCACGATCAGGCCGAAGAAAAAGGCCCAGGTCTGCACGGGATGGTGCTCCAGCACGTAGGTCATCAGCTTGGCCAGCGAGAAGACGCTGAGCACCACGCCGATGGCCAGCGGGAGCAGGAAGGAGCCGTGGACCTGCTTCCAGAAACCCCGGAAGTCGCCTTTGGCGAGCGACTTCCAGGTCTCTTTTTCCATGAGGGCGTTGAGCGCCTCGATGATCTCCTTGTAGATACCCGTAATCAGGGCAATGGTGCCGCCGGAGACGCCCGGCACCACGTTTGCCGCGCCCATAAAGAATCCCTTGAGCGCGACAATCAGGTGCTTGAACACGGTCTACTTCTCGTCTTCGATGGCGGCCTGTGCAGCGGCGAGGCGTGCGATCGGGACGCGGAACGGCGAGCAGGACACGTAGTTGAGGCCGATCTTGTGGCAGAACTTCACGGATGCCGGGTCACCGCCGTGCTCACCGCAGATACCGCACTTGAGGTTCGGGCGGGTGGAGCGGCCGGACGTGACAGCCATCTCGACGAGTTTGCCGACGGCCTTGGTATCGAGGGTCTTGAACGGGTCTCCGTCCAGGATCTTGTTGCCCAGGTAGTCGCCCATGAAGGTGCTCACGTCGTCGCGGCTGAAGCCGAAGGTCATCTGCGTCAGGTCGTTGGTACCGAACGAGAAGAACTCGGCGGTGCGGGCCATGCGGTCGGCCGTCAGGGCAGCGCGCGGGATCTCGATCATCGTACCGAACTTGTAGTCGACGTGCTCGTTGAGACGGGCCTCGACCTCGGCGCGGACGCGCTCGCAGATGGCTTTCTGGAAGCGGAGCTCGCGTTCGGAGATGGTCACCGGAATCATGATCTCGGGCATCGGGTTGTGGCCTTCCTTCTTGAGTTCGATGGCGGCAGTGAAGATGGCGCGGAACTGGGTCTCGGAAATCATCGGGTAGGTGATGTGGAGACGGACGCCGCGGTGGCCCATCATCGGGTTGACCTCGTGGAGGCTCTCGCCGCGTTTCTCGATGTCACGCTTCGAGATATGGAGTTCTTCGGCCAGTTCGGCCTTCTTGTCTTCGGTCTGCGGCACGAATTCGTGCAACGGCGGGTCGAGGAGACGGAAGGTCACAGGCTTGCCGTCCATCACCTTCATCGTACCCTTGACCGAGGCCTTGATGTACGGCTCGAGCTCGTTGAGGGCAGCCCGGCGCTCATCGTCGGTCTTCGAAAGGATCATCTTGCGGAGCTTGCCCAGCGGGGTCTCGGAGTTCTTGCCATAGAACATGTGCTCGATACGGAACAGGCCGATGCCCTCTGCGCCAAAGCTCAGGGCGCGCTCGGTATCCTCCGGGTTGTCGGCGTTGGTCCGCACACCCATCTTCCGGAATTTGTCGGCGATGGCCATGAACTTCACGAAACGCGGGTTGTCGGAGGCGTCCATGGTCTCGATCTTCTCGGCATAGACGGCACCCTTGGCACCGTTGAGCGAGAAATATTCACCTTCGTGATAGACTTTGTCGGAGCCGGCGAACCAGACTTCCTTCTTGTCGAGGTTGATCTTCATGTCTTCGCAGCCCACGATGCAGCACTTGCCCCAGCCGCGCGCCACGAGGGCGGCGTGCGAGGTCATACCGCCTTTCTGGGTGAGGATACCAACGGCGGCACGCATGCCTTCTACATCCTCCGGCGAAGTCTCTTCGCGAACCAGGATCACCTTGCGCTTCTCGGCGGCGGCCTTCACGGCGTCGGCGTTGGAGAAGACGATGGTACCGACAGCGCCACCCGGGGATGCGGGCAGGCCGTGGGCCACGACCGTGGCTTTCTTTTCGGAGGCCGGGTCGAGGATCGGGTGCAGGATTTCGTCGAGCTGGGCGGGCGAGACGCGGGTGACGGCGGTCTTCTCGTCGATCATGCCCTCTTCGAGCATGTCCATGGCCATGTTGAGGGCAGCCAGGCCGGTGCGTTTGCCGATACGGCACTGCAGCATCCAGAGCTTGCCTTCCTGGATGGTGAACTCGATGTCCTGCATGTCGTTGAAGTGTTTCTCAAGCAGCATGCGGATGTCGTCGAGTTCCTTGTAGACGTCGGGCATGGCGTCTTCAAGCGACTTGAGGTGCGCGTTCTGCGGGCTCTTGGTGGCGTTGTTGAGCGGGTTCGGGGTGCGGATACCGGCCACGACATCCTCGCCCTGGGCGTTGATGAGCCACTCACCATAGAATTTATTGTCGCCGTTGGCCGGGTTGCGGGAGAAGGCCACACCCGTTGCGGAGGTGTCGCCCATGTTGCCGAAGACCATCGACTGGACATTCACGGCCGTGCCCCAGTCGTCGGGAATGCCCTCGATCTGGCGGTACTTGATGGCGCGCTTGCCGTTCCACGATTTGAACACGCCGCCGATGGAGCCCCAGAGCTGGGCTTCCGCGGTGTCGGGGAATTCGACGCCAAGGACTTCCTTGATGCGGACTTTGAAGCGTTCTGCGAGGTCTTTCAGCTCTTCGGCGGTGATTTCGGTGTCGGACTTGTAGCCTTTCGACTCCTTGAGGTCCTCCATCATCTTGTCGAGCTGCTGGCGGATGGCCTTGCCGTCTTCAGGCTCGATGCCTTCGGCCTTCTCCATCACGACATCGGAATACATCATGATGAGGCGGCGGTAGGCGTCATACACGAAACGGGGGTTCTGGGTCTTTTCGATCATGCCGGGGATGGTGGCGGAGCACAGGCCGATATTCAGGATGGTATCCATCATACCGGGCATCGAGCTGCGGGCGCCGGAACGGCAGCTCACGAGCAGCGGGTTCTTCGGATCGCCGAATTTCTTGCCCATGATGGCTTCCGTGGCCTTGAGGGCCGCAGCCACGTCGCGTTTCAGCTCTTCGGTGTAGCCACCGCCCAGGGCATAGTATTCCGTGCAGCATTCGGTCGTGATGGTGAAGCCGGCCGGGACGGGAATGCCCAGCGTACACATTTCAGCGAGATTGGCACCTTTGCCACCGAGGAGATTGCGCATCTGGCCATTGCCTTCTGCTTCCTTACCTCCAAATCGATAAACTCTTTTCATACTTTGTTTAAGTGTTATTACTGTTAAAAAATTAATGATTTTCCGTTTTATCATACAAATATAATAACATTTTGGCGAATTTCCTATTTTTGTAGTATGAAACTTCTGCTTATGACCCTCATCGTTTCCAAAGTGGCCTTCTCTTGCCCGGAGCCCGCGCTCACCGAAGTGCAGGCGAAATTCGACCAGGCCGGCATCGCCTGGCACGCCATCGACTGCCTCAACTGGGCCTCCTTCCCCTACAAGCCCCTGGCCGAATTCCGCATCATGCATTCCGACACCGAGATCTACCTTCAGTTCCACGTCCGTGAGAACGGCCTGCGCGCCACCTATGACCAGGACGCCGGCTCGCTCCCCTACACCGACGACTGCGTGGAATTCTTCCTGATCCCCTCGGACCGCGATCCCAGCTACTTCAACCTCGAAATGAACTGCATCGGCCACGGCACCTTCCACTACGGCCCCACCCGCGACGAACGGCACGTCTGCGGCGACGCCCTCGTCAGCCAGATCCGCCGCGCCTCGACCCTCGGCGACAAGGCCTTCGGCACCCGCACGGGCGAGCAGGAATGGACCCTGACCCTCGCCATCCCCAAGCGTCTCTACGCCCAGGCCGACCTCGACCTGACCCAGTTCAGCGGCCGCACCCTGCGGGGCAACTTCTACAAATGCGGCGACCATACCGCTGTCCCCCACTTCCTCAGCTGGAACCCCATCGATACGCCCACGCCCAACTTCCACGTGCCGGAATGCTTTGGCGAACTGTATTTTGAATAAAATTTTCAAAAAAAAAGTTGCACGTACAAAAATAATTTGTACTTTTGCAGTCCCGAAAACGAAGCAACCTCTTGCGAAAGAGATCAGAAACAATCCAGCAACGTTGCACTGAAGACTTTTCGGCAATTAAAAAAGAAAGAAAATGGATTTGATGAAAGTTGCCTGCGAGGCAATGGCACAGGAACAGAAAGCGTTCCCCAACTTCAAGGCCGGTGACACCATCACCGTCGCCTACAAGATCAAAGAGGATTCCGCAAAGGGCGAAAGCAAGGAGCGTATCCAGAAATTCCGCGGCATCGTACTCCAGAAACGCGGTGCGGGTATCTCCAAGACCTTTACGGTCCGCAAAATGTCGAACGGCATCGGAGTCGAGCGTATTTTCCCGTTCAATTCCCCGTTCATCGACTCGATTGAACTCAACAAGGTCGGTAAGGTGCGTCGCGCACGTATCTTCTACCTCAGAGGCCTGACCGGCAAGAAAGCCCGGATCAAGGAGAAGAAGAGAGCTACGATCACTGCAGAAGAAGCAGCAGAGTAGTACTCCACCCTGGCTCCCTAGCTCAACTGAATAGAGCATCTGACTACGGATCAGAAGGTTATGGGTTTGAATCCCGTGGGAGTCACAAAGTATTGAAAATCAGGGACTTGCATGCAAGTCCCTGATTTTTGTGTTGGAGGAGCGTCGAAAGCTTGCTTTCGTAAGCCTCCTCCGGCACAAAAATCAATGGAGCCGGCTCGCCCGGCTCCTTGATTTTCAATACTTTGCCCAAGACGTAGGCCGTAGGCCCGGGAATGCGCAGGCGCCCCCGACGCCGAGCACAATCCCGAAATAAAGCACTCGATTCCAGGGCGCCATCAAGCGCTCCTCTCCCCTCCCTCTTCATTTTTTCCCGACTTTTTCCCAACATTTCATACCACCGAAGGCATTTTCAGCCCAAAATGTCGGGAAAATTGGGTTTGGTTTTTTGCATTTCTAGAAAAAACCGAACTCATGACACCGCCATAGTTTCTGCTCGTTATCGGACGCACAACGGCACCCTATTTTATATCTTTATCGGGTATCTACATTTATTCGTGAATAAGACAATAGGACATCTTTGTCACCTCATTCAAATTCCAATAATTTGAATGTCATAGCAAAGTTAAGTTATTCCCGGTGAAAAGCAATCTTATAAACACAACAAAAGCGGCCCGAAGACCGCTTTTGTTTATGGTTTGCCAGAACTACTTAGAATGCGAGGACGGCGCGGACGTACCAGGGATTGCTCGTGAATCCGAAAGACGCCGAGGCGTCGGTGAAATCCACGCGGGTGCCTTCCGTACATATATAGCGATCAGACATCAGGATGCCTCCGGCGGCGCCCAACGCCGACTGAAGGCCACTGCAATCGATGGAACCGCTGGGAGAGTCGGTGTATGTCCAGCTGCTGCCGCATCCGATGAAAAGATACTGCCAGTCCTTGCGCGACGGCAATCTCCAGGTGCCGTCCGGGACGGCGTCCTTTGCGGCACAAGCCGCTGTAGCCGCACTCAATTCCATTTTCGCCTTGCCATTCTCGTCATCCAGAGCGACGGCAACGCCATGCGTGCAGTCCGATTCATCCCCGACATAGCCAATCATGGCCACGCCGGAGGTGCCGAAGGCCGTTGCTATGTCGGCATTCGGATAGATGTTACCGTCGGCACCGACCAACTTGCCGATATCACCCGCCACGGCGTTTTCGATGGCTGCCGACGTCAGGGCGAGACCGGTGGAGGTGTATGTCTTGCCGGAAGCCAGCGAGACGCTCGCTGCCGTCTTGCGATAGACGCCCGTGGCGGTCTTGGCAATGACGCTGACGGGCTGGCCATTGATGATGTCGCCGTACATGGCCACATAGATGTTGTCCAGCGACGTGGGGGTGACAGCGTACGTCATGCTGTTGGCGGGGAAGTTGACGACGAGTTTCGTGACGGCGCTGGTGATGTCGTCCGTGCCGTCGGTGAACGAGAACTTCCAGATGCACATGGCAGGCATCATCGTCACGTCAGGCAGGGTGACTTCCGAATCGAAGACGAACATCGTCTCAGTGCCGGAGATGGCGGCGAAGTTGGCGTTGATGTCGTCCAGCGTGCCTGTCTGGTCGTTGGCGGGATCCTTCGGGTCGTTGAAGAAGCCGGCGGGGTAGCCGAAGGTGATGTCACCGCCATTCTTCGGGTTGGTCAGCGTCAGCGTGATTGTGGCGGCCTTCGTCGTGGGATCGACGGCGGTTACCGTTGCCGTAGTCTCTTCCGGGGCATCGCCGATGTTGGTGTACCGCACCCAGATCTGGTCGCCCACCTCCCACGCTGCGCTGATGGAGCCGTCTTCGTTGTCGGTCATCGTGCTGCGGGTCCCGACCCCGTCCTTCGGCGAGAGCGTCGTGGTCAGCGTATAGGTATGGGCCTGCGGTGCAGGCGTAAGCCCGTCTTTGTCCGAGCAGGCCAAAAAGGTGACAGCCGTCAGTGCGAGGGCTGCCATCCCAATGATATGATCCATTGTTTTCATCGTCATGTCATTTTAGGGGTTAAGGATTAAACGGATCACCGCCGCCGGGATAACCGGGCATTCCGGGCACGTCGCCGCTGGCACAGATGACGCCCTCTTGTTTTACCTCTACGATAGTGATCGCAGGGGCTTCGTAAAGTTCGTTTTGTTTAGTATCCATTATTGTAAAGCGTTGGTTTGTTGCGGGGAACGACAAATCATGGAAAAATAGTGTATAAGGTAAAAGCGCTCACTACTAATTCTTTGCTTTGCACAAAGATAGTGATTGCCAACTTAAAACACAATTGACCAATCGTTTTATTATTCCCCAATAAAGGCAATAAAGATAGACGACTGCTCAAGATGGCCCGATCCGCTGATAATTGGACATGAAATTCTTATCTAAAAGGACGGACAGTATAGATTTCGGTCCGTCTGAGAAATAACTTTTAAAACGTTTTAGATATGATAAAAGAACTGATGTCTTCCCTCTTCGGCTCAGGAAAGACAGACATCAAAACAGAGCCGATTATTACAGAGGCTGATTCCATGAAGGACAGCAATTCCGAGACCCCCATTCCGCAACTATCTGTGGAAGAGGAAATCGAAGTCTTGGCAGCTCATATAGGTGGAATTGCAAGCGGCATGACCATCGAGATTGAACTGCGGGAACTATTGGGTATACTGGACAGGAAGAGAAAGAAAGCCGATTCCTATTACCAACTGAAGAAACACCTAAAGGAAGACTATGGTGTGGAGCTTATTATCACGTCCAGAACCGGGAAACATAACAAGGAGGAGGAGGTATGAGCGGGATAAGAATCGTATTGTTTGATGAGTTGTATAAAACAAACAGCTTATCTCCCCTTGGTATTCAGTATATGGGTCAGCAGCGGCTTGATGCTTGGCTTGGCGTCGGGAAGGTAAAGTTTGAGGTTGCCCAGTTGTAATAGGTAACTTTGCTTGTACATTTTTTGGCAAAGGTAAATGGACATTTTTTCGTAAAGTAAAATGTGGTCATCTGGATAGTAACCTGCTTATATTTGGAAATCTTCTGGACATACCGCATCCCCTCCAAGTCACGACGAATGGTTTTCTCGTTCACACCATACTTGAGGGCAAGCTGATCCAATGTTCGTTTTTACAGCAAACGGCAGGAAGATGGAACAAGGTACTTCGTGGTCGTGGATGAAGACGGCAAGGCAGTTGAACGACATTTCATCGAAAAACGTACAAATGAGTAATACATCTCCGTCACCTCGAAAGCTTGCAAAAGAGCGCCTGTTAACATTAGCGCGTATCACAAGAAAGCTTCAACGCGCAAAAGAGTCATGGGAAGTCGAAGATGACCTTCAAACATTATGGGAAATGGGAGACCATGGGGATCTGGATGCATTTACGCTCTACGGCCTTGCGCTGATAATGGAAGATAAAGGCTGGTATGATTTAGAAGAAGGGTAGCTGGTGCTCGAGAACGTGGTGGAGTCTGGGAGTGCCATGGCCCAGTATTATCTTGGGCGCTTCTATCTCGAAGGACGGCCCGATCATCCCGTTGACCCTATCTTTGGGAGGTATTGGATACAGCAAGCGGCAGCTCAGGGCTATCGGCAGGCCCTGGATTATCTGGACGAAAGATGGAAATAGTGTCTTCAGCCATCAAAAAAGACTGCTACATGTTTGCCGGCGTATGACAAAGACTGCCGCCCACAGTCTTTCATGCTCAGGTCGGCAAATCAATTATAGAAGATGAATCGCGATCTGGGCGCAAGCCTCGGCGTCGGCCAGGGCGTGGTGATGATTCTTGAGGTCATAGCCGCAAGCGGCGGCGACAGTCTGGAGTTGATGGTCCGGTAACCGCTTGCCGAAATGACGCCGAGAGGCGGCACAGGTGTCGTAGAACGTATAGTCAGGATAGTCCATCTGATATACCTTGAAGACCTCTTTGAGGCAGCCTTCGTCGAAGGGACTGTTGTGCGCTACGAGCGGCAGGCCTTCTATCATTGGAGCAATCTTCTCCCATACGTATGGAAAGACTGGCGCATCATCCGTATCTTCTTCACACAGGCCATGGACCTGCTTGCAGAACCATTGATAGTATTCCGGCTCCGGGTGGATTAGGCTGTAGAAGGTATCCACAATCTTCCCACCCCGAACGATGACGACGCCCACACTGCAGACACTGCAACGATTTTCGTTCGCTGTCTCGAAATCTATGGCTGCAAAATCATTCATAGCGGGCAAGCATGGCTTTCGCATCTTCACGAATCAAATCCCGGAATGAAGCGGGAGCGAGTACTTCCACTGTCGGCCCTTTGCTCAGGACCTCCTGCTCAAAGTCATAGGTGGGCACGAGCTGATACTCGAAGATGGCGTAGTCCTCAGTCGCCTCAATCTCTTTCTGAGAACTGTGAAGCGGCAAAGAATTGTAATACTTGACCTGATCGGCATCCACTTTCAGACGGATGGTCTCGGGCTTGCGCTCGTCCACGATGATGCCGAAGAAATGGCTGAAGAATTCATCGGCCTTGAACTTCTTGGGGACTTTGATCGGATTCTTTGTCTCCTTGACGGCGCGGATGCGGTCCAGGGCATAGATACGGGGTTCAGTATATGCTTCGCTTTTGGCAAGAAGATACCAACGCTGCTTGAAAAGTTTCAGGCACCAGGGATGCACTTCGAAAGTGCTAGGCTCTGGGCTATTGAATCCCTGATAGGTGATCTCTATTGTCTTCTGATCCTGGATGGCGCCTACGATGGCTGTCAGCCAGCGCTGGCTGGAAGGTATCTCCTCAAAAAGAATGCGGTCGCGCAAATCGCGGCACTCATTTATCATGTTATTCAAAGACAGGAAGTTGAGCATCCATTGGCGGATACCGTCCTCCTCCATGTCTTCGTCATTGGCGATATAGTATCCCAAAGACCGGTCACACTTGATCTCGATACCGAAAGTATCCAGAATGGCTTGACGGTGATTGTGGAATGTACGCTCGGGAAGATAATTCTCACCGAGTTTGTTCAACCGACTATGCGACCAGAGATAGCTGATCTCGTTATATGAGATGTGCCCATGCCGATTAATGGTATTTATCAGCCAGATGTAACGCTCGAAGTAGTTCTTTGCCATACGGGTTTATCGTTTGTGGACACAAAGATA
>CACZWU010000014.1 GCA_902784965.1 uncultured Bacteroidia bacterium | reverse complement strand
CGAAGTGCTTCCATCTTCATCTCGAGTTCCTCGAGTTTGGCCTGGCGCTCTGCTTCGTTGTATTCCACCTGACCAGCAAGGTCCAGATTGAGGAGAGCCTGATACTCATTCTTCAGATTCTGCATCTCAACCTGAGCAAGAACCATTGCAGTCTGAGCATCTTCGTTGCGAGCTTCAGCCTGCTTGAGAGCGGCTTCTGCTCTGCGGAATTCTGCGTCAGCTGCACGCAGATCCTTCAGTGCACGAATGTATTCAGCTTTGGCGAAGCGCAGATCCTGAACACCCAGGGGCTCCACCTGCTCAATACAAGAAGTGAAAAGACTGCCGGCAGCAGTCATACAGCCATCCTCCTTTTGTTTCAGTAATTTTGCAGGTACTTCCTAAAAATACAGCATATTATGAAACTGAAACAATTCTTACATCGTTCCAGTCGGATAGATGTGTTCGAACTGGGACAGAAACGGCTGGAACAGCTGAAGGCAGAAGGCCGATACTCTTGTTATCGCAATACACGGGCAACCCTGTGTAAACTTTCAAAATTCCGGCGAGGAAAACCGCTTCCCTTGGGAGACGTGACACCGGACCTGGTAGCTGATTTCCGGGAATACATGATTAACGAACTGGGAAACAGCCATGCCACGGTAACGGAGAACATCAAGATTCTCTCGACCCTGCTCCACCGGGCAGGCGTACAACAGGATCCCTGTGCGGGACTGAAGCTCACGCGCGAGGAGCACCGGCGCAACTATCTGTTAGAAGACGAACTTCATCGTCTGATGGCGCTGCGGCTGGAAGAAGACAGCCTGATGGCCGTCGCGCGCGATATGTTTTTCGTGGAATGTCGCACGGGTTTGCGCATTTCCGACCTGCTGAAACTCTGCTGGTGCAACTATGACGGGGAAGCCATCCGGCTGAAGATGCAAAAGACGGGTCGGGAGGTGTCAGTACCCGTGACAGGGAACGTCAGGAAGACGCTGGAGAAGTATCGCAACCTGTTCTCCGAACCGAAAGAAAGAATCTTTCCTTTTTTGGGAAAGGAAGAATGGCGATCCGGCGATTTCTCCCGTTCCCGCGCCCTGATAGCCGCCACCGGGCAGGTGAACCAGATCATCAAAATGCTGGCCGCTCGTGCCGGCATCGAAAAGAACGTGTCGACGCACGTGGGACGGCATACCTTCGCGACAATGCTGCTCAACAAGGGCGCATCGATCTATGAGGTGAAGGAGCTGCTGGGGCATCGTGACGTTAAAGTGACGCAGGTGTACGCCCATCTCGTGGATGAACGAAAAAAAGAGTTGATAGAACGGTTGGAATAAAAAAAGACCGGCGACTTTTTCGCCGGTCTCATTCTTTTACCTCAGATAATTACTTCGAAGCTTTCGTCTCTTTCTCCAGCTTCTTGCGGTTGAGGTCGTACATGATCGGGGTACCGATGAAGATGGAAGCATAGGTACCGACGATAACGCCGAGGGCCAGGGAGACCGAGAAGCCGCGGATGGCCTCGCCGCCGAAGATGGCGATGGCGATCAACACGAGCAGCGTGGAGACCGAGGTGTTGACGGTACGCGAGAGCGTGGAGTTCAAGGCCTCGTTGATGTTCTGGTCGAGCGGACGCTTCGGGAAGAGGGTCCGGTATTCACGGATACGGTCGAAGATCACCACGTTGTCGTTGATGGAGTAACCGATGATGGTCAGCACCGCAGCGATGAAGGTCTGGTCGACGTCGAGGGTGAACGGCAGCACACCGCTGAAGATGGAGTAGAAGCCGATGATGATGATCGAGTTGTGGATCAGCGAGCTCACACCACCGATACCCCAGGTCCAGTTCTTGAACCGGACGGCGATGTAGCCGAAGATCACGATCAGGGCCAGGATCACGGCGATCACTGCGTCGCGTTTCATCTCGCTGGCGATGGAGGCGTCCACGCGGTCACTGCTGATGATACCGTTGGGGTTCTCCAGGGTGGAGGTGAAGTCTTCGAGCGTCAGGTCGTTGGCGTAGAAGCCCTTCAATGCATTGTAAATCTTGCCTTCGATCATGCGGTCGGTTTCGGTCGACTTGTCGCCCACCATGTATTTGGTGGTGATGCGCATCTGCGAAGCGCCACCGAACTGCTTGACCTCGGAAGCCTCGCCGAACTCGTCGTAGAGGGCTGCACGCACCTGCTCCGGGGTGACCGACTGGTCGAAACGGACGGTGTAGGTACGGCCGCCGCTGAAATCGACACCGAGGGAGAAACCTTTGGTGAAGATGAACACCAGGCAGATGACGCAGACGATCGCCGAAATCAGGTAGGTGGTCTTGCGCATGCCGAGGAAGTTGAAATGGGTGTTCTTCAGGAAGTTCTTCGACCACTCCGATGCGAAGCTGATGTTCTTGCCGCGCTTGAGCTGGGATTCGAAGATCAGACGGGTGATGAAGATGGAAGTGAGCACCGAGGTGATGATACCGATGACCAGCACGGCGGCGAAACCTTTGATCGAACCACTGCCGAAGAGGTAGAGGATGATACCGGTCAGGATCGTAGTGATCTGGCCGTCGAGGATGGCCGAGTAAGCGTTCTTGTAACCGTCGCTGATGGCGAGGCGGAGGGCCTTGCCAGCGTTGAGTTCCTCTTTGATGCGCTCGTATATGATCACGTTGGCGTCGACGGCCATACCCATGGTCAGCACGAGACCGGCGATACCCGAGAGGGTGAAGACCGTACCGAAGGAGGCGAGGGCGCCGAACAGGAAGAGCACGTTGCAGAGCAGTGCGATGTCGGCGGCCACACCGGCCTTGCGGTAGAAGATGATCATGTAGACCAGCACCAGGAGGAAGGCGATGATGAACGAAATCATACCTGCCTTGATGGAAGCGCTACCCAGGGACGGGCCCACCACCTGCTCCTGCACGATGCGGGCGGGCGTGGAAAGCTTACCGGCCTTGAGCACGTTGGCCAGGTCGTCCGCTTCCTGCTGGGTGAAACCGCCGGAAATGGCGGAGTTGCCGCCGGAGATCTTGCCATTGACGTTCGGGAAGGAATAGACCTGTCCGTCCATCACGATAGCGATCTGGCGACCGACGTTCTCCCCGGTAATGTTTTCCCATTCGATGGCACCTTTGCTGTTCATCGACATGCTGACTTCCGGCGCACCGGTCATCTGGTTGTAGTTGACGCTGGCCGAAGAGATGTATTTGCCGTCGAGAGCCGGGCCCTTGCCGACATGGCTCTTGAGGGCGATCAGTTCGAAATAGGTGTCGGGGGTGACGCCTTCCCCGTCGAAAGCCTTGAAGCTCCAGGCCGGAACGAAGTCGCCCGGGAAGAGGCTGCGGTTCTCGTTGATCCAGGCGTTGATCTGGGCGGTGTCGCGATAGTGGGCGATACCCAGCAGGGCGGTCGGGCCGCTGAAGGTCTGGAGACGGGAGAAGAGCGGGTTGGCTTTGATGAGGGCTTCCTGCGAAGCGTTGGTCTCATTGTTCTGGTTGGCATTCAGCTGGGCCTCGAGCGAGTTGTCGTTGGATTCGGGCTGTTCGGCCACGGTTTCCGGCTGTTCGCTCGCGAGGGCTTCCTGCTGCTCGCGCACGGCCTCGTTGAGTTCAGCCAGGTAAGGCTGGAGTTCCTGGGCGGTGTAGGTCTCCCAGAATTCGAGGGAGGCGGTACCCTGCAGGAGTTTACGCACACGCTCCGGCTCCTTCACGCCCGGGAGCTCGACCAGGATGCGGCCGGTACCGGCCACTTTCTGGATATTGGGCTGTGCCACACCGAACTGGTTGACACGGCGCTCGACCACCTGATAGGAGTTGTCGATGGCACCCTTGGCTTCCTCCTTGAGGAGGGAGATGATCTCTTCGTTGGTTGCCTTGGATTTGTTCTTCACGTCGCCGCTCAGCTTGTCGAGGTCGATGTCGAAGGAAAGGCGCTTGCCGGGAGCCACTTCGTCCCAGGCCTGTGCGAAAAGGGTGATGAAGTCTTCGTGGGTCTGGTCGGCACGCTCGGAAGCGAGGGCCATGGCCTTGTTGAATTCTTCGGACGTCTTCTCGCGGGCGCAGGAGCGCACGAGTTCGGCCAGGTCGAGTTGGAGGACGATGTTCATACCGCCCTTCAGGTCAAGACCGAGGTTGAGTTCCTTCTCCTTGACGTTCTTGTAGGTGTAGTTGAAATAAACCTTCTGGTTGGCGATGGAGTCGAGGTAGAGCTTGTTGGCAGCCGTATTGACGGAGTCGAGATAGAAGGCTCGGTTCAATTCGGATACTTCTGCAAACGCGGGGCTCTGCTTCGCCGCTTCGACAGCCTGCCGGGCAGCGTTGGCGGCCTTCTTTTCCTGGATGGCGGTTGCAGCCGTAAACGACAGCTGGAACACACAGGCAAGGCCGATGAGAATGGCCACAAATGTAATGGCACCTTTGCTTTGCATAAATGTTATGTTTTTAAATTACAATTTGTCGTAAAGACGATTAGCCCGCAAAATTACACTTTTTTCTCAACATTAGAAGGTTTTGGCTAAATTTGTTGTTGAAAAACCTGTTTTTAACCCATGAAACGCCCGCTCCTGCTGCTTGCAGCTATCTTTTTGGCAGTCATTTCTCTCCGGGCCCAGGAAGACGTCGACAGCCTGGCGCTGCTGCGCGCTTCGGTGGCGCGCCAGAACTACGATGCCCTGACCGCCTATGCCGCCGACGTGACGGTCGTGGCGACGCGCCGGGTACCCCGCAGCGACTTCTACCTGTGGTGCGGCCATCTGGCCGATGGCAGCTGGGGCCGCGATGGAAACTGGTACCCCGACGAGACGCAGGTGCTCTACCTGTCGCGGGAAGGGGACGACGGCAGCCGGGACATCGTGTGGAGCAGCCCGGGCGACACGGCCTGGACCCCGCCCGTGCCCATCTGCGACGAAGCCGTTTCGCCGGGCGACGAACGGTTCCCGATGCTGTCGCCCGACGGCAAGCGGCTCTATTTTGCCTCGGACGGCCTGTTTGGCGCCGGTGGCTACGACCTGTACGTAGCCCACTGGGACCCGCAGAAGAAGATCTGGGGCCAGGTGCAGAACATGGGCTTTCCCTATAGTTCGAAAGGCGACGACCTGCTGTTCTACGATACCCCCGACGGTCGCTACAGTGTGCTGGCGTCGAACCGCGACTGCGGGCGCGACAGCGTGGTGATCTACGTGTTCCGGCAGGAGACCCCCGTGTTCCGCCCCATCGACCGCAAGGAAGTGGCGGCCCGCGAAAAACTGGCCGTCACGGCGCCTGAGAGCGGCTATACCTTCGTCAAGTTGAGCCCCATTGCCGTGCCAAACATCCGTTTTGCCGAGCCGGAAGAGAAATTCGAAGAAGGCTTCCGCATCGGGAAGGAAGGCGCTTTTGCCCGCAACAACCACCTCCCCGCCGGGCTGGTCTACCAGGTTCAGCTCTTCGTGAGGTCGGGACAGCCTACGGTCCAGCAGCTCAAAGGCATCAGCCCCGTGTTCACCCATCCCCAGCGCTCAGGCAAGATCCTGTGCGCCGCCGGCCTTTTCCGCAGCTACAGCGAGGCCGAAACGGCCCTCGCGGCCATCAAGCGGGCCGGCTTCCCTTCGGCCTTCATCATCGCCTTTGACAGCGGGAAGTCCATCCCGCTCACCCAGGCCCGGAAAAAGGAATCCTCGGTGAAAGTCATCACCGAGGAAGTCCGTATTGTCAAATAAAAGGCTGTTTTTACAGCGCCTTCAGCATCTCCTCGAGCCCCTTGGCATCTTCGGAACGGCCGAAGTTGTTGTAGAGGCGGATGAGATAGTAGTAAATGGTAGCCGCATCGTCGGCCAGGCGCTTGTTGATCACATCGTCATCGCCGGGGCCTGTCGGCGTGGAGTAGTACAGCAGGGACTGCAGGGTCTCATGGGCCAGCTGGTTGCCCACGGCGACCGCCTTTTCGGGCTTGCCGATGCTGAGGTAGTCTTCCACGATGCCCAGGATCGACCATTCGTTCATGCTCCGGAACAGCGAAACGTTGTAGGGGAAATTTTGGGCCGGCATCACGGCGACGCAGCGGTCGAGCAGCGCTTCCGCCCGGGTGACGTCACCCTTGTCGAGGAAGGCGTTGGCCGTGGTGACGAACATGTCGCGCACGGGCACCACCGCCGAGAAGGTGAAGATGTTCTGGTAGTCCCAGTGGACTGTGGTGTCGGCCAGCGAATCGAGGTGATAGCCTTCCATCAGCAAGTCGTAGAGATGGTCGGCGTCAATGGTCGCTTCGCGGTCGCCCGCTTCGTTGAGGAAGGGGACGAGCTTGTAGACGAAACCGTCGTATTGCAGCCAGGGCTCCAGGCCCAGTTTGGTCTCGTTGCGCGAGACGAAGTAGAGGGGCCGCGTCCAGTCGTAATTGGCCAGCACGTCGAGCATGATGAGGTCGAACTTGGTGATGTTGTTGCCGCTGATGCTCAGGGTAATGTAGTCGACCAGGCTGTCGCGCATGCTCTCCGGGACGATGCCGGTGCGGATGGCGTTGTCCTTGTTGACCGGCACCAGCAGGTGGTGGCCCGGGATGAAGTCGTCGCCGTTGTTGGTGTAGCGTTCATCCTTGAACACGTTGATGGCTTCGGAGGCGAGCACCGGGTGGTCGACCACGTCGATCACCGGGGTGTAGTCGTTGGTGCCGTAGAGATACTGGATGCGCGGGATGGAGATGTTCACCGGATCGGACTCGTAGAAACGGCACTTCATCTGGTCGATGTACCAGTCGGTGCCCAGCAGCGAGGAGTTCATGATGCGCACGTCGGTGCGGACGCCCTCCACCTCCTGCGCGTACCAGAGCGGGAAGGTGTCGTTGTCGCCGTGGGTGACCAGCAGGGCCTGCGGGTCGAGGCCGCAGAGGTGGTTCCAGGCCAGGTCGCGGGCCGTGTAGCGGCCGCTGCGGTCGTGGTCGTCCCAGTTCTGGGCGCCCATCAGCACCGGCACCACGAGGCCCAGGGCCACGGCCAGTGCTGCGGCGGGCACGCCGTCCTGTTTCTTGGAGAGCTGCTCCAGCCAGTTCTGCAGTGCCATCACGCCCAGTCCGATCCAGAGGGCAAACACATAGAAGGAGCCGGCGTAGGCGTAGTCGCGTTCACGCACCTGGTAGGGCGGCTGGTTGAGGTAGACCACGATGGCCAGGCCGGTGAGCAGGAAGAGCATGCCGGTGACCCAACTGTTGCGCGGGTCGTGCTTCAGCTGGAAGAAGAAACCGATCAGGCCCAGCAGCAGCGGCAGGAAGAAATAGTGGTTCTTCGCGCGGTTGTGCGCCAGGAAGTCGGGGGCGGCGCTCTGGTCGCCCAGGCGCGCTTCGTCGAGGAAGCGGATGCCGCTCTCCCAGTTGCCCCGCGTCAGGTCGCCCGGGATGTCTCCGTGGAGGTCGTTCTGCCGTCCCACGAAGTTCCACATGAAGTAGCGCACGTACATGTAGTTCACCTGATAGTCGAAGAAGAAGTGCAGGTTGTCCTTCATCGTCGGCATCTGGAAGGTGTAGCTCTTGCCGTAGAGGTTGGCGCGGCGGGGTTTCGTCTTCTTGATGTAGGTCTTGTAGAATTCCTTGTAGCGCTCGTCAAAGCCGTTCCACATGCGCGGGAAGAGCATCTTGGTGCCGGCCGGGTAGGTGGCATCGACGTTGAGGGCGTGATAGTATTTGCCGTCGAGCGGAGTCCAGTAGGGTTTTTCCTCCACCTCATAGGGCGAATTGAAAGTCTGTCCGTAGAGGATGGGGTTCGAGCCGTACTGCTCGCGGCCCAGGTAGCGGATGAGCGTGTAGGGGTTGTCGGGCTGGTACTCGTTGGTCGGGGTGCCGGCGCTCGAGCGGATGACCGTGATGGTGAACAGCGAGTAGCCGATGATGATGGTGGTGACCATCAGGGTGATGGTATGGGCCAGGGCCTTGTTGTTCTTGCGGAAGAACCACAGCAGGAAGAAGCAGGCGGCCAGCACCAGCACCATGAAAATCGTGGCGCCGACGTCGAAGCGGGCTCCGAAGCCGTTGACAAAGAGCCGGTCGATGCCGGCGGCCATGCGCGGCAGGTACGGGATGATGAGGAACAGGATGACGGCCAGGATGACGCCCGAGAGGGCCAGCACGCCGACGCCGCGCCAGAAGCTCACCTTTTCCGGATGCTTCTTGTAATAGATCAGGAACACGATGGCCGGGATGGTCAGCAGGTTGAGCAGGTGGACGCCGATCGACAGGCCCATCAGGAAGCAGATGAGCACCAGCCAGCGGTTGGCGTAGGGCAGGTCGGCTTCCTCCTCCCACTTGAGGGCGGCCCAGAACACGACGGCGGTAAAGAGCGAGGACATGGCGTAAACCTCACCCTCCACGGCCGAGAACCAGAAAGTATCAGAGAAACAGTAGGCGAAGGCACCCACCAGTCCGGCACCCATCAGGCCGATGGCGGAACCCAGGGTGAGCGGCCGGCCCCGTTTCTCGTTGATCCGCCGTCCGAAGTGGACGATGGTCAGGTAGAGGAAGAAGATGGTGAACCCCGAGCAGAGGGCGCTCATCGCGTTGACGGCCACTGCCGCATGCTCCGCATCGGTAAAGAGGGTGAAGATGCGGGCGAAGAGGTTGAAGACGGGGTTTCCCGGCGGGTGACCGACTTCCAGCTTGTAGGACGAGGCGATGAATTCGCCGCAGTCCCAGAAACTGGTGGTGGGCTCTATGGTAGCCAGATAAACCAGCGAGGCGGCTACTGCCACGAAGGCCGAGACGATGCGGTTGATCCGGGTAAACTGTTTTTTATCCATTTGATTCGGTTTTTCGCGTAAACCACAAAGATATAGGTTTTATCACTAACTTTGCGAAAAATTTGCAACTACGATGCCACAAGACTGGAAAGAGCTGCTGAAGGGAACCTTTGCCGAAGAACTGGCGAATCTCGAGCCGGAACCCGAACCGGAAGTGCCTGCACCCGTTTTCAGGAAACAACGCCTGGTGGTGACCATCGACCGCCGCCGGCGGGCCGGAAAGCAGGTGACGCTGGTGAGCGGCTTTTCGGGCGACGAGGCGGAGCTCGAGGCGCTGGGCAAGCAGCTCAAGACGAAACTCGGGGTGGGCGGTTCCGTGAAAGACGGGGAGATCCTCATCCAGGGCGACGTGCGCGACAAGGTGGTTGCGTTTCTGAATGAGATGGGCCACAGTGCCAAGCGGGGAAATTGATGAGAGTATTGCCCGACCCTTTTGTCCTGGCCGTCCTCCTGGTGGACGCCGTGTTGCTGCTGCTGGCGTTCGACCGGCTGCTGGCCGCCCTCCGTGCAGGCATCGCCTGCTTCAAGAGTTTTTACAGCACGGAAGAGATGCTGGGCAACAAATATCTGTGCAATTCGGTCCGGCAGACCTACTTCCTCCTGCTGCCCGTCTTCACGGAAACCTTGCTGCTGGCCGACGTCAGCTTGCAGAACTACTTCGTGACGCTCGGCCTGCTGCTGGCACTGGTCTTTTTCCGTATGCTGGCCTGCCGCCTGATGGGCTGGCTGGGTGGTGATCCGGGCGTTTTTTCGGCCATCGAGCGGGTGGGTGAAGCACTTTTCGTGCTGATGATGGTATTTTCCACTTCCGTCCTGCTGGTGGGCTGGATTTTGCCCGAAACACCCCGCTGGATACTCTGGGGGGCACTTTCCGTCCTGGCGGCCGTCATCGCTGGAGTGTATGTTTGGCGGGGGACCGCATTAATTATGCAAAATCAATTTTCTTTATTTTTCTGGGTTTTGTATCTTTGCGCCCTGGAATTTTTACCGATAAGTGTGGTAGTAAACATTTTGATGATTAATGGAAATTAAACGTGTTCTCATTTCGCAACCCGAACCCTCGGGTGCTTCTCCCTACACCGACATGATTTCCAAGTGGGGCCTGACCATCGATTTCCGCCCGTTTTTCCGGGTGGAGGGCGTCTCCGTAAGGGATTTCGTCGCCCAGCGGGTGACGATTCTCGACTATACGGCCATTGTGTTCACCTCCCGGCTGGCCATCGACTCCTTCTTCCATATCTGCGAGCAGACCCGGGTCAGCGTGCCCGAGACCATGAAATATTTCTGCCAGAGCGAAGCCATCGCCGTGTACCTGCAAAAGTACATCGTCTACCGCAAGCGGAAGATTTTCTTCGGCACCGGTACGGTGGCCTCGATGGTGGCCTCGATCGGCGCCAAGCACCGCAACGAGAATTTCCTGATCGCCTGCACCGACAGTCTCAAACCGGAGGTCCACAAGCTCTTTACGAAAGAGAAACTCAAGCACGGCAGTGCCGTGTTCGTGCGGACCGTGAGCAACAACCTGCGCGACATCGACTTGCACAACTACCAGATCGTGGCCTTCTACAGTCCGTCGGACGTTCGTTCGCTGCAGGAGAGTTTCCCTGAATTCAAGCAGGAGTCGCTGGTGTTCGCCACCTACGGCCCTTCGACCGCCCATGCCATGGAAGAAGCCGGGCTCACGGTCGACATCAAGGCCCCCGCTCCGCACGCGCCCTCGATCGCCGAGGCGCTGAGCAACTATCTGGAAGCCAACAAAGAGAAAGAATGAATGAACGCCAGATCCTCGCTTTGCTGAAAACAGGGCAGGTAGCGTTCCGCTATCCGCTCAAGCTGCATTACCAGGCGGGGACAGGCGAGTTCGGGGTCTCGGTGCCCAAACGCCATTTCAAGCGTGCGGTCAAGCGCAACCTGCTCAAGCGCCGGGTGCGCGAGGCGTACCGGCTCAACCGCAGCCGCCTGGGAGAACAGGACTACGACATTTTCATCTACTATATAGGCAAGGAAGTGGAGGACTATGAACGAATCGAAAAAAGCCTTGTGGCGCTCCTGGACGATCTGGCTGCCCACTAAACTCATCCGGCTGTACCAGATCTTCCTGTCGCCCTACATGGGTCAGGAGTGCCGCTACACGCCCACCTGCTCGAACTACGCCCTCGAAGCCTTGCAGAAGCACGGCCTGCTGCGTGGCAGCTGGCTGGCTGTCAAGCGCATTCTCCGCTGTGCGCCCTGGGGCGGCAGCGGCTACGATCCGGTGCCTTGATCTTTCAGGGTATAGCCGAAGCGGTTCATGATGGCTTCGCGCTCGGGGAAGGTGGTGATGTCTTTGGTCATCGAGACGATTTCCTCGCGGGGGTAATCGGTCAGGCGGAGGAGAATCAGGCCGTCGAGGCTGTAGTTGAAGAGCGGATCCACGTTGAAGCAGAGGATGCGGGCGTGGACCTTCATGTATTTCTTCACCAGCGTCGGCATCCGGTACTGGTTGTCCGACAGCCGCATCAGGAAGCGGTCGAACTTCTCGAAACCATCCATCTTCTTCCGGAGCAGGCTGCGCGGATTGATGCGCAGATAGTCGGGATCGAACGGCGTGGACGGGACGGCCGTCCGCTCCGGCAGCATCGAAGAATGCTTGTTTTCCAGATAATAGACCATCAGGCTCTGGTAGAACTTCGGATAGCTGTTGCTGATGCTCACGGGCCCCAGGAAATATTGGACGTCCGGGAAGCGCATGACGCTATGCATCAAGCCTTTGAGTAGCAGCATCAGCGGCAGCGCCTCCTTCTGGTACTCCAGGCTCACAAAGCTGCGGCCCAGCTCGCAGACCTCGCGCATCGTCGGCTCGAAATCCTTGGAATAGGAAAAGAGCGAACTTGTGTAGAAGCCTTCCAGGCCTCCGTGTTTTTCAAAGATTTCGCTGCCGATGCCGAGCCGGTAGGCGCCGGCGATCCGCTTGCGCTTGGCATCCCAGAGAATCAGATGCTTGTAGTATTTGTCGTAGTCGTCGATGTCGAGGGCCTGGTTGCTGCCTTCGCCCGTGGCGCGGAACGCCTCTTCCCGGCGGCGACCCAGCTCCATGATCGCGACGGGAATGTCTTTGGCCTCGGCCAGGTAGCACTGGTAGTTGGCCACGTCGAAAAGCTTGTTGCCGGCGGCCCGGAGCCGGTCGAACTCCTTGACGACGGCTTTCTTGTCGCGCGGGAGCGCGATGGGTGTCACGACCGCCGGTGTCGGCAGCGACGTCTTTTTGCTGTCGTTGAATTCCGCTTCCATGCAGTAGACGCGGCTGCGCAGATAGCCGCCGAGCTGGTCCAGGTCGGCATATTCGGCCAGTTCATTGGGCATGATGGGCTTGCCGATGCGCATCGGGATGGTCTTTCCCTTCTTGTTGAAGAGCTCGTTGGCCAGGTTGATGGTCCGCAACATCGGGTGGAAGCGGCCCAGGAAATGGAATTTCCGCGAGTTCTGTGCTTCGAAATAGATGGGAATCACCGGCACGTTCGCATTGCGGATGAGCTTGATCATCGACTCGGGCCAGGGGACGTCCTCGATCACATGCCGCTTCAGCGCGGTGCGGCGGGAAGGACGCTGGTAGGTCGATACTTCGCCGGCGGGGAAAAGGCCGAGGCTGCCGCCGGCGGCCAGATGCTCCTTGGCCAGGCGGATGCCCGACAGGCTGCTGCGCGAGGTCACGCTGTCCGTGAAAGGATTCACCGCGAAGAATGATTCCTTGAGGGAGGGAATCATCGTCAGGATGAAGTTGGTCAGGATTTTATAGTCGGTGCGCATCGTGCCGATCACGGCGCTCAGGATCAGGCCGTCGACCGATCCGACAGGATGGTTCGAGATGGTGATGAAAGGCCCGTCCTGCGGAATGTTGTTGAACTGGGCCGGGTTGAGGTCGTAGTTGATGCCGATGTCCCCGAGGATGTGTGCCGAGAATTCGGGACCCTGGTACTGCTTGCACCGGTCGTTCGACTTGTTGACCTTGTTGAATCCGAACAGCCACATCGCCAGCGAGGCCAGGATCCAGCCGATGGGACCGCGCATGCGCAGCAGCCCCATAATGTCGGATTTATTGATTATCTTTGTTTTCTTCTTCATAAGAAGCGAACAGAAAACAAAGGTAACTATTATTCCGTGAATCTCCGAGAGAAGATCGACAATCTGCCCCACGACCCGGGGGTCTACCGCTACCTCAATGCCGGCGGCAAGGTGATCTACGTGGGCAAGGCCAAAGACCTGAAGCGGCGAGTGTCGCAGTATTTCCGGCCGCCGGAGCAGCTCGACCGCAAGACCCGGGCGCTGGTGGAACACATCGCCGACCTGCAGTACACCGTGGTCGAAACCGAAGAAGACGCGCTGCTGCTCGAGAACAACCTCATCAAGCAGCTGCAGCCCCACTACAACATCCTGCTCAAGGACGACAAGACCTATCCCTGGATCTGCATCCGCAAGGAACCTTTTCCCCGCGTGATGCTCACCCGGCGCTACATACAGGACGGCTCGCTTTACTACGGGCCCTACGCCTCCGTGTTCCATGCGCGCCGGCTGCTCGACCTGATGGGCAGCCTCTACCAGCTGCGCATCTGCGCGCATGCGCTCACCCCCGAGCAGATCGCCGGCGGAAAACTGCGCTGCTGCCTGAACTACCACCTCGACAAATGCGCCGGACCCTGCGAAGGGCTGTTCAGCGAGGAGCAGTACGATGCCCAGATCGAAGAGATCAAGAAACTGCTGAGCGGACGCACCCGCCAGCTGATGGGAGAGTGCCGTGCCCGGATGCAGGAGGCGGCCGCCGACCTGCGCTTCGAAGACGCTCAGGAATGGAAAGAGCGGCTCGCGCTGCTGGAAGCCCACCACGAGCGCGAGAAAGTGGTGGGCCACGGCATCCTCGACATGGAAACCTACAAGCTCCTGAAAGAGAAGTCCCTGCCCCAGCGCATCGAAAAGTCGGAGAAAGTGGTGGCCCAGCTGCAGAAAGACCTGGGGATGAAGGTGCCGCCGCGCCATATCGAGTGCTTCGACAACTCCAATATCCAGGGGACGAACCCCGTGGCTTCGTGCGTCGTCTTCCGCGACGGGCTGCCGAGCAAGCGCGACTACCGGCATTTCAACATCAAGACCGTGGTGGGCGCCAACGACTATGCCTCCATGAAGGAGGTGGTGAACCGGCGCTATTCCCGCATGATGGCCGAAGGCGAGGAACTGCCGCAGCTCATCGTCATCGATGGCGGCCGCGGCCAGCTGGGCTTTGCCCTCGAGGCCCTGCAGGAACTGGGCATCGCGGAGCAGGTGTTCATCGTGGGCCTGGCCAAGCGGCTGGAGGAAGTCATCGTGCCGGGCGACCCGCTGCCGCTCTTCCTCGACCGCAACTCCTCGTCGCTGCGCGTGCTCATGCAGATCCGCGATGAAGCCCACCGCTTCGGCATCACCCACCACCGCAATCTCCGCAGCAAGGCCCAGACTGTCAGCCAGCTGCGAGCGATTCCGGGCATCGGGCCCAAAACCGAGGAAAAGCTCATCAAGCAGTTCAAGAGTTACAAGCGGATCCGGGAAGCTTCCCTGGAGGAACTTACGGCTGTGGTCGGGCCGAAGCTTGCTTCGCTAATCCATTCCACTGAATAAGACCGTAGATGGCGTTCGCCAGGAAGAAGGCGAACATTACCAGCATCAGCGCGGCATGCTCCTCGCCCCGGATGGTAGCGATGGCCCATTTCACCACCTGCGCCGCATCGAGCACGATCCAGATGTACCATTGCTCTGCGATGGCCTTGACCATCATGTACATGGCCAGGATGGAGACGACCGTTGTGGTAGCGTCGAGCCAGGGCTGCGAATCGCCGATGAAAGGCTGCGAGAGCAGCCAGGCGAAAAGCGGGATCAGCACCGCGGCGGCGGCCAGCAGGATGAGCGCGGTTTTCCGGGTGAGGTGGACCGCATTCACGGCGCCGCTGTCCCGGTTCTGATTCTTCTTCCAGCTGGCCCAGCCCACGAACTGCATGGGCAGGTAGTAGAGCAGATAGATGCCGGAATCGGCGTACAGTTTCGATTTCCAGGAGATGTAGACGTAAATGGCGTTGTAAATAATGCCGAACAGGTAGTTCCAGATGTTCCCCTTGGCGCAGAGCACCAGGTTGATGATGCCGGTGACGGCCACGATGAAACCAAGGGTGTCCCAACCGTCGCCCAGCAGCGACGAGGCCACGCTGACCAGCGTCGTGCCCAGGATCAGGAACCAGTCGAACCAGTTGAAGGCGAGGGCGTTTTTCATGGTTTACAGGCCGGTAGACATGACGAAGCGGATGGAGCCCCACTTGTCGGAATCGTAGGTGCGGGAATATTGGATGCCGATCTTGAATTCCGTGCCGATGCGGAACAGATAGGTGTTGAGCATCAGCCGGGTACCGTAGGAAAGGAAATTCTTGGGTCCGAATCCCGTAATCTGGCTGCCCTCGAAAACGGGGGACTTGAGGTCGCGGGCGGCATCGACGAAGGGGATGAGGATCACCCGCTTCAGATAGAAGAAAAAGCCGCCGTTGACGTCGCCGGCATACAGGGGCAGCGCATACTCGAGCAGCAGGCGGTGGTAGTCCATCAGGATGAGGTTGTCGTAGCCGAAGGGGCGGCGCACCATGTTGTAGTCGGGGCTGAAGAACATCTCGTCTTGCGGCTGGTACTGCCGGAAATAGCTGAGCTTGAAGCCGTCATCCTTTCCGAAGCCCGGGAAATAGGTGTAGGCCCGCAGGGCGCCGACGTTCTTGTGGACGGCTTCGGTGCCGAGCCGGGTCTGTCCGCTGAGCTGGATGCCGAAGCCCATGCGGGGCGTCAGGCGGGAGGTGGCGCGGCTCACGCGGGTGTCGAGCAGGATGTCGGCCGTGAGAACCTGGGTCACGGGACTGCTTTGCAGCGGATCGGTGCTGGGCGCATAGCGGATGGCGTCGTTGGTCAGGTTGTAGCCCACCCGCGGTGTAAAGGTCGTGTTCCAGCCGCCTTGCGAGAAGAGCAGCGGGATGGACATCTGTACGTTGAGGGTGACGGCGGGTTGCTGCAGGTCGACGATCTGGATCTGCGTGCTGCCGTCAGGGTTGTGGCGGATGTCCTGCAGGGTCCGGTTGCGTTCGTTGAAGTCGACGGCCGCTTCGATCACGGGATACAGGCCGCGGTATTTGACATAGGCGTGGCCGGCGTGGTGGCGCTTGAAGTAAGAGTAGCCCAGGGTGGTGACCAGGGTTCCCTGCGTATTCTGGGAGAGGAGCGTCACACCCGGTGCTATGTACTGGAAGAGCGTCTCCAGGTTGGTGAAGTCGAAACCGCTCAGGTCGTTCATGATGCGGTCGACATTGGCGTAGAACGGGGCCCAGGAGTGGAAGCGGAAGCCGTGGAGCAGCTTGCTGTAGGGCTTGCTTTCCAGGGAGTCGATCTTGCGGCGCAGGAGCGCGTCTTCTTCTTCGCTGCGGGGCTTCACATGCTCTTCCATCTGCACGGCCGTCCGGTCGGCGATGACAAAGTGATAAGGCTCGTCGAACGAAGCCGCTTTCGCATCGAATTTTTTCGTCGACAGCTGCATCGGCCGGTAGCCCAGGTGGTCGTAGTTGGCGTAGTACAGCTGGCCGGTGGCGGTGTCGAGCCAGGGTTTGTCGGTGCCGTGGGGGGCGTTGACCCAGCGCTCGAGGGCGCCGGTAGCGGGGTTGAAGCCGTAGACGTTGCTCAGGCCGTCGAGGTCGGTCACGAAGTAGAGCAGGCTGTCGCCGTCGCAGCGCAGGTCGCGGATCGCACTTTTGTGCGGCGCGAGGACGCGGGTCCAGCTGCTGCCGTCGTGGCGCCAGATGCCTTCGCCTTCCTGGGTGATGACCGTGGCGTAGCGGGCGTCGCCCAGCTGGACAAAGTCGACGATCTGGCCGTTTTCCGGTGCGGGGATCCGCTCGAGCAGCACGCCCTGCGGGGAGAGCACCACGGCGTCGGAGCCGCCCGTGACGCGGTAGTCCGCAGCCAGGATTTTGCCGTCAGGGGCCACGGAAGGGTTCACGAAGCGCGTGCGGCGGGTGAGGGTCGTCATCTGGCCGGTACGGGTGTCGTAGCGGCGGATCACCGACCAGGAGCGCTGTTCCCAGCGCGGGTCGGGCACGATCTCCGAAAAGACGAAGGTGTCGCCGTCTTTTACCAGGCCGCTGGTGGACGCGGAGAAAGGCCGCACATAGTGATATTGGCCCAGGGAATCGATGCGGACCAGCCGGCGCTCGAAGGGCATGCCCGTCATGGTGGCGTAGACCCCGCCTCTGAAAGGCAGCGGATTATTGAATTCGGTGTAGCGCTTGCCGCGCACCAGGAGCACGGGCTCCGCCGGGGAATAAGGCGCGCGGGCCTCATAGTCTTCGCGCCAGATCTCCGTGTAGTGGTCGACGGCTTCGTACCAGTTCTTGCGGACGGTCTGGCCCGAGGCCTTGATGTAGCTGCGGCGCGACTGGCTGAACAAGCGCCACCAGCTGTGGACCTTCTCTCCGAGGAGGTCGCCGGTGGTGAAGTAGTTGCCCGAATGGTCGCGCATCGTGCTGTTGATCAAATAGCCGAAGACATATTTGTTGGGCGTGTAGTAGCGGTAGGAGCCATAGCGCCAGTGGTCGTAATTGCGGGTATCACCGTTCAGGAAGGCGGCCCGGTAGTATTTCACGAATTCAGGGTCGCGGCCGCGTCCGGCACCGGTGGCGTCGGTCTCGTGCTGTACGGCGTCGCCTTCCGCCTGGGTGGTAGAGGGGAAGGCCAGGGCGTAGCCTTGTTCGCCGGCCAGGATCTGGAAGGGGAACAGCGCGCCGCGGGTGTAGTGGGTGAACTGTCCTACGTGGCGGCCTTCGTGGACCACCAGCTGGGTCTCCCAGTCGATGGGATAGAGGGGCCGGCCGGGCGGCGTGGTGTAGAGTTCGACGCGGCGGGGCGCCCAGGTTACGTTGCCGTTGCTCTGCATGTTGTAGGGCTGCAGGAGGATGGGCATGCGGGGCGGGTCGATGTGGAGGCCGGTGAGGGTGGCTTCGCGCGTGCGCTCGAAATTGTAGAGGTATTCCCGGGCCAGCGAGTCGATCTCACGGGGATAGATCAAGATGAAGTGCTCGCTCTTGAGCTGGTTCCAGCGGACCGTCGTCGGCGCGCTGCCCGTGTTGTAGTACTGGGCAAGGGCTTGCGGCATGGAAAGCAGCAAGAGGACGGCGAGGGTGAGTATGACGGGAATACGATACCGCATAGAAACGCAAAGATACACAAATTCCGTACCTTGCGAATTATTTTGCGTATCTTTGTCGGGCATGGACGACGAACGGTATATGCAGGAAGCGCTGCGGCAGGCGCGCGAAGCGCTCGATGAGCACGAGGTGCCCATCGGCGGCGTGGTGGTATGCGGAGGGCGGGTGATCGCCCGGGCGCACAACCTCACGGAACGCCTGACCGATGTGACGGCGCACGCCGAGATGCAGCTCATCGGCATGGCGGCCGATTTTCTCGGTGGCAAATATCTGAACGATTGCACCTTATACGTCACGGTAGAGCCCTGCCCGATGTGTGCCGCTGCCCTGGCCTGGGCGCAGCTCGGCCGCCTGGTCTACGGCGCCGCCGATCCCAAGCGCGGCTATACCCTCTTCTCCCCCTCCCTGCTCCATCCTCGCACAGAAGTCACAGCCGGCGTCCTTGCCGACGATGCAGCCCGCCTCATGACGGATTTCTTCAAGAATCAGCGCTAGATGCCGGGTCAAGCCCGGCATGACGAAGCAGTAAGCCGGCGGGTGAGGAAAGAGATGATCCAGCCGATGAGGGCGACGCCTGCAACGATGATCAGCACGTCGCTCCACTGCACCACCACAGGATAGGCGTCGACGACGAAATTGCCCGGCATTTTCACCAGGCCGAAGCGCAGCTGCGCCCAGCAGACCGCCAACCCCGCGACCACGCCGATTCCGATGCCCAGCAGCGAGATGAGCCAGCCTTCCCGTACGAAGATCTGCTCCACCAGCTGGTCGTCGGCCCCAATCGCCCGCAGGGTCGCGATGTCGTCGCGCTTTTCGATGATGAGCATCGACAGCGAACCGTAGATGTTGAACGAGATGATGAGCATCACGAAGAGCAGGATCAGGTAGATGGCGATCTTCTCGTATTTCAGCAGTTTGTAGAGCATCGTGTTCTGCTGCTGGCGGTCGCGGACCACGAACCCGTCGCCCAGCTTCGCCTGCAGTTCCGAAAGCAGCGCCCTGGAGGCCATCCCTTTCCGGTTCAGACCCGAAGGGGCCAGATAGAGTTCCACGCCCGATACCTCGTCGTCGTATTCCAGCAAGTTCCGCAGTGCCGGGAGCGGCATGAACAGGTATTTCTGGTCGAAGTTCTGCTCCAGCGCGACAATGCCTGCCGGGTGCAGCTTCTCCTGCCGCAGCGAGGCGAGCGGATTGAGCAGGTCGACCTTCTGGGTGCGGCTGGGGAACCACACGGTGAGCGGCTGCAGGAAGGCCGTCCGCACGCCGAGTTCCAGCGCCACGGTGCGGCCCAGCACCACCTGGCCCAGGTCGCCGAACGAGAGGTCGAAATCTCCTTCCGTGAGATGATCCCGCAGGGAAGTGATCTGCTCATAGAGCGAGTCGACGCCACGCGCCGTCACCACCTTGTTGCGGTCGCTGTACTGTACGAACACGTTCTCTTCCAGCACGCCGCACGCCGCCTTCACCCGCGGGTCGTCCGACAGGAAGTCGAAGCGCTGGTCGAAGGAGAACACCTTGCCGGTGGCCGGAGAGATCAGCACGTCGGCCGTATAGCTGTCGTTGAGATCACGGACGATGCGGTCGAAACCGTTGTAGATGCTCAGGATAATCACCAGCGCGGCGGTACCGATGGCGATGCCGGCCGCCGCGATGATCGAGATGATGTTGATCACGTTGTGCGACTTTTTCGCAAACAAGTAGCGCCGCGCTATGAACCCCGGGAGCTGCATCGCCGAAGGCCCTTATTTCTTCAGAAGTTCGTCGATATGCTCTACGTAATCGAGCGAGTCGTCGAGATAGAACGTCAGTTCCGGGACGATGCGCAGCTGCTTGGCCACCCGGCGGCCCAGTTCGCCGCGCAGGTAGGAGGTCTCGTCCTCGAGCTGCTGCATCACGGCGTCGGCTTTCGACGAGGGGAAAATACTCACATAGACCTTGGCCAGTGCCAGGTCGGGCGTGATCTTCACGCCGCTGACGGTGACCAGGGCCCCGTCGTAGGCGGCCATGCCACGTGCACGGATGATTTCGGCCAGGTCCTTCTGGATCTGCCGCGCCACTTTCTGCTGTCTCGTGCTTTCGCTTTCCATTATTCGAATTTGAGGATGTAATAGCTCTTCTTGCCTTTCTGCACCAGGATGTACTTGCTGTCGAGCAGGTGGTCGGCAGTCAGCTGCAGGGCCGTGTCGGTCACTTTTTCTTTGTTGATGCTCAGGCCGTTGCCCTGGATGGTCTTGCGGCACTCTCCCTTGCTGGGGAAGATGTCGGTGCGTACGGCGAGCATCTCAAGGATGTCGCAGGGCAGTGCGTCCTTCGGCAGGACGTACTGCGGCACATCTTCGAACACGGAGAGGAAGGTGCGCTCGTCGAGAGCCTTGAGCGCGTCGACGGTGCCTTTGCCGAAGAGCATCTGCGAGGCGGCCACGGCGTTTTCGTATTCGCGTTCGCTGTGGACCATGATGGTGACTTCCCGGGCCAGGAGTTTCTGCAGCTCGCGGCGCTCGGGCGCTTCGCGGTGGGCGGCGATGGCCGCTTCGATGGTCTCGCGGTCGAGCATCGTGAAGATCTTGATGTAGCGCTCGGCGTCGGCATCCGACACGTTGAGCCAGAACTGGTAGAACTGGTAGGGCGAGGTCCGCTCGGGATCGAGCCAGACGTTGCCTTTCTCGGTCTTGCCGAACTTGCCGCCGTCGGCCTTGGTGATGAGCGGGCAGGTGAGGGCGTAGGCCTCGCCGCCCAGCTTGCGGCGGATGAGCTCCGTGCCGGTGGTGATGTTGCCCCACTGGTCGGCGCCGCCCAGCTGCAGCTTCACGCCGTTGTGCTCGTAGAGATAGAGGAAGTCGTAGCCCTGGAGCAGCTGATAGGTGAATTCGGTGAACGACATGCCCTCGTTCGATTCACGGGAGAGGCGTTTCCGCACCGAATCCTTGGCCATCATATAGTTGACGGTGATGAGCTTGCCGATGTCACGGGTGAAGTTGATGAAAGTATAGTCTTTCATCCAGTCGTAGTTGTTCACCAGCTCCGCCTTGTTGGGTGCCGACGATTCGAAATCGAGGAACTTGCCGAGCTGGGCCTTGATGCAGGCCACGTTGTGGGCGAGGGTCTCCTCGTCGAGCAGGTTGCGCTCCTGCGATTTCATCGAAGGGTCGCCGATCATGCCGGTCGCACCGCCCACCAGGGCGTACGGCTTGTGTCCGCAAGCCTGGAAATGCTTGAGGATCATGATGCTCACCAGGTGTCCGATGTGCAGGGAGTCGCCGGTCGGGTCGATGCCGACATAGGCCGCTGTCGGGCCCTTCATCAATTCTTCTTCCGTTCCGGGCATGATGTCGTGGATCATGCCGCGCCATTCCAATTCTTTTACAAAGTTCTTCATTGTACTGTTCCGGATTAATCAACCACCCACACCATCACATGGTTTTCAAACACCTCGTAGCTGAGCTCGAATACCATCTCCGTGCCGTCCTTGTGGTAGAACGTAGCATCGATCTTGCCTTCGTCGCGGGGCGTGAAACGCTCCACCTCGATCTGCTCGGCGAAATCGACGCCGGAAATCGACATCCGCTTGTAGATGGCTTCCTTGGCGCACCAGTAGATGGCCAGCTGCAGCGTCTTCCGCTTGTCGTCTTCGAGGTCGTCGAGCTCATCTTCGCTCAGGGCCTTCTTCTCCACGGCCGAAAAGTCACGGTCGAGGCTCTCGATGTCGATGCCCAGGTTCTCGTCGGGGCTCAGCAGGATGGCCACGAAACGGTTGGTATGGGAGATGCTGATCTCGATGGCCGTATTCTGCAGGTACGGCTTTCCGTTGTCGTGGTGGCCCAGGTACAGCTTGTCGGGGAAGAAGATGGTGTTGAGCAGGGCGCGTTCGGCCAGTTTTTCCTTGCGGCGCGCTTCGCTCCGCGTATAGGAAAGCTCCTCCAGCTCGTTGTCGGGGACAGCGGTGCTGGCGAGCAGTTCTTCTTCGGTTTCGGTAATCTCCCAGACGTAGATCCGGGCGTCGTCTTCAAGTTCTTTCTTTAGGAATAGTGGCATAAGTGGTTGGGAAAGCACCACTTAGGCAGGGGCCCGGATGATGAGCTCCCGTCACTGCCGTTCAGACTACTCGGAGGTTCCACAGTGGTGCGTTCGATTGGTTATCTTTTGTTGAGATATCAGGATTCGAACCTGAACAGACAGAACCAAAATCTGTAGTGCTACCATTACACCATATCTCAGTGTCGGGGCTCTGCCCCGAACCCCGCCGCTCCGGCCTTGCTATTGCGCGGGGCCTACCCTGCCCGGCCTCCGCTAGCGGCTGATGCCGCGGGTTAAAACGCAAAGGTAATACTTTTTTGTTAAGTAATACAAAAAGGGCAACTCTACACGCGACGAGTTACCCTTTTCTGATAATATACTAAAACCTAAACCACTTGCAAGATGCAGGTCGGGGACGAAATGTTGCGTTCGAAAATGTGATTTAGGCTTTTTTGACAACAAATTTGTCTTTTTGACAAATTATGCCAGTTCGCGGAGCCGCTGCTCCACCAACGCCTGCATCTTTTCCCGGAGTTCCGGCGAAGAAATCTTTTCCAGCACCTCATAGCTGAAGGCCAGCTGCTGCAGCAGGCGGGCCTCCGCCTGCGGGATGCCGCGCGAACGCATGTAGAACAGCTCGTCGGGATTGAGGCGGCCGATCGTGGCACCATGGCTGCACTTCACGTCGTCGGCATAGATCTCGAGCTGCGGCTGGGTGTAGGCCTTGGCCGTGTCGCTGGCCAGGAGGTTGTGGTTGGCCTGGTAGGCCTCGGTCTGCTGCGCGTCGGGCACGACCTTGATGAGACCGTGGAAGCGGGTCACGCCGTGACCGCCCACAATATTCTTGAAAAGCTGCGTGCTGGCGCACTGCGGCACTTCGTGCGTCAGCAGCACGTCGTAATCCATCTCCTGCCGTCCGTCCGCCAGGCAGATGCCGGCCAGGTCGCAGGCCGCATGCCGGCCCTGCAGCGACACGCGCAGGCGGTTGCGGAGCACCGTGCCGCCCAGCGACAGGAACACCATCTTGAGCGAGGCGCCTTCGGCCAGCGAAATCGCATACGCGACCTCGCATTCGCGCGCCGCGGCCCCTGTTCCGTCCTGCAGCACGAGGTATTCCGCGGAAGCACCTGCCTCCAGCGCCATCTGCAGCCGACCTTCGGGATTCGTGATGAGTTGCACTTCCATCGGACTATTCGCTTTCTTGGATGAGCCAGTCGTATCCTTTCTGCTCGATCTCGAGCGCGAGCTCCTTGCCGGCGGTCTTGATGATGCGGCCCTTGTAGAGCACGTGGATCACATCGGGCACGATGTAGTCGAGCAGGCGCTGGTAGTGGGTGATCACGATGAAGGCATTGTCGGGGCGCTTGAGCTGGTTGACACCCGTGGCCACGATGCGCAGGGCGTCGACGTCGAGGCCGGAGTCGGTCTCGTCGAGGATGGCCAGGCGCGGCTCGAGCATCGCCATCTGGAAGATCTCGTTGCGCTTCTTCTCGCCGCCCGAGAAACCCACGTTGACCCCGCGGCCCGAAAAGCTGCTGTCCATCTCCACGTAGGCCATCTTTTCGCGCATCAGCTTGAGGAAGGCCCCGGCACTCAGTGGCTCGAGCCCCCGCTGCCGGCGCTGCTCGTTGACAGCGGCTTTCATGAAGTTGACGTTGCTCACGCCCGGAATCTCCACCGGGTACTGGAAGCCCAGGAAGACGCCGGCCCAGGAACGCTCCTCCGGCGAGAGGGCCAGCAGGTCGCGCCCGTCGTAGGTCACGCTGCCTTCCGTCACGGTGAAGGTGTCGCGTCCGGCCAGCACGGCCGAGAGGGTGCTTTTGCCCGAGCCGTTGGGGCCTCCAGGTTGATGCCGCGGAGAATCTCTTTCTCCCCGACCGAGGCGTGCAGGTTTTCTATTTTGAGCAGGGTGTTCATCAGGCTTTCCTCCTATACATTTTTTCCCAGTTGACCAGGGAGACGATGCCGTTGACAAGATACAGGGCACTGACGATCGGCATGAAGATGTTGCCGACCGACAGGTGCAGGATGAGTTGGGTGATATTGACGATGATCCAGGCCACCCAGCAGTCCCATTTCTTCTGGGCGCTGAGGAACTGGGCCACGAGGATCAGCACGGTGACGCAGGAATCGAGATACGGGTGCGGGTCGGCGGGGAACAGGCGGCCCAGGAGCCAGCCCCAGAGTGCGGCCACCACCAGCACAATGAAGACCGTCAGGATGCGCTCGGGCCAGGTGAGCATGGTGACTTTCAGCTCGCCTTCCTTCTCGGAGCTCGTCTCGCCGGCCTTGGGATGGGTCCAGCGGTAGTGCCCCAGGATATTGATACCCAGCGAAATGGGCTGGAGCAGCAGGGAGGCCACCAGGTTCTTCTGCCAGAACAGGAAGAAGAGGGCGATGGTATAGAGATACCCCACCCAGAAATTGTATTTGCTGCCGCGGCCGGCCAGGAAAACGCAGGCCAGGCCGAGGATGGACGCTGTCAGATCGAGCCAGTTCATTATCCTATGCTCCCCTCCAGGGAGACTTGCAAGAGTTTCTGCGCCTCAACGGCGAATTCCATCGGGAGTTTGTTGAGCACTTCTTTGGCGTAGCCGTTCACGATCAGGCCGATGGCCTCCTCTTCCGTGATGCCGCGCTGGCGGCAGTAGAAGAGCTGCTCCTCGCTGATCTTCGAGGTGGTGGCTTCGTGCTCGATGGTCGCACCGGGGTTGGCCGAGTCGATGACCGGGAAGGTGTGCGCGCCGCACTTGTCGCCCAGCAGCAGCGAGTCGCACTGCGAGTGGTTGCGCGCGCCTTCGGCACCAGGGAGCACCTTCACCATGCCGCGGTAGCTGTTCTGGCTGCGGCCGGCCGAGATGCCTTTGCTCACGATGCGGCTGGTGGTGTTGCGGCCGATGTGGATCATCTTGGTGCCGGTGTCGGCCTGCTGGAAGTTGTTGGTCACGGCCACGCTGTAGAACTCCGAGATGGCGTTGTCGCCCTTGAGGATGGTGCTCGGATATTTCCAGGTGATGGCGCTGCCCGTCTCGACCTGGGTCCAGAAGAGCTTGCTGCCGCTGCCCTTGCAGAGGCCGCGCTTGGTCACGAAATTGTAGATGCCGCCACGGCCCTCGGCGTCGCCGGGATACCAGTTCTGCACGGTAGAATATTTCACTTCGGCATCTTTCTCCACCACAATCTCGACCACGGCGGCGTGGAGCTGCGACTCGTCACGGCGCGGGGCGGTGCATCCTTCGAGGTAGCTTACGTAGGATCCTTCGTCGGCCACGATAAGCGTCCGCTCGAACTGGCCGGTGCCGCGGGCGTTGATGCGGAAATAGCTCGAGAGTTCCATGGGGCAGCGCACGCCCTTGGGGATGTAGCAGAACGAGCCGTCGCTGAAGACGGCGCTGTTCAGCGCGCTGTAGAAATTGTCGGCGGCAGGAACGACCGTGGCCAGGTATTTCTGCACCAGCTGCGGATAGTTCTTCACGGCCTCGGAGAACGAGCAGAAGATGATGCCCTTTTCGGCGAGCGTCTCGCTGAAGGTGGTCTTCACCGACACGCTGTCGAACACGGCGTCCACGGCCGTGCCGGAGCCGTCGGCCAGGCCGGCGAGAGCCTCGCGTTCGTTGAGCGGGATGCCGAGCTTGTCGAAGGTCTTTTCGATCTCCGGGTCGATGGCACGCTTCTCCGATTTGTGCGTGGGGCTTTTCGGCGCGGCGTAGTAGATGATGTCCTGGAAGTCGATGGGAGGGATGTCGAGATGCGCCCAGCCGGGCAGCGTCATCTTCTGCCACTGCCGGAAGGCCTTCATGCGGAAGTCCAGTAGCCACTGCGGCTCCTCCTTCTTCCGGGAGATCAGCCGGATGATATCTTCGTTGAGGCCCTTGGGGATGAAATCCTGCTCCACCACCGTCTCGAACCCGTGCTCATACTCGCCCGAAGTAACCTCTTCTATGATTTTCTCGCTTTCTTTCATAGCCGCTGCAAAGATAGCATTATTTTTAACGCTCAGCGTGATATTTGCCCCTGGCACATACCTTCTTGACTTTCAGCCGATTATTAAATATCGATTGCGTCAAAATGCGCAATCGATATTCAGCATATCATTGAGAATCAGCTTGTTATGTGCCATGTGTTTAATAGCCTTGTGCGTGGATGGGGAGTTCGGCACCTTCGGGGGTGACAAGGACGGGGCCGACGTCGGGGCGGGCGGTGTGCCCGATCACCTCGAAGTCCTGGAAATCCTTGCGAATGACATCGTGCTTCTCGATGGGGACGGTGAAAAGGAACTTGTAGTCGTCGCCACCGTTCATCGCCGCCGTCACCACATCCATGTCGATCTCCTCGGCCATTGCGAAGGTCTGCGACGAAATGGGAATCTTCTCGAGATAGACCTTGGCGCCCAGGCCCGTGTCGCGCGTCAGCCGGATGACCGCCTCGCCGAGGCCGCGTGTCAGGAAATAGCCGCGCGACGGCAGGGCGTCCGCCTCGATGAAACGCTTCACGATGCCCGGCTTGATCTCCGGGCTCAGGTAGCTGGCCAGCACGGCTTTGTATTTCGACAGGTCGGGCTGTTCGCCCGTGCCGGTGAAGGCCACCTTTTCGCGCTCCAGCACATGGAGGCCCATGTAGGCCGCGCCCACATGTCCGCTCAGGCAGATCAGGTCCATGTTCTTGGAGGCCGGAATCTTTTCGATCACCCCTTTCTTCTGCACGCCGCAGGCCGCGAGGCCGATGGCCAGGCCGTTGACCGACGGGTTGAGTTCGAGCGACAGCTGCGCGACGTCGTGTTCGCGGCAGGCGGCCAGCACGCCTTCCCAGAGCTGCGCCACGTCTTCGAAGCAGAAACGCTTGGAAAGGCCCAGCACCACCGACAGGGACGCCGGCTGGCGGAGGTTGGCGTAGAGCTCGCCGAGCACGTTGAGCACGGCCTTGTAGCCCAGGTGTTTGAGCGGCGTGTAGACCAGGTCGAAGTCGCAGCCTTCCAGCATCAGCTTCTGGGCGCTGCAACATTCTCCTTTCTGGTGGAGCCGCAAGGGTTGTTCGTTGGTATATCCACTGTTCTCAAACAGTTTGTCGAGGACGGCCTGCTTGCCGATTTCGGCGATTTCGGTTCGGGTCATGGCTGGGTTTATTTAACTTTTATCGTATAGGTCGGGACCGTGGCCTTGCCGGCTTCATCGTAGACGGTGGCTTCAATGCGGTCTTTCCAGACCTGCACGTCGAGGCGCGACTCGTCGTCGTTGATCAGGATGGGGAAGGCGTTGTTCATGGTTCCGGCCGGAATGAACAGATGTTCGTGGAGGTCGGCGGCGATCATCAGGTCGATGCCGCCCTGTTGGAGGACAGGCATGAAATGGCGGTTCATCCATTGGTGCGGCACGAAGTCGTCGGGATCGCCGAAATCGACCATCGGAGCGTGGATGACGCAGATCTTGACTGGCGCGCGGCGGAACGACGGCGCTTTCATCGCCGCCTCCGCCCACGCCAGCTGCTCACGCAGATATTGTTCGTAGATGCGGTCGCCGCTCAGGGCGAGGGCGTTCTTCACGCCCGTCTCCCCGCAGTCCAGCACGAGGAAGGCCACGGGCCCCTCGCGGAAGGTATAATAATAAGGAGCGCCGCTCTCTTTCGGGAAGACTTTTCCGACCAGCTCGACTCCGCTGCCGCGGCCCTCGTGGTTGCCGCGCGAAAAGACCACCGGCAGGTCGGCGCCGCGGTCGCCCAGCGGAGCGACTTCATACTTGAGCAGGCTGTCGATGGGCCAGTTGCCGGCCGAGATGATGTCGCCGTTGAGGAGCAGGAAGTCGTTGGAGGACACGTCCACTCCGTCGAGCAACGCCGCATAGTGGTTGAGCCGCATGTGCACGTCGTTCATCACGGAGAAGTGGCAGGTCTTGCGGTTGGAATCGAAGGTCGTGACCTGATGCCGGTCGGAATACATGTCGCGTCCGTAGGCCGGCCGGCGCGGATTGACGGGGTCGACCACCCGGTTGCCGACGCGGTAGCCGTAGGTGGCACCGCGCGAGAGGCCCGTGACCCGCACCGAATGGAAGGTGCCGAAGAGACGGCGTCCCGCGTAATATTCGTAAACACGCCGGCCGTTGTCGAGTTCCACCCAGCCCTGGCAGGGCACGTCGGTGGCCCAGAGCACCGTGAAGGCGTCTTCGCCCATGTCGGTCACCCACGGGCCGCAGTTGAGGTGCGAATCCTGCGCCTCCGTGCGGGGCTTGGCCGGGATGACGGTGCTGTCGACCGGCTTGCCGTGGCGGTCGTAGAGGACGAGGGAGATGCTTTCGGGGTCGACGGCCATGTGGATGGCGCTCACCGTATGGGATCCTTCGGTCCAGCGGAAGGCAATCTTGTCGTCGTTCTGCAGGGGCACGTCGTCGAAGTCGCGGCCACGGTCGTCGTCGCAGGCCGAGGTCTGGAGGTAGACGGTGCCGGTGCTGCCGTCGGTGACCTGGTCGTCATAGAGCGGCAGGCTGCGGACGTAGATGTGGTTGTTTCCGGCCAGGGCCAGGTCGACCCCCAGTTCGTCGAAGAGCCGGTGCCAGCGGGTGTACTGGTAGCTCTTGCCGTTGGTGCCGTTGAACCACTCGTAGTGCTGGCATACCACCACGAAGGTGGGCGGGTTTTCGCTGCCACGCTCAAAGATCACGCAGTCGCGCAGCCAGTCGGCTGCTGCCGCAAAGGTCTCCGGGGTGCCCATGTTCTCGGTGTTGAGCATCACGAACAGGGTGTTGCCGTAGCGGAAGTGGTAGCACACGCCGCGCTCGGCGCCGAAGCCGTTCTGCGGATAGAACGAGGTGCCGACGAAGAAAGGGTTCGGCACGCCGAAATCTTTCGAGACCTGGGACTGGCGGGTCCAGTTGTCGTGGTTGCCGTTGACCCGGGCCCAGAACAGCTCGTTGAAATTCTCTTCCTCGAAAAGCTGGCGCCAGAACGAATAGCTGCCGCCCCAGGCCACCACGTCGCCGGGACTCAGCACCCAGTCCATCGAGGGGTCGATGGACTGCAGGGTGTCGATCATGCCCATGGCGGCCTCCAGCCGCGTGGGAATGGGCGGGTAGCTGTGGAAATCGGAGATGATGCACGCCGACCAGCTGTCGGCGCCGGCGGTCCTGAAATGGTGCTCGGTGCTGCGGGCGACGGGTCGATGGTTCTCTTTCTCCACGATGATATACTTGTAGTCCGTATCGGGCTGCAGGTCGTTGACCAGGGCGCCGCATTTGGTGAAGACGGCGTCTTCGTGGATATTGGTGCCGTCGGCGGCCTTGGAGTACATGCCCTGGAAGGCGTCGAAGCGCTCGTGCTGCGAAGGCTTGATTTCGCGTACTTCCTGCCAGTTTTTGTCGGCGAGGGTCGTGAGCAGGACGGTGGTATGCCGGAAACTGGTGTCGCAGGCCCAGCTGATGCACATGGAAACCGAAGCGTCGGTTCCCGGCCCGGAGGAGATGCTGAAAATCTGCGGGGTAACGGGAAGGTCGGTGACAGCGGGCGTTGTGCTGCCCAGGGAGACGAAGACGCTCAAGGCGATGACGAGGAGGCCTGAGAGGGGCGACAGGATTCTTTTCATATCCTACAAAGTTAGGAAAATGCGCTGAAAAAGCGTAATTTTGTCCTATGATTCTCTTTCCCAACGCCAAGATCAACCTGGGCCTGCACGTGGTCCGCAAGCGCCCCGACGGCTATCACGACATCGAGACACTCTTCTATCCTGTGCCGGAGCTTTGCGACATCCTGGAACTGGTCCATGCCGACCGTTTCGAGATGCATTGCCACAATGCCGAAATCAGCGGGGAGAACCTCTGCGAGAAGGCCTGGCGACTGATGGCCGAGCGCTTCGGCATTCCGCCCGTGGCCATCCACCTTTATAAGAAGATTCCGATGGGAGCGGGACTGGGCGGTGGTTCGGCCGATGCCGCCTTCACGCTGACAGGGCTCAATGATCTCTTTGGCCTGCAGCTGCCGAAGGTGGAACTCGCCGGCCTGGCGGCCCAGCTGGGCAGCGACTGCGCCTTTTTCGTCTACAACCGGCCGATGCTGGCGACCGGCCGCGGCGAGGTGCTCACGCCGGTCGATTTCACGCTCGACCGCCCGCTGCGCATCTTCCCGCAGCCCGTGTTCGTGTCTACGCGCGAAGCCTACGCCGGCATCCCGCCCCACGCGCCGGAGCACCGCATCGAATCGGTGCTGAAACTTCCGGTCGAGCGTTGGGATGGCTTGCTGGTCAACGATTTCGAGACCACGGTCTTCGCACGGCATCCGGAGTTGCAGGTGGCCAAGCAGGCCCTCTACGACGACGGCGCCGCGTATGCGGCCATGTCGGGCAGCGGCTCAGCGCTGTTTGCCATCTATTAGGATCACTTCGAGCGGGGCGTCTTTCCGGACGACCCGTTTTTCTTCGTCCAGCAGATAGAGTGACGGGATGGCGCGCACCCAGTACAGGGTGTCGCTGTGCAGGTTCTGGGCGGGATCGTAGCCGCAGACCCAGGCGTCCGGATAGTTGGGCAGGTAGTCGTACCAGGCCTCGAGGTCTTCGTCTGGATAGACGTTGACCACCAGCAGCGAGCCGTCGGCGATCTGGGCGCTGATCTCGGGATCGTCGGCCAGGGCTTCGGTGATTTCCTTGCAGTTGGGGCAGCCCGGATTGCTGAAAAAGAGCAGGGTGCGGCGCGGATGAAGGCGGTCGATGGTGGCGTGGAGCGTGGTTTCGCGGCCGTTGCGCAGGGTGAACGGGAAGTCGTTGGCTACGGTGCCGAGGCGGTTGAGGCGCAGGCGCGGCAGCAGCCAGCGGGCGCGTTCGCGCTGCGCGTCGGAGGCCAGCGGCGAGCCGAGCAGATGCTCTGCCACCGGAAGATAAAGTTCTTCGCTGCGGTAGGGGCTGTTGGGGTCGAGGAAGAACTTTTCCTGCAGGGTCATGACCTGCTGCCAGTGCGCGCTGTCAGCCTCGGCTTCCCGGAGCGTCTCTTCCTGGCGCTGCAGCGCCGCTTCGGTCGTGAGCGTCGCCAGCTCCAGGACATATTGCTCGAACAGGGCAGCCTGGCCCTGCAGGGTCTGGGCACCGTATTCAGAAAGGGATGGCCCCGGGGCGGGCTTTTTGCAGCCTGCCAGCAGTGCCACGAGGGCACACAGGAAAAATAGATGACATTTTGTCATAAAACCGCTGTGGCACTCAATTTGCCATCACCAGCAGTGCAAATTTAAACAATAAACGTTAAAAATATAATCATCATGACCATTAAACCTTTAGCAGACAGAGTCCTGATCGAGGCCAAGGAAGCCGAGACCAAGACCGCAAGCGGACTGTATATCCCTGATTCCGCGAAAGAAAAACCCCAGCAGGGCAAAGTTGTCGCCGTCGGAAACGGCAAGAAAGACGAACCGATGGAACTCCAGGTCGGCGACACCGTGCTGTATGGCAAATATGCCGGCACGGAAATCAGCGTGGACGGAAAGGATTATCTGATCATGCGTCAAAGTGACGTGGTCGCAGTGCTTAAATAAAGGAGGAAACAATTATGGCAAAAGACATCAAATTCAATATCGACGCACGCAACCTCATGAAGGAGGGTGCTGACGCTTTGGCTGACGCCGTGAAGGTGACGCTGGGCCCGAAAGGCCGCAACGTCGTGATCGACAAGAAATTCGGCGCTCCGCAGGTGACCAAGGACGGTGTCACGGTCGCCAAGGAGATCGAGCTCGAGGACCGCTTCCAGAACATGGGCGCCCAGATGGTCAAGGAAGTCGCTTCCAAGACCAACGACCAGGCCGGTGACGGTACCACCACCGCCACGGTGCTCGCCCAGAGCATCATCAATGTGGGCCTGAAGAACGTGGCCGCCGGTGCCAACCCGATGGACCTCAAGCGCGGTATCGACAAGGCAGTGGCCGCCGTGGTCGAAGACCTCAAGAAGCAGAGCCAGGCCGTGGGTGACGACTACTCGAAGATCGAGCAGGTGGGCACCATCTCCGCCAACAACGACGAGAAGATCGGCAAGCTGATCGCCGACGCCATGGCCAAGGTCAAGAAAGACGGCGTCATCACCGTCGAAGAGGCCAAGGGCACCGAGACCGAAGTGAAGGTCGTGGAAGGCATGCAGTTCGACCGCGGTTACATCTCCGCCTACTTCATGACCAACCCCGACAAGATGGAAGCCGTGCTCGACCAGCCGCAGATCCTGATCACCGACAAGAAGGTCTCCACGATGAAAGACCTCATGCCGATCCTCGAGCCCATCGCCCGCGAAGGCCGCTCGCTGCTGATCATCGCTGAGGACGTGGACGGCGAAGCCCTCACCACCCTCGTGGTCAACAAGCTGCGTGGCACGCTGAAGGTGGCCGCTGTCAAGGCTCCTGGTTTCGGCGACCGCCGCAAGGAGATGCTGCAGGATATCGCCACCCTGACCGGCGGTGTCGTGGTCTCGGAAGAGCGGGGCTTCACCCTCGAGAACTGCACGCCCGACATGCTGGGCCGTGCCGAGAAAGTGGTCATCGACAAGGAAAACACCACCATCGTCAACGGTGCCGGTGACAAGGATGCCATCGCCGACCGTGCCGCCCAGATCCGCAAGCAGATTTCGACCACTACGAGTGACTACGACCGCGAGAAGCTCCAGGAGCGCCTGGGCAAGCTCGCCGGCGGTGTGGCCGTCCTCTATGTGGGCGCCGCTTCGGAAGTCGAGATGAAGGAGAAGAAAGACCGCGTCGAGGATGCACTCAACGCAACCCGCGCCGCTGTCGAGGAAGGCATCATCCCGGGTGGCGGTGTCGCCCTGGTGCGCGCCGAGAACGTCCTGGAAAAAGTCAAGGGCGAGAACGAAGACGAGCTGACCGGTATCCGCATCGTGGCCCGTGCCATCGAGGAGCCGATCCGCACCATTGCCGCCAACGCCGGCAAGGAAGGCAGTGTCATCGTCCAGAAGGTGAAGGAAGGCAAGGGTGACTTCGGTTACAATGCCCGCACCGACAAGTTCGAGAACCTGCTCTCGACGGGTGTCATCGACCCGACCAAGGTGGTCCGCGTCGCCCTCCAGAACGCCGCTTCCGTGGCCGGCATGTTCCTGACCACCGAGTGCGCCCTGGCCGACATCAAGGAAGACGCTCCCGCCATGCCCCCGATGAACCCCGGCATGGGAGGTATGATGTAAGATTACATCAACTACATTTCAACCTTCGTCACCGCATGGTGGCGGAGGTTTTTTGTATCCAGGAAATGATAGAGTTCGTAGCCGGGCGCTACGGAGAACTTCTTGGAGAAGAGTGTCAGTCGGTCGTCGACGCCGTCGTGCTGGAATACCAGGTCGATGAACAGGCGCGCCACGCCCTTGTACTGCTTGAACGTCTTGAGCATTTCGCTGCGCAGCTCCGGCGTGGAGGCCTCCAGCGGCAGTTCGACGTGCAGTTCCTTGATGAAAGCGTCTTTCGTGTTGGAAAGCAGGGTCATCTCGACGATGCGCAGCTCATAGCTATCTTCCGACGAGGTGTCGTCTTTCTTGCGGAAGCGCTGCCGGGAGGAGCATTTGAGCAGCAGGGCCGTGTTGACCTGCATGTATTTCATGAACTTCTCGTAGTCCTTGCTGAACAGCGAGAAGGTGTGGCTGCCCGTGTAATCTTCCAGAGTGAAGCGGCACCAGGGCTTGTTGCCGCTCTTGGTGTAGCGGACGTCGCATTCCGACACCAGTCCCGCCACGTAGAAATCCTTGTTCTGGACGGAAGGGTCGTTCTGCAGCGTACGATCGATCTCCTCCAGCCGGGCGATGGTGGCCGTGGTAAACGATTCGATCTCGAATTTGAAGCGCGCCAGCGGATGGTCGGACAGGTACATGCCCACGCACTCCTTCTCTTTCTTGAGGAATTCCAGCTCGTTGTATTCGGGCATGGCCGGCGGGATTCCGGGCCGCACGGGCTTGAGTTCCGCCATGTCACCGAAGAGGCCGCCCGATGACATCGTGTCGTTCTGGAACTTGGAGGCATAGCGCAGCAGCGCGTCGATATAGTTCTCGTCCTTCCCCAATTCGAAGAAATACTGCGGACGGGTGATCTCCCGGAAGCCGTCGAAGGCGCCCGAATAGATGAGGCACTCCATCACCTTCCGGTTGACCACGCCCTGCGGCATCCGCTCCAGGAAATCGAATACGTTGGCGAAAGGCCCGCCCTTCCGGCGCTCGGCGATGACCGCGTCGATGACGTTGGCACCCACGCCCTTGATGCCGCCCATGCCGAAGCGGATGTTGCCTTTCTTGTTGACGGTGAACTCCGTGGCACTCTCGTTGATATCGGGACCCAGCACCTGGATCTGCCAGCGCCGGCAGTCGTCCATGATCTTGGTGATCTCGTCCATATCGTTGAGGTTGCAGCTCATGTTGGCGGCGAAAAACTCGGCCGGATAGTGGGCTTTCAGCCAGGCGGTCTGGTAGCTCACCCAGGCGTAGCAGGTAGCGTGGCTCTTGTTGAAGGCATATTCCGCAAAGGCGCGCCAGTCCTGCCAGATCTTGTTGAGCAGCATGGTTTCGTGCCCGTGCGCGCGGCCTCCCTCCATGAACTTGAAGTACAGCTCCTCCATGTCCTTGATCTTCTTCTTGCCCATGGCTTTGCGGAGCTTGTCGGCCTGGCCCTTGGTGAAGCCGGCCAGCTTCTGCGACAGCAGCATCACCTGCTCCTGGTAGACCGTGACCCCATAGGTTTCCTTCAGGAATTCCTCCATCTCCGGCGTGTCGTAGACGATGGGCTTGAGGCCCTGCTTGCGGTCGACGAAGTCGGGGATGTAGTCCATCGGACCCGGCCGGTAGAGCGCGTTCATGGCGATGAGGTCTTCGAAACGCTCGGGCTGGAGTTTCTGGAGCCACTCCTTCATGCCGGGCGACTCGAACTGGAAGATCGAGGTGGTGTCGCCGCGGCCGTACAGTTCATAGGTGGCCTTGTCGTCGATGGGGATGGCTTCGATGTCGATGTCGATGCCGTGTCCTTCCTTGATCAGGTCGAGGGTCTTGTGGATGATCGACAGGGTGTTGAGACCCAGGAAGTCCATCTTCAGCAGGCCGCATTCCTCGATGTAGTGGCCGTCGTACTGGGAGGTCCACACGTCCTGGCCCGTGTCCTTGTCTTTCGACAGGCAGATGGGGATGTAGTCGCTCAGGTTGCCGGGTCCGATGATCGTGGCGCAGGCATGCATGCCGACCTGGCGGATGCTGCCTTCCAGCTGCTCGGCATATTCCAGCACCTCCTTGTTGAGCTCGTTGTTCTCCTTGGCCAGCTCTTCCTTGAACTCGGGCACGAGCCGGAAGCAGTTCTCCAGGGTGATCTTGACGCTCTTTTCCTCCATCTCGCCCTTTTCGTTCTTCTTGCGCTCGAACAGGCGGGCCGGCACCATCTTCGAGAGGCGGTTGCTCTCGTCGATCGACACATGGCTGATGCGCGCAACATCCTTGATGGCGCCCTTGGCGAGCATCGTACCGAAGGTGATGACGCGCGACACGTGGTCGGCGCCGTAAGTGTCTTCCACATAGCGGTGTGCGGCTTCGAGGTTTTCGAAGTCGACGTCGATATCGGGCATCGAGATGCGCTCGGGGTTGAGGAAGCGCTCGAACAGCAGCTGGTACTTGATGGGGTCGAGGTTGGTAATCCACAGGCAGTAGGCCACCACGCTGCCGGCGGCCGAGCCGCGGCCCGGTCCCACGAGCCAGCCCTGGTCGCGCATGGCGCGGATGTAGTCCTGCACGATGAGGAAGTAGTCGGGGAATCCCATCGAGGCGATGGTCTTCAGCTCGAAATCGATGCGGTCTTCCTGCTCGGGGGTGAGGGTTTCGCCGTAGCGGATATGGGCGCCCCGGTAGGTGAGGTGGCAGAGGTAGGCCACGGACTTGCAGAAATCGTCGCCCCGGTAGTTCCCTTTCGGGTCGTTTTTGCCGGCCTCGATGTAGGGTTTGTATTTCTCCAGCCAGGTGTCGATGTCACGGAGGAAATCTTCGTCGATCTTGAACTTGGGGAGGATGTAGTCGTGGTCGATCTTGTAGAGTGCGACCTTTCCGGCCACTTCGAGGGTGTTGGCCAGGACTTCCGGATGGTCGGGGAAGAGGGCGGCCATCTCCTCCTCGCTCTTGAGGTACTCCTGCTGGGTGTAGCGGAGGCGTTTCGGGTCGTCGATGTCCGAGTTGGTGGTCAGGCAGATGAGGCGGTCGTGCGCCGGGCCGTCCTCCTTGTTGATGAAGTGGACGTCGTTGGTAGCGATGACCTTGACCCCCAGTTCCTCGGCCAGGGAGAACAGCACGGGGTTGACCTCCATCTGGGCGCGGTACACGTCGTCGTCGACGCCGGGGACTTCGGTCTTGTGCTTCATCACCTCGAGGTAGTAGTCGTCGCCGAACACGCGCTGGTGCCAGCGGACGGCTTCCCGGGCGGCTTCAATGTCGCCGTCCATGATGTCGCGCGACAGCTCTCCGGCCAGGCAGGCGGAGCAGCAGATCAGGTTCTCGTGATACTGCTCAATGACCTCATGCGACACGCGGGGGTTGTAGTAGAATCCGTGGATATGGCCCTCCGTGCAGATCTTCATCAGGTTCTTGTACCCTTCGTAGTTCTTGGCCAGCAGGGTGAGATGGTAGTAGCGGCGGTGGTCGTTGTCTTTCAGGTGATGGTCGTAGTGACGGGTCACATAGACCTCACAGCCGATGATCGGCTTGACGAGGGGCTGTCCGTTCTCGTCGAGGTTCTTCTTGTCGTAGGCGAATTTGAAGAATTCTTTCACGCCATACATGTTGCCGTGGTCGGTGATGGCCAGGGCCGGCATCTGGAGCTCGCGGGCGCGCGCGAACAATTTCTCGATGTCCGACAGGCCGTCGAGAATCGAGTATTGCGTATGGACGTGAAGGTGTACGAACGACATAAATCAGCGCAGGGATTGAATAATATGTTCTGGCCAAGATAAACGGCCTTTTTTATGGCCGGAAGCAGTCGAAGATAACATCTGGCCATAAAAACCGCCTGTTTTTATGGCCAGACGCAACAAAAGTTACTTCTTCAGGCTGTCGATCTTGTCTTTGGCCTTGTCCATCAGTTCGGCGGCGTCGTCCATCAGCTTGCCGGCGCTGTCTTTCATTTCGCCGAAAATTTCCTTGGCTTTCGGAGAGGCCTTGTCGTAGAGGTCTTTGGCGTTTTCGGCCATCTCGTCGGCGATTTCGCTGATTTTTTTGCTGGCTTTGTCGGCGGCATTCTTGAATTTCTCGTCGAAGGATACTTTTCCGTCACCATTGAGGTCGCGGGGATCTTTCAGGGTTTCTTCGCTCATGATCGTATGATTTTTACGGGTTTAGATCAGGGATTGGCCGGTCATCGCGGCGGGCTGCGGGATACCCATCAGCTTGAGGATGGTGGGCGCCACGTCGCAGAGGGCGCCGTCCTTCACGGTCTTGACCGTCTCGCCGGCGCCGATGACGACGAACTGCACGGTGTTGAGAGAGTGGGCGGTGTTCGGGGTTCCGTCGGGGTTGACGGCGAAGTCGGCGTTGCCGTGGTCGGCGGTCAGCAGCACCACATAGCCCTTGGCGAGCGCTTCGTCCACCACGCGGCCCGCCAGCTTGTCGATGCAGGCCACGGCCCGGGTGATGGAGTTGTAGACGCCTGTGTGGCCCACCATGTCGCCGTTGGCGAAATTCAGGATGATGAGGTCTTCCTTCTCGCTGCGGATGGCGTCGATCAGTTTCTCGGCCACCTCGGGGGCGCTCATCTGCGGCAGGATGTCGTAGGTGGGCACTTTCGGCGAGGCCACGAGGATGCGGTCCTCGTTTTCAAACTGCGTCTCGCGGCCACCGTTGAAGAAGAAGGTCACGTGGGCATATTTCTCGGTCTCGGCGATACGCAGCTGGCGTTTGCCGGCTTTGGCAACGGTCTCACCGAGGGTATCCTGCACCAGCTCCTTGTCGAAGAGGATGTGGACGCCGGTGAACGAGGCGTCGTACGGCGTCAGGCAGCAGTAGTACAGGGGAAGGGTGTGCATGCCTTCTTCGGGCATATCCTGCTGCGTGAGCACGGTGGTCAGCTCGCGGGCGCGGTCGTTGCGGAAATTGTAGAAGATGATGGCGTCGCCTTCCTCGATGGTGGCGACGGGCTTGCCGTTCTCGACGACGACGATCGGCTTGATGAACTCGTCGGTCACGCCCAGGTCATAGGAGGCCTGGATGCCTTCGGTGGCGGAGGGAACGGGCAGGCCCTTGCCTTCGACCAGCAGGTCGTAGGCTTCCTTGATGCGGTTCCAGCGTTTGTCGCGGTCCATGGCATAGAAACGGCCGCAGACCGAAGCCACCTTGCCGGTGGTTTCCGCCATTTTCTGCTCCAGTTCGGCCACGAACGCCTTTCCGCTGTGCGGGTCGGTGTCGCGTCCATCCATGAAGGCGTGGACATAGACCTTGTCGAGGCCGTACTCCTTGGCTACGCGCAGGAATTCATACACGTGGTCGAGGGAGGAGTGGACGCCGCCGTGGGAAGTCAGGCCCATCAGGTGGAGCTTCTTCCCGGAGGACTTCACATAGTCGTAAGCGGCTTTGATCTCTTTGTTGTCCAGTAATTTGTGCTCGCGGCACGCGATATTGATCTTTACCAGGTCTTGGTACACGACACGTCCGGCACCGAGGTTCATGTGACCCACCTCGGAGTTGCCCATCTGGCCGTCGGGCAGGCCCACGTATTCTCCGCAGGCCTGCAAGTGGCCGGCGGGATATTTGGCGCGCAGGGCGTCGATATGCGGCGTGCCCTGAGTGAAGATGGCGTTCGAATAGTCGTGGCGACCTTCGCCCCATCCGTCAAGAATCATCAACAATACTTTCTTCTGCATAATATTTATTATTTTTGTATACAATTTAATCGTGCAAAATTAACGAATATATGCCAACTTCGAAACGGAAAAACTTCAAAAAAGATAAAAAGGCAGCCCAACCGCGGGAGGGGGCGCTCAAGCGCGCGAAACGCCTGGCGCGGGGTGGGCAGGAGCCGGTGCGGACGTCGGAGCGGCGCTCCAAAAGCGTGGAGGAATTCGAGGGGACGGTCTCGCTCTCGCGCGACGGTTTCGGTTTCGTGAAGGTGGATGGTCTCCAGGATGATGTCTTCATCCCCATGCGGAAGCTGCATTTTGCCCTCAACGGCGACTTCGTGAAAATCGCCGTGCCGAAGCGGCGCCTACAGGCCGGACTCAAGGGCCGCAGCCTGGAAGGCGAGGTGACCAAGATCATCCGTCGCAGCCCCAAGCCCCATATCGGCGTGCTGGTGGTCCGCGGCCGGCAGATCTGGGCCATCGTCGAGAGCAAGAACATGCCCTACGACATCCGCATCGAAGCGGACGGGCCCGACGCGCTTCCGGAGATCGGCGGCCTGAAAGCAGCCCACGGGATGAAAGTGGCCGTGCTCGTGACCGACTGGCCCCGCCGCAGCCCCGAGCCTGTGGGCCGGATCGTCGACGTGCTGGGCGTCCCGGGCGAAAACGACACCGAGATGCACGCCATCCTGGCCGAATACCAGCTGCCCTACCGCTTCGAGCCCGAAGTCGAACAGGCGGCAGATGCCATTTCCGACGCCATCACGCAGAAAGACCTGGCCGGACGCCGGGATTTCCGTTCCGTGACGACCTTCACCATCGACCCGACCGACGCCAAGGACTACGACGACGCGCTCTCGTATCGTGAACTGGAAAACGGCAATGTCGAGGTGGGTATCCATATCGCCGACGTCACCCATTACGTGCAGCCCGGCACGCCTGTCGACAAGGAGGCCTTCGCCCGCGGCACCTCGGTCTATCTGGTCGACCGTACCATCCCGATGCTGCCCGAAAAACTCTCCAACAAGCTCTGCTCGCTCCGGCCACACGAAGACAAACTTACCTTCAGTGCTGTATTCGAACTTAACGCCAAAGCCAAGGTCATCGGCCAGTGGTTTGGCCGGACGGTCATCAACTCCGACTACCGCTTCGACTACGATCAGGCCCAGCAGGTCATCGAGACGAAGGAAGGACCCCTCGCAAAGGAAATCCTCGCCCTGCACGCGCTGGCCACCATCCTGCGCAAGCAACGCTTCGACAACGGCGCCATCTCCTTCGAGCGGCCTGAAATGAAAGTTATCGTCGACGAGACGGGCAAGCCCGTCGACGTGGTGCAGAAAGAGAGCAAGGAGAGCAACTGGCTCATCGAGGAATTCATGCTGCTGGCCAACCGCTGCGTGGCGGAGTACGTCACGAAGAAATGCAAGGCCAAGAATCCGACATTCGTCTACCGTATCCACGAGGATCCCGACCCGGAAAAACTCGACAACCTGCGCAACTTCGCCAAGAATTTCGGGCACAAGCTGGGCGACACCTCCAACCCGAAGGAGGCAGCCGGTGCGCTCAACGCCCTGATGAAGGAAGCCAAGGGCAAGCCCGAGGAGAATGCGCTCCAGATGCTGGCCCTGCGCAGCATGGCCCGGGCGCGCTACTCCACCGACAACGTGGGACACTACGGCCTTGCTTTCCAATATTATACGCACTTCACTTCGCCCATCCGGCGCTATCCCGACATGATGGTCCACCGCCTCCTGGCCCTGTACCAGGACGGCGCCAAATCGCAGGACAAACTCTATTATGAGGACTGCTGCGAGCACAGTTCGGTGCGCGAGCAGATTGCCACCGACGCGGAGCGCGCCTCCATCAAGTACAAGATGGTGGAATACATGCAGGACAAGATCGGCCGGATCTTCGACGGACATGTGAGCGGCCTGACGGACTGGGGCATCTACGTGGAGGTCGAACCCACGAAGATCGAGGGCATGATCACGCTCCGCGAGATCCGTTCCGACTGGTATCAGTTCGACGAAGAGAAATACGAGACACGCGGCAAGGCCTCAGGCCGGACGTTCCACCTGGGCGACCCCATCCAGGTGCGGGTGCTGCGCGCCAACCTGGAACAAAAAATACTGGATTTCGAATTAGTGGAAGAAAATGAAAAATAATTACAAGATTGTCATTGATCTGCTGGGCAGCGACAAGGGCCCGGAAGAGATGCTGGAAGGCGCCCGGCTCGTGCTGGAAGAATTCCCCAATGTGGACGTGATCCTGGCCGGCCCCAAATCCCTGGTCGACGTGGCAGGCCTGCCGGCAGGCCGCTGTCAGGTGCTGAATGCCGAAAAAACGGTGACCAACTACGACAACCCGGTCGAGGCTTTCTACCGGAAGGAACCCGTCTCCGTGTTCCTGGCACTGGAAGAAGCCGCTCGCAACGACGAGGTGATCGGCGTGATCAACGCCGGCAATACCGGGGCCCTGTTTGCCGGCGCCATCCGCTATCTGCTGGCCGACAAGAAGGTCCGACCCTGCGTGGCGGCCATTCTGCCGACGACGCAGGACGGTTTCACCTGTATGGTCGACACCGGCGCTTCTATCGACTGCGGCCCGGTCCAGCTCGTGGAATTCGCCCATCTGGGCAGCGACTTCATGAAGCGGATGTACAAGCTGGAGGCTCCCCGCGTGGGTCTGCTTTCCAACGGAGTGGAGCCCACGAAGGGCAACAAGCTGGTCAAGGAAGCGCATGCGCTGCTGGCGCAGGATCCCGGCATCCACTTCGTCGGCAACATTGAGGGCAACAAGACGCTCTCGGGCCTGTGCGACGTGCTGGTGTGCGAGGGTTTTGCCGGCAACCAGGTGCTGAAGAATTCCGAAGGGATGGCCGTAAACCTAATCACCGAGATCGTGAAGTACGGCAAGCAGCACCAGCTGCCCGCCGCGCAGCAGATCGTCGCCCACCTGATGTCCCGCTTCGATTTCGCTTCCCTGGGCTCCGGCGTCATGCTGGGCACCCGGAAGCCCGTGCTCAAGAGCCGTGGCTCCTGCGATCGCGTGGCCATCAAGAACGCCGCCCGGATCCTGGTCAACCTGGCGGAGAACAAGTCTATGTATGATGAATCCTAAATATACGCAACGATGTACGAAAGACTGCTTAAACTGATGAAAGTTTACATGCCCAACGTCGATCTGGAGGCGGCTGGCAAGAATGCCCGTCTGATGGCCGACCTGGGGATGGATTCCATCGCGATGCTGATGCTCTCGGTGGCGATGGAAGATGAGTTCGGGTTAACGTTCACCGAACCCGTCGTTTTCAACACGGTACAAGATGTTTTAGATTTCCTGGATAAAAATGCGACGAAACGATAATACCACCTGCCTGCTACGCGCTTGTAGCGTTGTCGTGGGCGTCTTGATGGTGACGTCGCTGGCGGCGCAGCCGACGGAGATGCTCTGGCGCGGTGCGTGGCAGCACGAGCCGGTGGCCGAGGGCATCACGCTCCACCGGGCTGCTTTTGACGGAAGTCTCTTTGGTGCCAACCAGTATCTCTGTGTGCTGGAGGTGGCGCCCGGTGCGCGTTTCGACATCGTGCCGGCCGAGGAGAAGAAGCTCGAGAAGACGACGGCGATAGCTGCGAAATCCGGGGCGGTCGCGGCCGTCAACGGTTCTTTCTTCAATATGGCGGCGCCATATGGATCGGTCAACTATCTGCGGGTCGACGGCCGGGAGCTGGCGCCCAATGCCTACGATGGCTATGAAAACGACACGCCCAGGGGCCGCAGCATACGGCAGACGGGTGCGGTGGCTACCTTCCAGGGGGCGCTGTATGTGCTGAAAAGCGATTCGATCGAGCGCTGGGAACACGATATCGAGGCGGAAGATGTGGTGACGACGGGTCCGGTCCTGCGGGTCGGCGGTGAGGATGAGCTTTTGGTGAAAAACGATTTCAACTCGCGGCGGAATCCGCGGACGGCGGTCGGCCGTCGGCCCGACGGAACGGTGCTGCTGGTTGTGGCTGACGGCCGCAACAAGGAGGCGGCGGGCCTGTCGATGCGGGAGCTCCAGCTGGTGATGGCAGCCCTCGGCTGCGTCGATGCCATCAATCTTGACGGCGGCGGCTCCACGGCGATGGTTGTAGATGGCACGGTGGTCAACCATCCTTCTGACAACCGGAAATTCGACGCCGCCGGCGAACGCCCCGTCGCCAACGCCATCATCGTTACTCGTTAACTGGGGCGGGCCTTTCCTTCTGTCTTGTATTTACTGGGCTCCGCCCAGACCTGCCGCTACGACCGGCTATTACACAAGGCCCACCCGCTCGGTCTCCGCTAGCGCCTGATGGCGCTTGTTATCCGTCATGCCGGGCTTGACCCGGCATCTTATTCGGCGCTATGCCAACACTTCGTGCAGGACGTCCAGGCTCTTGGCGTCGATGGTGGCGCCGAGGTGGTAGGAGAGATATTGCAGCATCTTGCGGGAGAATTCCCCGCGACGCTGGGCCGAGAGAGACAGCGCCATGGCTTCGGGAAAAGGCGAGCGCAACAGCGTGAACAACAGATCGGATTCGGTGGGCGTGAAGATGCCCTGCGGCTCGACAGGTTGGTCGGGCCGGAAACCCAGCTGCACGGCATAGCTTACCAGAAACCACATCGGATAATTCGCGATGCTGCCTTCTTCCCGGTCGAGTCGGCCGACGGTTTCGCAGAGCCAGTCGAAGAACTGCGGGTCGGCCAACTCACTGGTAAAACTGCGGTAAAGCACCTCACTGAGAAACATCGCCACGCTGCCTTTCAGCAGATTGCCGCGGATATCGTGGAGTTCCGCAGCGGGTTCCCATTCCCGCAGCCAGGCCAGCGAACTTTTGGGCGATTCCGCGCTTACGACGTCGAGGATGGCGAGCGGATGGAACACCGCCGTGGCATTCCCGCGCTTGATGCCGCGCACCAGGAAACTCCGCCGTCCGCTCAGCGCGTCGATGGCGTGCAGGATGAGGCTGGATTCGCCGTATTTCGTCAGATGGAGGACGACGATCCGGGATTTTGCAACAGATGACATTGCAGCAGCCGCATGGCCTTTCCGCGGTGGGAAAGCTGGTTCTTTTCTTCGATGGAAATCTCGGCGATGGTCCGGTCGAGCCCGTCTGGAACAAAAATTGAATCATAGCCGAAACCTTGGACCCCTTCGCTTTCCTGCAGGGCGATGTGCCCCTCACAGGTTCCTTCGAAAACGTGGAGCACGCCGTCCTGGATGAGCGAGACCACGCAACGGAAACGAGCCGTGCGCTCGGCGAAGGGCCGTCCTTCGAGTTCTTTGAGCAATCTGCGACGATTGGCCGCCGGATCCTTGTCGCTGCCGGCATAGCGGGCCGAATAGACGCCGGGCGCGCCGTCGAGCGCATCAACTTCGAGCCCTGTGTCGTCGGCGAAGCAGTCGGCCTGGAACAGGTTCCACACGGCGCAGGCCTTCTGGATGGAATTGCCGCGCAGGGTGTCGTGGGTTTCGGCCAGGTCGCCGGGGAAACCGAGCGAAGCGGGGGTGACGACCTGGAAGGAAGGTCCCAGAATGGCCTGGGCCTCTTCCCGTTTGTGCGCATTGTTGGTCGCAAAGATAAGTTTCATCGCAGTTGCTTTAGGGAATCTCAAAGATACGGATAAAATTGCTACTTTTGTAAGTTATATGATCAGACAGATGAAAAGATTTTTGAACGGGGCGGCGCTCGCCGTCGTCATCCTGCTCGGCGCATCCACGCCGAAAGCGCAGGCACAGAGTGCGGATTTCAAGATGGGACAAAGCCTGGAGATCGAATATGCCGCATTGCAGGAACTGGCCAAGGCCTATGTCGATACCGTGAATTTCGACAAGATGATCCTGACCGGCCTGCGGTCGATGCTGGCGACGCTCGATCCCTACACCGTATACATCTCCGAGGAGGAAGAAGACGATTTCGCCCTGATGACCACCGGCAACTACGGTGGCGTGGGGTCGCTCATCCGCAAACTTCCCGGCGAGGGCGTGAAAATCGTAGAGCCCTATGAGAATTCACCGGCCGCCAAGGCGGGCCTCCAGCCGGGCGACGTCATCCTGGAAATCGACGGCAGGCCCGTCTTCGAAGAGACCTCTGAGCAAAGCTCCGGCCGCATGAAAGGCCAGCCCGGCACCCAGGTCAAATTCAAGGTGGTGAAAGGACGCACGAAAGATACGGTCGACGTGGTGGTCACGCGCGAACGGATCCATGTGTCGGACATCGCCTATGCCGGCATCTACCGCGACGACATCGGCTACATCCAGCTTACCGGCTTCACGACCGATATGGCGGATGAATTCCGGGAGCAGGTGCGCCAGCTCAAGGAAGCCGGGGCGAAGCGCCTGGTCATCGACCTGCGTGACAACGGCGGCGGCGTGATGGACGAGGCCATCGACCTCGTGTCGCTCTTCGTCCCCAGAGCCACCCTTGTGGTCTCGTCGAAGGGACGCGTGCCCGAAATGAACCGCCAATACCTCACGACCGATGCCCCGATCGACACCGCCATGCCCTTGCTGGTAATGGTCAACGGAGGGTCCGCCTCTGCCTCTGAAATTACGGCAGGCGCCCTGCAGGACCTGCACCGGGCTACCATCGCGGGAGAACGTTCGTTCGGCAAGGGCCTCATCCAGTCGGTGCGCCCCCTGCCCTACAACACCCAGATGAAACTCACCACCGGCAAATACTACACGCCGAGCGGCCGCTGCGTGCAGGCCATCGACTACAGCAACCGGCACGAAGACGGTTCGCTCGACAAAGATGCGAACGGCGGCATCGCTCCCGACATCGTCGTTCCCAGCCCGCTGCTGAGCCGTCCCGCCGCTTCGCTGGTCTACTACGACATCATCGGCTCTTATGCCATCGAGTATTTCCTGAAGCACGAGACCATCGACCGCGATTTCCACCTGACGGATGCCGAGTACGAAGACTTCGTACAGTATGCGGCCGCCCAGGACTTCGATGCCCGCACCGCCGCCCAGACGGCCCTCGACCAGCTGATCAAGGCCGCCCAGTCGGAAGACCTCTACGACAACTACAAGGAGGAGATCGAAGCTTTGCAGAAAAAGGTGAACATGGACAAGGAAGCGGTGCTGCGTGCCAAGAAGGCAGAGATCCTGCCGATGGTGGAGCAGGAGATCGTGACCTGCTACTATTTCAACCGCGCCAGCGTCCCCATCGGCCTGCGCTACGACGAACAGCTCCGCGAAGCCGTCGACAAGTGGCTGGCGGAAGAGTAGAATCGATGTAATCCCTCGGGGTTTTCGCGGATCAGCGGAAAAAAAAGGTGGACGAGTGTAATCGTTTGCCACGGGCAAAGGCCTTAGAACGACGTGGAAGGATGGGTAGCGCACTCGGTCTGCTCAGCAAAGGCAGACTGAGCGCGGTTGACCCTGATGAAAGGCCTTCTGAACGGGATAACCGCGCTTGACGATTACACTCGAAGAGACAGCGGACGCCCAGCCAAACTGAGACACGCTCATCATACGCGCAATGCATTCAGGGGGGATGTAGCGTGGAACGACCCCCTGTACTGAGGGGGTTGTTCCACGCGAAATCGCGCAGGCTGCTTCCCGTCGATGCCGAGGGTGTCACAAGTTGACGGAAAGCGAAGCAGGCGGGTGGTATCAGGATGGGCGGGCATTTTTTTCTGCACGCACAGACCGATACCAGAGCCAGCATAGCGCCGGAGTGAATTCTCCCGCAAGATGCTGCAATATCTCTCCTACCACCTCGGCGCCACCATCGACGCCAAGAGCCTGGACGTCCTGCACGAACCTTGTGTAATAGCCGGTCGTAGCGGCAGGTCTGGGCGGAGCCCAGTAAATACAAGACAGACGCCCTCGGCGCAACGAGGGTTCTGAACACGCCTCAGGGAAGGCCCGCCTCTATTTGAACAGATAAACTTTGTCGCCGCGGCGGACGCGCTGCGGGACGGGGATGGCGCAGAGGTCGCCTTTGGCGGCCTCTTGCAATATGTGCGCATCGTCGAGCCGGATTTCGGCCGGCGCCACTTCCAGCACACCCGTGGTGGCGCCGCAGATCAGCAGCGGATCGCCCACCCGGAAAGAGCCCGTCTCCATCTGGATCTCCGCTACCCCCAGCCGCGCATAATAATCCGTCACGCGACCCAGATAGACCTTCGTGCGCGTGGCCTGATTGCCATACACGCTGCTCCACTCACCCAGCCGCGCCCCCTGGTAATAACCGTCCCAGAAACCGCGGTTGAACACCGTGGAGAGGCGCTCCTTCAGCGAAGCCCCCAGTTCGGGCGAGAAGGTTCCCGCCTCGATGGCGTCGGCCGCCTCGCGATAGGCGCGCGAGGCCGCCAGCACATATTCCCCGCTACGGGCCCGCCCCTCGATCTTGAACACCGATACGCCCGAGGCGGCCATCTTGTCGAGAAACTCAATGGTACACAGGTCTTTGGGCGACATGATATATTGATGGTCGATGTGCAGCTGCCGGCCCGAGTCGAGATCGGTCACCTCGTAGCCGCGACGGCACACCTGGTAGCAGTTGCCGCGGTTGGCCGACGCGGCGTGTTCGTGGAGCGACAGATAGCATTTGCCCGAAATGGCCATGCACAGGGCTCCGTGGCAGAACATCTCGATCTGCACAGGACGGCCTGACGGTCCGCAGAGGCCCTCGCGGTCGATGGCCTCCCGGATGGCCCGCACCTGGTGCAGGTTGAGTTCGCGGGCCAGCACGACGACGTCGGCGAACTGGCTGTAGAAGCGCAGGCTTTCGATGTTGGAGATGCTCAATTGTGTGGAAATATGCACCTCGAGCCCGCGTTGCCGGGCTGCGGCGATGGCCGCCATGTCGGAACAGATGACGGCGCTCACGCCGGCCTTGGCGGCCGCGTCGAGCACCTCCCGCATGGCCGCCAGGTCCTCGTCGTAGAGCGTGATGTTGAGGGTCAGATAGCTGCGCACACCGGCTGCGCGACAGATGTCGCATACCTGCCGCAGGTCTTCCGGGGCAAAATTGTTGGCCGAGTGGGAGCGCATGTTGAGGTGGCCGATACCGAAATACACGGAATCAGCCCCACCCTGGATGGCGGCTTGCAGGCATTCGAAGTTGCCTGCCGGAGCCATGATCTCGAGTTTATTTTTCACGACGGAGGAGCGCCTCGGCAAATTGCCGCAGGTTGCGGGTCTGCTGGGGAGCGATGCCGGTTTTGTCGAGTTCTTCGAGGGCTTTCCGGTGCCAGGCCAGGATTTCGGCTTCGGCGGCTTCCTTCACTCCGAGTTCGACATACAGGTTGCGGACCGATTCGACCTTGAGGGCGCGGTCTTCCTCGCCCAGTTGCATCAGTTTCTCAAGGGCCTGTTTCTTTTCGCCGTCGGCCCGGCGGATACAGTCGACCAGCAGCCAGGTCTTCTTGTTGTTGACGATGTCGCCGCCGATCTTCTTGCCGAACACCTGCTCGTTGCCGAAGGTGTCGAGGTAATCGTCGGTAATCTGGAAGGCGATACCCAGTTTGTAGCCGAACTGGTAGAGGGCATTGCACACCGGCACGGGTGCGCCGCCGATCAGGGCGCCCATCTTGCAGGAGCAGGCCAGCAGCACCGCCGTCTTGAGCCCGATCATCATCAGATAGTCTTCTTTCGTGATGAAAGGAAGGTTTTCGAAGTCCATGTCGTATTGTTGTCCCTCGCAGACCTGCATGGTGGTTTCGGTAAAGAGCTTCAGCGCGTCGGGCAGCACTTCCGTCGGGGCGTAAGCCAGGTATTTGTAGGAAAGGAGCGACATCACGTCGCCCGAAAGGATCGCAATGTTCTCATTCCACTTTTTGTAGACGGTGGGGTTGCCGCGCCGCGTGTCAGAGCGGTCCATGATGTCGTCGTGGATGAGGGTGTATTCGTGGAAGACTTCCAGGGCCATGGCCGGAAAGATGATGGAATTGCCCATGTCGTCGCTCAGCAGGTTGTAGGAGTGCAGACAGAGCTTGGGGCGGAGGCGTTTGCCGCCGATCGACATCATATAGTCCAGCGGTTCGTACAGATTTGCCGGTTCCCGGTGGATGAGCTGCAGCTTGGAGGCATTTTCTACGATGCGGTCGATTTCTTCGAGGGTATACATACACAAAGTATTTATCTGACAAAGATAGGAAATTTTTTATCTTTGCAGCGATGGAAAAAGGCATTGCAACGGTCGTCAAGCACACGGGAAGCCACTACCTGCTCTCCGTGCTGCCAGAATGGGCACCCTTCCCGGCGGTCATCCGGGGCAGGCTGCGCCTGGCCGGGACCAAGACCACCAATCCCATCGCCGTGGGCGACCGCGTGGAATATGAAGGCGAGACCATCACGAAGATCCTGCCCCGCAAGAACTACATCATCCGCCGTTCCACCAACCTGAGCCGCGAGAGCCACATCATCGCCGCCAATCTCGACCGCGTGTTTCTGCTGGTCACCATCATCCTGCCCGAGACCAAGCTGGCCTTCGTCGACCGCTTCCTGGTGACCTGCGAGGCCTACGGCATCCGCCCCGTGATCCTGGTCAACAAAATCGACCTCTACACGGAACCGGTGCTGCAGGAACAGCTCGCCGCGTTCAAGCAACTCTACCGCGACGCGGGCTACGAAGTGCTGGAGATCTCTGCCCGCAAAGGCACGGGGCTGTCGCAGGTGCGCGCCCTCTGCCGCGAAGGGCTGACCCTGTTTTCCGGGGCTTCGGGCGTCGGTAAATCCTCCCTGCTGAAAGCCCTCGATCCGACCCTCGACCCGAAGATCGGCGAGATTTCACTCAGCCACCTGCAGGGCAAGCATACCACCACTTTCTACGAGATGCATCCGCTTTCGGGTGGCGGTTACGTGATCGACACCCCGGGCATCAGGGGTTTCGGCCTGGTCGACATCGAGGCGGAGGAACTCAGCACCTATTTCCCAGAAATGCTGCGCGTGATGGACGACTGCCGCTTCAAGCCCTGCACCCACACCCACGAGCCCGGCTGCGCCGTCAAGGCGGCCCTGGAAGAGGGCACCATCTCGCCCGAACGCTACAGCTCCTATCTGGGGATGCTGGAAGAAGAGCACAAATATCGCTAAATGGCCTTTCGCAATCCGATCAACCGGGAAGTGGTCCGCCTCGCCGTGCCGAGCATCCTGGCCAACATCACGGTGCCCCTGGTGGGCATTGTGGACACGGCCATTGCCGGCCACCTGGGCGACGCCGCGCTGATCGGCGGCATTGCTGTCGGCACGATGCTCTTCGACCTGCTGTACTGGAACATGGGTTTCCTGCGGGTAGGCACCGGCGGCATCACCGCGCAGGCCTACGGCCGTGGCGACTGGAAAGCATCGATCGGCACCTTCTCACAGGGCATCGCCACGGCGCTCGTGGCCTCTATGCTGGTACTGGCCATCCAATGGCTCTTTGCCGAAGCGATGTTCCTGCTGGTCGACTGTTCGCCGGAGGTGGAGAGCATCGCCCGGAACTACTTCTTCATCCGGGTCTGGGCGGCGCCCGCCACCCTGTCGCTCTTCGTCTTCAAAGGGTGGTTCATCGGGATGCAGAACACCGTGTTCCCGATGATTGTCGACCTGTGGGTCAACATCGTCAATATGCTGGCCAGTTGGCTGCTGTCGTTCTATACGCCGCTGGGTATCAGCGGCGTGGCTGTGGGAACCCTGGTGGCGCAGTGGACGGGCCTGGCATTGGCCTTCCTAATGATGTATTCGCGCTATCGCTCCCTGATGAGACAGACCACCATCCTGCACAGTATGAAATGGAAGTATTTCCGAGGGTTCTTCTCGGTCAACAGTTTCCTGTTCATCCGTTCGCTGCTGATGCTGGTGGTCTACGAGGGTTTCACGATCTTCGCCGCGCGCTTCGGCGACGTGGAACTGGCCGTCAGTTCGGTGATGATGCACCTGCTGCTGCTCTACTCGTATTTTGTCGATGGTTTTGCCTATGCGGGCGAGGCGCTGACGGGCCGTTTCATCGGGGAGCAGGACCGCTCTTCCCTCAACGAGACCGTCAAATATGTCTTTTTCTGGGGAGGGGTCATCGGTGTCGTCTCGACCGTAGCCTATGCGGTATTTCCGCGGGCCATCATCTGCATCCTGACCGACAATGCCGAGGTCATCGCGGCGAGTGAACCCTATCTGTTCTGGTTGCTGCTGATGCCGCTGCTCAGCTGTGTGGCTTTTATCTGGGATGGCATTTACGTGGGTGCCACGGCGTCGCGTTCGCTGATGGTCTGTATGATCTGGTCGGCCGGCCTGTTCATCGCCTCCTTCTATCTCTGCGTACCGCACTTCGGCCCGCAGGCGCTCTACATCGCCTATTTCGTCCATCTGGTGGTCCGCTCGGTCTATATGACCCTCGCCGCTCCGCGGAGCGTCTGGACGAAGCTGCCGTGACTTTATTCGCCCGATTCGGATGCCATATCGCATTATTCATAGAAAATTATATATCTTTACGTCGTGTTTGTCCTAAAACATCTGGTTTGCTTCGTTTTGGTCCTATGCGCACTGCACCTGACGGCGGTGGCCGCGGAGCAAGAGGGTCCCGTTTCGGACTATTTGCTCCCTGTGGTGGAAATCTTGTCGCGGGGTGAACCGGACCTGATGCCGGTGGGCGGAAATGAGATCGAAGTCATCACGGACGGTCGTCGGCTATGGGAAGCGATGCTGCAGGACATCAGGAACGCCCGGAAATCCATCCGTATCGAATACTATCGCTGGGCACCCGATGAGGCCGGCGAGCTGATTCGCGAAGCGGTGCTCGAAAAACTGGCGGAGGGCGTACAGGTGCATATTCTGATCGAGAACCTCTGCAGTCCCTTCTTCCCGAAATCGTTCTATCAGAAGATGGAGAAAGCCGGTGCCCGGTTGTTGTTCTTTACCGATACCGACGGCTCGTTTTCCCGGGTTTTCCGTGGGATCAGCCATCGCGACCACCGGAAAATCCTGGTGGTCGATGAGGAAATCGGCTATACGGGCGGGTCGAATATCGTCAAGAAGTACGTCGATGAATGGCGTGACACGAACATCCGCATCAAGGGGCCGGCGGTGGCGCTCCTGCGCCGCTTCTTCGACGAGATGTGGGAGCAGCGTGGCGGAGAGCCGGTGGAAGCATCTGCGTTCGTACCGCAGCCCGTGGAAGGAGGCGTGACCGTCCAGATGTGTGCTTTCGGTGGGGGCGATACCATTATGGAGGAGGCCATCTGCCAGATGCTGAAACTGGCCAGGGAGCGGGTCTATCTCCAGACGCCGTATTTCTCCCCGACCGACAGTATCGTCCGGGCGATGCGCGAAGCGGCGGAGCGGGGGGTGGATGTCCGGATCCTGCTTCCCAAGAAGGTGGACAATCCTTTCATGAAGCTGGTCAACGAGTCGTTTTATGAGGAGTGCCTGGAGAAATCGGTGAAGATCTATGAGTACACGCCCCGTTTCGACCATACCAAGATGGTCTTGTGCGACAGGAATCTTTCGCTGTTGGGGTCCACGAATTTGGATTACCGCAGTCTCCTGATCAACTACGAAATAGCGGCCCTGGTCTGCGATGCCGCACTGACGGAAAGGCTGTCAGCCGACTTCCTCCGGCTCCTGGATGACGCAGAAGAAATCACTCTGGAAGGAGCCCGTGCCGCCTTCCGCAAAGACAAACACGACCGCAGTCTCTGGTACAGCCTCAGGAAACGGATGTAAATCGATTGGTTTTTTTGCAAATTATTTCGCAAATTTGTGGATTCAATTGCAATTTTAAACCAAAAGCCATGAATATCACACCAAATGCTCAGAAGTACATCGATCAGGAAGATCGGTACGGTGCCCATAACTATCATCCACTGCCGGTCGTTCTTTCGAAGGGCAAAGGCGCTTTCGTCTGGGATGTGGACGGCAAACGCTATTTCGACTTCCTGTCGGCCTATTCTGCCGTGAACCAGGGACACTGCCATCCCAAAATCGTGAAGGCCCTCACCGACCAGGCCCAGAATCTCTGCCTGACATCGCGCGCCTTCTACAACGACTGCCTCGGCCCCTATGAGGAATTTGCCACCAAATTCTTCGGCTACGACAAGCTCCTGCCGATGAACTCCGGCGCCGAAGCCGTCGAGACAGCGCTCAAACTGGCCCGCCGCTGGGGCTACGTGGTGAAAGGCATTCCCGAGAACGAAGCCCTGATCGTCGTCTGCGACGGCAACTTCCACGGCCGGACCATCACCATCGTCACGATGTCGAACGACCCGGACAGCTACTACAACTACGGTCCGTTCACCCCGGGATTCATCAAGATCCCGTACAACGACACGGAGTCCCTGAAGAGCGTCCTCGACGAGAAAGGCGACAAGGTCTGCGCGATGATCGTGGAGCCCATCCAGGGTGAGGCCGGTGTGTATGTTCCCGACGACGGTTACATCAAGAAATGCTACGACCTCTGCCATGCCCACAACGTGCTTTTCATCGCCGATGAGGTGCAGACGGGTATCGCCCGTACCGGCAAGATGTTCGCCTGCGACCACGAAGGCGTTCGTCCCGATATGATTACCATCGGCAAGGCCCTCTCCGGTGGCGTGCTGCCCGTCTCCGCCGTGCTGGCCGACGACGAGATCATGCTGACCATCAAGCCGGGTGAGCACGGCTCGACCTTCGGCGGCTTCCCGCTTGCCGCCAAGGTGGCAGTGGCCGCCCTTGAAGTCATCCGCGACGAGCATCTCACCGAGAACGCCGCCCGCCTGGGCGTCATTTTCCGGGAGGAGATTTCCAAGATCAAGTCGCCGTACTTCAAGTCGGTCCGCGGTAAGGGTCTGCTCAACGCCGTGATCACCGAACCGCAGAACGGCATCGAAGCCTGGGACATCTGCCTGAAGATGGCCGAAAAGGGCCTGCTCGCCAAGCCGACCCACCGCCACATCATCCGCTTCGCCCCGCCCTTGGTCATCACCGAGGATCAGCTCCGCGAAGCCATCGGCATCATCAAGGAAGTCTTCGAGACAATCTGAGGATAAGAGGATAAGAAAGTAGGGCGCCTGTCTGGGGCGCCCTTTTCGTTATAGCCTGTGCGGATGGGGATGGCTCTCTGGTTATTGCCTTGAGGACCGACGCTTCGCGTCTCCCTCCCAGGCTGTGCCTGGGCCCCTCCCATCCGCAGCGGATCAGTCACCCAAGGTCGCTACCATGACGGCCTTGATGGTGTGCATACGGTTTTCGGCTTCGTCGAAGACGATGCTGTTCTCGCTTTCGAAGACTTCTTCCGTGACTTCGATGCCGTCGAGGCCGAACTTCTTGTGGACGTCGCGGCCGGCCTGGGTCTCGAGGTTGTGGTACGAAGGCAGGCAGTGCATGAATTTGCACTTCGGATTGCCGGTACGCTCCATCATCTTCTTGTTCACCTGGTAGGGCATCAGCAGGTTGATGCGCTCTTTCCAGACTTCGTCGGGCTCGCCCATCGACACCCAGATGTCGGTGTAGAGGAAGTCGCAGCCCTTGACGCCCTTGTCGACATCGTCGGTGAGGGTGAGCTTCGCGCCGGTCTCGGCCGCGATCTTGCGGCAGGTTTCCACGAGTTCCGGATTGGGCCAGAGCGATTTCGGAGCAACGATGCGTACGTCCATGCCCATTTTGCAACCGCCCACCATCAGGGAGTTGCCCATGTTGAAGCGGGCATCGCCCAGATAGGCGTACGACACCTGGCTGAGGGGTTTGTCGACGTGTTCGCTCATCGTCAGGAAGTCGGCGAGGATCTGCGTGGGATGGAATTCGTTGGTCAGGCCGTTCCACACGGGAACGCCCGAATATTCGGCGAGCTGCTCCACGGTAGTCTGGGCGAAGCCGCGGTATTCGATGCCGTCGAACATCCGGCCGAGCACACGGGCGGTGTCTTTCATCGATTCCTTGATGCCGATCTGCGAGCCCGAAGGGCCGAGATAGGTGACATGGGCGCCCTGGTCGTAGGCAGCCACCTCAAAGGCGCAGCGGGTACGGGTGGAGGTCTTCTCGAAGATCAGGGCGATGTTCTTGCCCTTCATGCGGGGTTGTTCGGTGCCGGTGTATTTGGCGCGTTTCAGGTCGCGGGCCAGGTCGAGCAGATACTGGATTTCCCGGGGGGTGAAGTCGAGCAGCTTGAGGAAGCTGCGGTTGCGGAGGTTGTATGCCATAGGGTTGAAATATGTTTTTTGATTAACGGACGATGCGGGTGCCGCAGGCGGGGTTGTCGAGCTGGCCGGCTTCGGTGATGACGCACTCCCTGCCGCCATTTTCGACGAAGAGGATGCCGGCCCGGACCTTCGGGGCCATCGACCCCTCGGTGAAATGGCCTTCGGCCAGATATTTTTTCGCCTCGGCGACGGTGATCACGTCGAGCGCCTGCTCACCGGGTTTGCGGAAGTTGATGTAGACCTTGGGGACGTCGGTGAGGATGTAGAATTCATCGGCACCGATCTGCGTGGCGCAGAGGGCCGAGGCCAGGTCTTTGTCGATGACGGCCTCCACGCCGGTGCGCAGGCCGTCTTTTTCCACGACAGGGATGCCGCCGCCGCCCACCGTGATGACGATGCGGCCTTCATCGGCAAGTTGTTTGACGATATCGATATTATTGATCCTGATGGGCTTGGGAGAGGCGACGACTTTGCGCCAGCCGTTGCCCTTGGGATCTTCGCGGTAGATGGCCCCGGTTTCCGCGTGGAGGCGTTCCGCCTCTTCCCGCGTATAGTAGGGTCCGACGGGCTTGGTGGGATTTTGGAACATCGGGTCGTCCTTGTCCACCACTACCTGGGTGACGAGCGACACGACGCTGCGCTGCAGGCCGTGCGCCACCAGCACGCGGTTCATCCCCTGCTCGATGAGATAGGCGATCGAGCCCTGGGTCTCCGCGCCGCAGAAATCCATCGGCATCGCCTGGACGCCGAAGGCCTTCTTGCCGGCCTCGTGCTGCAGCATCACGTTGCCCACCTGGGGGCCGTTGCCGTGGCCGATGACCACGTCGTAGCCGCGTTCCAACAAATTATATAATTGCCCGCACGTCTGTTCGACGTTGGAGAGCTGCTCCTGATAAGTGCCTTTCTGGCCGCTCCGGAGCAGCGCGTTGCCGCCAAAGGCGACCATCGCCAGTTTCTTTTTCATTTATACGGTTCTTTTTAGGCTGCTTTCGCAGATTCTACACAAAGGTAGGATTAAATTACTTATTTTTGCGCCTTCGGACGCAACATTTTGCGTCGTGTAACATCTTTCTTATATGAGAAAAACGTTTACGGTCTTGGTGGCGCTCGCGCTTCTGGCACCTGTTCCGCTCCTGGCGCAGGACGATGCCTCGCTGTACATGGAGCAGGCCGGCGGTGCCGCTCTCCTCTTTCGGGGGCATAAGGCCTACGGCTATCCGATGGCTTTCAACGGGACCTATTTCTGGGACGGCCCCGCCTATATGCCCGGTGCGGCGATCTATAACGGCACCCTCTACGAGGGCCTGATGCTCAACGTCGATGCTGCCCGTCAGGACCTGCTGGTCAAAACCCCGTCGGGCAATGCCGAAAAGGTGCTGGCGCGGGAATATGTGGAGCGCTTCCAGATGGGAGGCCGCCCGTTCCTGAACCTGCGCAACTGCTATGGATCCTCGACGCCGGACGGCTACTGGGAGGTGGTCTACGACGGCCGGGCCAAGGTCATCAAGCAGGTGGTGCGCCTCCTCCAGCAGGACCTCAACGGCAACCTGCGCGCCGAGATGGGATACAACGACCCCAACTACCGCAACGACGTCTATCAGGTCTTTACCTATCAGGTCCGGATCTGTCATGTCTCGGAGAACGGGGTCATCACGCCGATCCGCCGCCGCAGCCAGCTGATGCAGATCTATAAAGACCGGAAACGGGACATCAACCGCTACGTCTCTTCGCTCGAAGATACCGGATCGCTCGATCTGGAACAATTCTGCAAGGCCGTGGTCCAATTTGCCGAAACCCGATGAAAACGCTGCGTACCCTTCTGACCGTCGCGGCGCTCTGCCTTGCCGCGCTGCTCCGGGCCCAGTCGCCCGGCGACCCGCTCGACCTGACCCGGGCCGACGCGACCACGCTCATCGATTTCCTCCGCCAGGAGACCGGGGCGTCCATCTTCTTTGTTCCCGATACCGCCGACGTTAAAAGCTATACGGTCCGTGCCCCGCGCAGCGAATTCCTGGAAAAGGCCTTCGACCAGCTGCGTGAGAACGGCTACAGCGTTACCCGCTACGACGACCGCTGGTTCGTGCTGCGGGGCCGCTCGCTCGCCCTCGCGCTGCCGGCCGGCTACTTCCGGACGGAAGCGCCGGCCGACACCGCCGGCCTCCCCGGCCTGTTCGACGAACAGACGGCGGTGATGACCTTCCAGAACAAGATCTACGAAATCGGCGACCCGGATGCTGCCAGCAAGGGCAGCAAGGCCGTGGTCCGGGGCTATGTGCGTGATGTCTCGACCGGCGAGCCCCTCGTGGGCGTGTCGGTCTATGAAGACGGCGGCAAGGCCTACACCACGACCGACGAATATGGCTTCTACAAGTTGTCGCTGCCCTACGGTGCCTCGCTCCTGGGCTTCAGCGGTTACTCGCTGGAAGACCTCAAGCTGCACCTGCAGGTGTACGGCGACGGCGGCCTCGACGTTGTGATGAAGGAGAAGGTGTTCTCGCTCAAGGGAGCCGTGGTCACCTCCGAAAGCGTCTCGCGCCACCGTTCGCCCCAGATGGGCGTGGAGGTGGTCCGCGTCAACACCATCAAGAACGTGCCGGTGGTCTTCGGCGAGGCCGACGCCCTGAAGGTGGTGATGACCCTTCCGGGCGTCAAATCGGTGGGCGAAGCGGCCAGCGGCTTCAACGTGCGCGGCGGCTCCACCGACCAGAACCTCATCCTCTTCAACGAGGGGACCATCTACAATCCCAACCATATGTTCGGCATCCTGTCGGCGTTCAACACCGACGTGATCGGCGACGTGGAACTCTACAAGAGCTCCATCCCGGCGCAGTACGGCGGGCGCATCTCCTCGGTCCTGGAAATCCGCAACCGCGACGGCAACAACAAGAAGTTCCAGGGATCGCTGGGCCTGGGCCTGCTGACCAGCCGTCTGCACCTGGAAGGCCCGCTGGTCAAGGAACGCACCTCGTTCATCCTGGGCGGCCGGACCACCTATTCCAACTGGCTGTTCAAGCTGCTGCCCGAAAACAGCGGCTACGCGGGCGGCAAGGCCTCGTTCCAGGATGCGAACCTGGGCCTGAGCCACAAGGTCAACGAGCGCAACACGATCCATGCCTACGGCTATTTCTCCCGCGACAAGTTCAGCTTCAGCAACGACACCACCTTCCGCTACCGCAACATCAACGGCGCGCTGAAATGGCACAGCATCTTCAATGAGAACCACTCGATGACGGTGACGGGCGGCTACGACAGCTATCACTACAGCATCGAAGACAACTTCAGCCCCTATACCGCATACCGGCTCTCGAACGACGTGAACCAGGCTTTCGGAAAAGCCCACTTCAAGTCGTCGCTTTCCGATGCCCATACTCTGGGCTACGGCGTGGCGGCCACCTGGTACGACCTCAATCCGGGCAGCTACCAGGCGGTGGGCGACTCCTCGCTGGTGCGGCCGCAGACCCTCGACCGGGAAAATGCCGTGGAGGCGGCCGTCTACGCCAGCGACACCTGGCGCATCACCGACGCCCTGACGGCCGATTTCGGCATCCGCTGGTCGCAGTTCTTCCGCGCCGGCGGCACCAAGACCTACGGCGGGCCGGAATTCCGCATCTCGGGCAAGTATTCGTTCAACGACGTGACGAGCGTCAAGGCCGGCTTCAACACCATGCGCCAGTACATCCACATGATCTCCAACAGCATCAACGTGTCGCCGACCGACAGCTGGCGCCTGAGCAGCGACAAGATCCGTCCCCAGACGGGCTGGCAGGCCGCCGCAGGGTTCTACCGCACGCTGTTCGAAGGCACGGTGGACGTTTCGCTGGAAGGCTACTACAAGCGGGTGAAACATTACATCGACTACAAGAGCGGTGCGGTGCTGGTGATGAACCCCAACCTGGCCGACGACCTCATCGAGACGGAGAACCGTTCCTACGGCGTGGAGGTGATGATCAAGAAGACCTTCGGCAAGCTCAACGGCTGGGTGTCGTACACCTGGTCGCGCTCGCAGCTCCGCGAGATGGAAGACCGCGGCGTGCTGACCATCAACGGCGGCGACTGGTACAACGCCCCCTACGACAAGCCGCACGACGTCAAGGTGGTGGGCAACTACAAGTTCACGCACCGCTTCAGCCTGTCGGTCAACCTCGACTACTCCACCGGCCGTCCCGTGACCGTGCCGGTCGGACGCTATGAATATGGCGGCGGCACGCGCCTGGTGTATTCCGACCGCAACAGCTACCGCATCCCCGACTACTTCCGGCTCGACCTGGCGTTCATCGTTGAGCCCGGACACTATCTCAAGCAACTGACCCATATGTCGTTCACCATCGGCTGCTACAACGTGACCGGGCGCAAGAACCCGTATTCCATCTACTACAGCTCCGACGGTACCAACGTTACCGGACATATGCTCAGTGTCTTCGCCGTCCCGGTTCCCTACGTCAACTTCAACCTGAAATTCTGATGAAGATGAAAAAGAGACAGCTTCTGATCCTGATGCTCATGGCGCTGATGACCGGCGCCTGCATCTACGATTTCAACGCCGAAGTTCCGGGGACCGAAGGAATCGTGGTCATCGAGGGCGACATCCTGATCGGCGACTATACCCGGGTGCGCGTGACCACGTCGATGCCGCTCACGGGCAACGACCCCGCCCGCACGCTGGCGAGCACCGTCACTGTCGAGGCCAGCGACGGCACCCGCTATACCGGCCGCAACGGCTCCTCCATCGATACCCGTTTCGCCGACCCCGGCCTGGAGTACCGGCTGGTGGTGTCCAATGACCGCGGAACCTATGCTTCGGCATGGGCGCCCGTGCTGCAGGCGGCTGCCATCGACAGCCTGGCCTACACCATCAGCGACGACCACACCACGATGACGGTCGATGTCTCCGCCCACGGCGGTCCCGAGAATCTTTATTACCGCTGGATCGCCGAAGAGACCTGGGAATACCATGCGCCTTTCCAGGCTTCGCACTTCTTCGTGCCCCGCAACACCTATCTGAAAGGCAAGCTCGTGGAACGCGACACGGTGGCGATGTATGAAGACGGCGAAAACACCTATTACTGCTGGAACCATGGCCAGGTGAGCGACCTGATGATCGCTTCGGCCAAAGACCTGACCGAAAACCGCATCGTGCGCCATCCGCTCTATGCGATGGACCGCTACGAGCAGCGCATCTCGTTTATCTATTCGGTGCTGCTCATCCAGGAGGCGCTCACCGAGACGGCTTACCGCTACTGGGACATGATGCAGAAGAACTCTTCCGACGTGGGCGGGCTCTTCTCGCCGGAACCCTATGAGATGCGGGGCAACATCCTCAACGTCGACCAACCCGACGAGATGGTGCTGGGCTACATCAGCGTGACGGCGCCCTCCTCCCTGCGCTACTACATCAATTCCTACGAGATTATGTTCGCCCGTTCGAAGCCGGGCGAATACGACATCGAGCCGACCTACGTGCAGAAGAACGACTGGTACCGCTATTACCGCCAGGGTTATTCCGTGTACATGCTGCATACCGACGAGGGGGCGGGGACTGGCCGTGAGACCGAGGCGGATTATGAATTCGACTGGCTGCCGAACCGCTGCGTCCACTGCGAGATGCTGGGCGGCAGCAAGAACAAACCCGATTACTGGCCCAACAACCACAAATAAACGACCATGAAAAAGACGACGATCTGTTTGATGCTGGCCCTCCTGCCGCTGCTGCTTTCCGCTCAGGGACGCAGCGTGGAGCGGACCTATGTTTCCACCGACAAGGATGTCTACGTGGCGGGCGAGAAGGTGTGGTGTTCGGCCTTTTGCGTGGAGCCCGGCGGCACGCTGTCGAAAGTGAGCCGAGTGGCCTGCCTGGAGCTGCATTCGGCCGATGGCCTGGCAGCGACGGCCCGCATCGCGCTGGAAGGCGGGCGGGGAGCCGGCGCTCTCGAGCTGCCGGTGACGCTGCCCACGGGCAACTACCGCCTGATTGCCTATACGGCGCAGAACGAGGCGGAAGAAGGATATGACTATGAAGGGATTGCGTCGAAGACGCTTTCGGTGTTCAACGTGGCTTCGACCGAGCGGGTGAAGAACGGGGTGGAGATCTTGTCGGAGGAAGAATACAAAGAGAGATGCCGGGTCCAGCCCGGCATGACGAAGGGTCTGGCGCTGCAGTGGGACGACGGGCGGTTGACGCTGACCAACGCGGGCGGACAGCCCGTGAGCGTCAGCCTCTCGGTATGGCACGACGACGGCATCCTCACCAACGACAATCCCGGCATCGCCGACTTCATGACCCAGGTGCGCCGCGTGGGGCCGCGCCCGCTGGAGGACAGTCCGGCACCGGACTACGAAGGCGAAGTGATCCGCGGCCGCGTGGTGGGCTTCAGCGAAGCGATGATTCCTTCGCTGACCGGCAAATACGCCTTCATCTCGTCGCCTTCCGACAAGTCGGACGTCTATGCCGCTCCCATCCGCGAAGACGGCTCCCTCGTCTTCTATACGGCCAATATCTATGGTGCGAAGGAATGCATCTGCGAAATCGAGGACATCGACCCGAAGCTCAGCTGTCACATCGAGCTGGTCTCTCCCTATGTGAATCCCGCCGTGAAGGCACCCCGGGCCCTGGCGATGAGCGAGTCGCTCTCCGAAGCGCTCGCCCTGCGCAGCCTGGGCATGCAGCTCGACCGGCGTTTTGCCGCCGACACGCTCTTCGATTTCCTGCCCCGCCGCAGCGACGGGCTTTTCGACGAAGACGTGCAGGTGCGCTATATACTCGACGACTATACGCGCTTCCCCACGATGGAGGAGGTCTTCACCGAATTCATCCCCGAAATCCGCGTCCGCCGTTCAGAGGCCGGGGAGCGGGAGCTCCGGGTGCGGCTCAACGAATTGTCGGGCGCCATGGTGCTGGCTACCAGCAAGGCCCTGGTGATGCTCGACGGCGTGCCGGTGTTCGATCACGAAAAGATCCTGCACTACGACCCGCTGCTGGTGGAGATGGTCGACATCTATCCGAACACGCATTTCATCGGCAACCGCATCTTCGAAGGCGTGGTCAATTTCGTGACCTACAAGCGCAATTTGCCCGGATTCCAGTTCGACGGCAACGCCCGCGTGGTGGACTACCAGGGCGTGTGCGTGCCGATGGCCTTCACGGGCGAGGCGGTGGCCGGCAACAGCCTGTATCCCGACTACCGGCAGACTTTGTGCTGGCATCCGCTCGTACAGCTGGAGGCGGGCCGGAGCCTGGAGATCCATTGCGGTAAACCGCTGTACAAAGGTCATTTCGTGGCGGTTGCAGAGGGTCTGGATGCGGCCGGAAACCCCGTTTCCTGCCTCCTCCGCTTCGAAATTCGATAAATTTGTTCAAAACTTGTTGGCAGTTAGGAATTTTTGTCCTATCTTTGCAACCCCGCAAAAAGTGGGGACAAAAAACATAAATCAAAGATTTACAAGTATTTATGCCAACAATTCAACAATTAGTTCGCAAAGGACGCGAGGTTATCGTCGAAAAGAGCAAATCTCGCGCGCTGGATGCTTGCCCTCAGCGGCGCGGTGTCTGTGTCCGTGTGTACACCACCACGCCTAAGAAGCCGAACTCCGCCATGCGTAAGGTGGCGCGTGTTCGTCTTACCAACCAGAAAGAGGTCAATGCATACATCCCCGGCGAGGGCCACAACCTTCAGGAACACAGCATCGTGCTGGTTCGTGGCGGTCGTGTGAAAGACCTTCCGGGTGTACGTTACCACATCCTTAGGGGCGCATTGGATACCGCTGGCGTTGAGGGTCGCACCCAGAGTCGTTCCCTCTATGGCGCCAAACGGCCGAAGAAAGCCAAAGCCGCTAAGAAGTAATTCACCTATTTAAATTCTTACAAAAATGAGAAAAACGAAGCCTAAAAAGAGGATTCTACTTCCTGATCCTAAGTTTCACGACGTACAGGTTACCCGTTTCGTGAACAATCTTATGTTGCAGGGGAAGAAGAGTATCGCGTATTCTATTTTTTACGATGCCATCGATATCATCGGCGAGAAGATGAAAGATTCTGAACAGGCTCCTATCGATATTTGGAAGAAGGCGCTCGAAAACGTCACCCCGCAGGTCGAGGTGAAGAGCCGTCGTGTCGGCGGTGCCAACTTCCAGGTGCCTATGGAGGTGCGTCCGGAAAGAAAAATCTCCCTTTCGATGAAGAACATGATCGTCTTCGCCCGCAAGCGCTCCGGCCACTCCATGGCAGAGAAACTGGCTGCAGAGATTATGGCTGCATACAACAACGAAGGTGCAGCATTCAAGCGTAAAGAGGATATGCACAGAATGGCAGAGGCCAACAAGGCATTTGCCCATTTCCGTTTCTAATCTGCTATCGATCTGCGTAAATGGCAAGAGACCTTACATACACGCGTAACATCGGTATAATGGCTCACATTGATGCCGGTAAGACCACCACGTCCGAACGTATCCTCTATTATACGGGCAAGACCCATAAGATCGGTGAGGTACACGAGGGCGCTGCCACCATGGACTGGATGGTCCAGGAGCAGGAGCGTGGCATTACCATCACGTCGGCCGCTACGACGGCCTTCTGGCATTACAACGGTGAGCAGTATCAGATCAATCTGATCGACACTCCGGGTCACGTGGACTTCACGGTCGAAGTCGAGCGTTCGCTTCGCGTCCTGGACGGGACGATCGCTACTTTCTGTGCCGTGGGCCGCGTACAGCCCCAGTCGGAGACAGTCTGGCGCCAGGCGGACAAATACCATGTCCCCAAGATCGCCTATGTCAACAAGATGGATCGTACCGGCGCGGATTTTCTTGCCGTTGTCGAAGATATCCATGAGAAACTGGGCGCCCGCGCCATTCCGATCTGTCTCCCCATCGGTGCCGAAGAACATTTCGAAGGCATCGTGGACCTGATCGCCAAGAAAGCCTACTACTACGACGGAACCAGCAAAGACCTCGTGAACTACGTGGAGAAGCCGGTGCCGGCCGAAATGGTGGCCGAGGTGGAGGAGTGGAGAGGAAAGCTCATCGAGTCTGTCGCCGAATACAACGACGAGATTCTCGAGAAGTTCTTTGACGATCCCGATTCGATCTCCGATCAGGAGATTATCGACGCACTCCGGAAAGCGACCATCGACATGGCCGTGGTTCCGACCTGCTGCGGTTCGTCGTTCAAGAACAAAGGCATCCAGTTCCTGCTCGACGCCGTGATGCGTTACCTCCCTTCTCCGCTTGACAAGGGAAGCGTCCACGGCATCGATCTGCGCACCGACCGCGAGGTCGAGCGCAAGCCGGTGGCCACCGATCCTTTCTGCGGCCTGGTCTTCAAGATCGCCACAGATCCGTTCGTCGGCCGCCTGGCCTTCATCCGCGCCTACTCGGGCCATCTCGATGCAGGCCATCAGGTGCTCAACACCCGTTCCGGCAAGAAAGAGCGGGTGGTCCGCCTCTATCAGATGCACTCCAACAAGCAGAACCCCATCGACTTCGTCGAAGCGGGCGACATCTGCGCCGCCGTGGGTTTCAAGGAACTTCGCACCGGTGACACGGTCTGCGACGAGAGCCATCCGATTGTCCTCGAATCGATCACCTTCCCCGATCCCGTGATCGGCATCGCGGTCGAGCCGAAGACGCAGCAGGATCTCGAGCGCCTGGGCATCGCACTGGGCAAATTATCCGAAGAGGATCCTACCTTCACCGTCCAGACGAATCCCGACACCGGACAGACGATCATCAGCGGTATGGGCGAGCTTCATCTCGACATCATCGTCGACCGTCTCCGCCGGGAATTCAACGTGGAAATCAACCAGGGTGCACCGCAGGTCAACTACAAGGAAGCGGTCACCCGGTCGTACCAGCACCGTCAGGTGTTCCGCAAACAGACGGGTGGCCGGGGCAAGTTCGCCGATATCGTGGTCGAACTCGGTCCGGTCGACGAAGGGGTCACCGGCCTCCAGTTCATCGACGAAGTCAAGGGTGGAAACATTCCCAAGGAGTTCATTCCTTCCGTGGAGAAAGGTTTCCGCTCGGCGATGGACAACGGCGTGCTGTGTGGCTGCCCGATGACTTCCCTCAAAGTGCGGCTGCTCGACGGCAGCTTCCATCCGGTCGATTCCGACGCCCTCTCGTTCGAGATCTGCGCCCGCGTGGCATTCCGCAATGCCCTGCGCAAGTGCGGTCCGGTGCTGATGGAACCGATCATGTCGCTGGAAGTGGTGACGCCCGAAGACTATATGGGCGATGTGGTGGGCGACCTGAACCGTCGCCGCGGCCAGATCGTCGACATGGACTCCAAAGGCAATGCCCGCATCGTGAAGGCCAAAGTTCCGCTCGCGGAGCAGTTTGGATATGTGACGGTCCTCCGGACCCTGACCTCCGGCCGTGCCACCAGTACCATGGAATTCTCGCACTATGCGGAAGTCCCTGCGAACCTGGCCAAGGAGATCATCGACAAGCACGGCGGACCACGCAGATATGCAGATGACGAAGAATAAAAATCGTTTAAAAGTTACAATAATGAGCCAGAAAATCAGAATTAAACTCAAATCTTACGACCACGCCCTGGTTGACAAGTCAGCCGAGAAGATCGTCAAGACGGTGCAGGCCACCGGTGCTGTCGTCAGCGGCCCGATTCCCCTTCCGACCGACAAGAAGATCTTTACGGTGAACCGTTCGACCTTCGTCAACAAGAAGGCCCGTGAGCAGTTTGAACTCAATTCTTTCCGTCGCCTCCTGGACATCCACAACTCTTCTCCGAAGACCGTGGACGCCCTGATGAAACTGGAACTCCCCAGTGGCGTCGAGGTTGAGATCAAAGTGTAATTAAGGGTAATAAGTAAATTTGCCGGGCTTTTCAGCCCGGCAAATTTGGTCCCTTAGCTCAGTCGGTCAGAGCAGCGGACTCATAATCCGTGGGTCGCAGGTTCAAGTCCTGCAGGGACCACGGTCCGGCCAGAAAGCCGCAACGCATCAAGGCGTTGCGGCTTTTACTGTAACCGCACAGGTGGCCGACACACGGCCCATGCGCGCCGTGATGGTGCAGGTACCGACGGCCACGCCGGTCACCTTGCCGTCGGCCGCAACCGTGGCGACGGCGGTGTCGCTGCTGCTCCAGTTGATGTCGGTGTCGGTGGTGTCGGTCGGGAGCCACGACGCTGTCAGCGTCGCGGTCTTGCCCACTTCCACTTCGAGCGATGCAGGAATCGTGATGGACGTGGCCAGGATGGCGCGGCGGAATTCCACCACCTTCATGATGGTGTTGTTCTGCCAGGAGATGAAGACGGCGATGCGCGACTTGATCGAGGTGTTCCAGACGGAAAGGTCGCCCGTCGTGAACGGAATGTCGAGGATACTCTCGTAGCGGACGCCGCCGGTGATGGGCTGGGAACTGAAGTTCACCGCCGTCACGGTCCCGGCGTAGCCATCGTCGATGGCGACGGCTTCGACCGAGAGGCCGGCCTCTTTGGCGTAGCTTGCGTAATCGGGCAGGACCGTCGTGCCGGGCAGCGTATCGACCAGGAAGAGCAGCGCCTGGAAGGTGTAGGAGGTTTCCGCCTCCACATAGTCTGTTCGGAGGGAGAGCGTGGCCGAAGGCATGTGCTCCCGGGTACGGGGCAGGCTGACCTTCGTCCCGTCGGAAAGGGTGAGAACCACGGTCGACAGGTCGCTCAGGTCGGCACCGGTGAAGAAGTCTTCGACGATGCGGCCGGTGGCCTTCACGGGATTGCCGTCGGCGTCGCGCATCAGTTCAGCCTGGCCTGTTCCGATGGCGACCGTGAAGTAAAGCTGTCCGAGCGAGTCGACGATGCCGATGTGCGGAGTGATGTCGCCGAGGGTGACGCAGATCATCTCCCCGTTGTAGCGCAGCCATTGGTATTCATCGGTCGAGCGGCTGCGGTACACCCAGTAATACTTGCCGTCGGTATAGGCCTTGGCGCTCAGCAGCACCGAGTCGCGGTTGTCATAGCCGTTGCGGATGGTGAACACCTCGCCGGTCTCCATGGTGATGCGGCATCCGCGGACACCGCCTTCTTCAAATTCGACCACCGATTTGACGAAGACCGAGGAATCGTAGCCGGCCACGATGTCGGCATATTCCTTCATGGTCTTGTTGAGGGTCTCGCACTGTTCGTTGAGTTCTTCGACCGCCCGCTGCGTCGGAATCTGGAAACGGTAGCCGTTGGCCAGCGAGAAGGTCACGTAGTAGGGATCGGAGGTATCGATGCTGGTGAACATGGCGGAACCCGGTTCGCCCTGGGGCGAAGCCCAGTTGGTCTTGATCCAGGAGTTGCCGTCGAAACTGTACCACCAGAGGCCGTCCTCAATCTTGAGCTGGGGGACCTGGCCGGTGGCGCGGACTTTCAGTCCGTAGCTGTTGGTCATCCAGGTGGGCGAACCGTCGGGCCCCATCTGGATGGTCCAGTAGTAGCCTTCGTTCTCGTCATTGTAGCGGACGCCCAGGATGGGAGATACGCCGTCGACGCCGTTGCGCAGGGTCAGCACGGTGCCGCTGGTGAAGGTGATCTGGTAGCCGGACCAGTTGCCGAGGGTCCATTCCTGGATGCTTTTGATGTGTTCGTTCTTCTCCAGGGCGTTCACCAGTTGAGCGAGGTTGTTCGTTGCTTCGTTGACGGAAGATACGGCCTGCTCAAGGACGTAGAGGTCTTCTTTCAGCTGGCTGATGCGTTCGTCGATTTCTTTCGTGCAGCTGCCCAGCAGCAGGGCCGGGACCAGGATAGAGAATAGGATAAAGATTCTTTTCATTGTCGTATCCTCCTTAGTTCTTGGGCAGAATGGTGATGAGAATGGACTTCATCTGTCCGTATCCGTTCGAGACCAGCAGGTTGACACGGCCTTTGGAAGGAGCGCTGAAGGGCTTCGGCGCCACGATCATGACATCCCAGTTCCGGTGGTCAGCAGAGGTGCAGGTGGCAGCCGAGTAGAAACTCTCGTCGGCGACCGGAAGCACCTCCGTGCGTTCGTCCGAACCCGAAATGATGCAGTTGAAGTGGACGGTATCGCCGGCGGCCATCGTCACGGTGTTGCTGCTGCTCACAGGTGCTGTGAGGGTGACCAGGATGGCCCGGGGCAACGGGATGTAGAAGACCAGCCCGTCGGAGAGGGTCACGCAGACCTTGTCTTCGCCGACCGTCACGACCGACTTGACCAGGGCATCGGGTGCCACGACGCTGGCCTTGACCTTCTGTCCGTCACAGAGGATGAACGAAGGGGCGCCGTCGCCATAGGCCACAGCCCAGTACCAGGCCGGGTCGCCCGCCACCTGCTGGAGCGAGATCGTGGGCGTCAGTCCGCCGGGAGCGTTTGCCTGGATCTTGTTGCCTTTGTCGTCGAGGATCCACTGCGGATCGCCGTCGCCGTAGCGGATGGTCCAGTACCAGACGTCGTCGTCGGGATTGCTGGTGGCGCGCTGGGCGCCGATCACCGGCACGTTGGTGCCGCTGCCGTTATAGAAGGCATAGGAACTGCCGTCGGAAAGCTGGAGGCGGAACCCGAGGGTGTCGGTGCCCTGGAGGATGGGAATCATCTCCTGCACGTACACCTTCTCGTTGAAGGCATTGGCCATCTTTATGAAATTCTGGAGGTTCTCGTTGACCTTGCGGCAGTTTTCCTGCAGTTTCTCGAAACTGGCCCAGGTGGGTGCCTGGATGATCGTGCCGTTGAGCATTTTGAACTCGATGTAGTCGCCCTTGTCGGTGACGCTTTCAAAGAAGGAGGCGCCATCCTCGCCGGTGGCCCGGCCCAGGTTGTGCCACACGTCGCCGTTGTCGTACGAAACCATCCAGTTGCCGTTCTCAATCTTGATGAGCGGCGTGCCGGCATCGGTGCGGATGCGGACGCCGAAGTTGTCGGTGATGAAGGTCGGGAACGGATCGGAAGGATATTTCACCGTCCAGTACCATAGGCCGTCGTCGCCCAGCCCGACACCCAGTTGCGGGGTCTCGGCGTCGGTTCCGTTGTGGAGCACGATGGGGTCGGAGTTCGTGAAGCTGATGGTATAGCCGGCCACCTTGCCGTTTTCATAGAACGCTTCGACATCCGTGATGAAGTCGTACTGGTTCAAGTTGTCGAGGATCTTCTGGAGTCCCTGCAAGGTGGTGTTGATTTCACTGCAGCGCTGTTCCAGCTTGGCGATGCGCCGTTCCAGGATGGTGATTTCGGAATCGACCTGGTTGATGCAGCCGCCCAGCACGAAGGCCAGCAGCAGGAGGCAGGGGAAGAAATGTCTGTTTCTCATGGTTGATGCCTCCTTACTTTTTGATGGTGATAGATTTGACCACGGTGATCGGGGATACTTCCGAGGGGAAGGTAAAGACGATCACGACTTTTCCGCTGCCGCTGGTGAAGGTGTTCGGCGCCTTGACGAGGATGCACGGAGCCCCGCTCTCGAGGGCTCCCTCGGTGGCGGTGAAGCCGCCCTGGGTGAGCAGCGAAACGGACACGTTGTTGCCGTTGGCCTTGTAGCAGAGGGTGGCCGTGCCGCCATCCGCCATGGTGATCTGGTCGCCGATGGGGTTGCCGGCCGTGTCGGTCAGGGTCACGGTATACTGTTTCGGCAGGTTGAAACGGGTGCCGTCTTTCAGGACCACGACCAGCGAGTCGGTGTAGTTGCTGACCTGGCTGAAGATGCTCTTTACCGTGTCGACGGCCTGGGGTTGCCACTGGCCGCTGACCTGCGTGCGCAGGAAGGCGGTGCTGTCGCCGGTGGTCACCACCCAGTAGTATTCGCCGTCGGTGTCGCGTTCAATCGAGATGAGCGGGATGTCGACCGGCGTGCTCTCGGCGGGAATCTTGTTGCCTTCGGGCGAGAGCACCCATTGTTCGGGATTCGTTCCGATGGTGTAGGCCCAGTAGAGGTGCCCGTCGGTGTCGCGCTTGACGAAGATGGCGGGGCTCATCGAGGAGGTCCAGTCGTGGATGCTGAACTGCTGCCCGTTCGACAGGCTGACCGTCAGGCCCGCGGTGTCCTTGCCGTTGAGGATGGGCTGGATACTGGTGATCCAGGTGATCTTTTCCTGGGCGGCGCGGATGAGTTTCACCTGGGCGTCCACGTTCTCGTTGGTCTTGTCGAGTTCGGACTTGAGGGCCAGGAAGGCACTGTAGGTGGGGATCTTCAGCACTTCGCCCGTCGTCAGGGTGATCAGCACGTAGTCGGTGTTGTAGGTATTGATCGAGGCGAACATCTGGTCGCCGTTCTGGCCGTTGGCAGGACCGAGATCCACCCAGGTTTTACCGTCGAGCGTATACATGAACCGGCCGTTGCGGATGGTGATGTAGGGCAGGTCGCCGATCGAAAGCATCTTCTGGCCGTCGGGCGAAAGCAGCCATTCCCAGCCTTCATCGCCATATTGCACAGCCCAGTAATAGTTCTTGTCGTCGGGGTTCTGCCGGCTCGAGATCAGGGGTTTCTTGCCGTCGGCGCCGTTGGAAATGGTGATGGGGTCGTGGTCGACGAAGTTGATGCGATAGCTGACCAGCACGCCTTCGGAACGGATCTCCGTGATGCCGGTGATCATATCCTGCCGGTCGATGACCCGCATCAGGTCGCGCAGGGTCTTCATGTTCTCGTTGAGCTGCCTGACGAGGACGGTCAACGCATCGGCCCTGTCTTCCAACTCGTCGAGTTTCTTGAGTTGTTCCTCATAGCAGCCCGTCGAGGAGAGACAGGCCGCCAGCAAAAGGAAGGACCAAAGGATTTTCTTCATAGACTAGAAAAGATAACCGGTGTTGACGTAAAACGAGCCGCCCTTGCCGTTGTCCTGTGCATTGAAGGCACGGCCGTAGTCGACGGCGATGATGAAGTTCTTGTTGAGGATGAAGCGGAGGCCGCCGCCGGCAGCCAGGTGGAATTTCTCCACGCCCTTCTTGTCAAGCTGGTCGGGCCAGCCGGGCACGTTCGTACCCCGGTAGGCAGGTTCGGTGAAGCTATAGTTCTGCAGCACGCGGCCACCGTCGAAGAAGGCGTTCAGGCCAAAGGTCAAGTCTTGCTTGAACACGTTGACGGTAAGGAATTTCCAGCGGAGCTCGGTGTTGAAGTAGCAGATGGCCTTGCCCTGGATGCGGTTGCGCATGATGCCGCGGAGGGTGCGGTAGCCGCCGAAGCCGTCGCGGTCGTAGCCCGGGCCGAGCACGGACTCATAGGGCAGCACGTAGAAGGCGGGGTTGCCGATGAAGCCCTGGACGTTGGCGCGGTAGGCGAACACCAGGTTGCCGTTCTTCATGAAGGGGATGTACTGCCGGAGCACGACGTAGTAGCGTCCGTAGGGCTTGTTGGTACCCATCCACTTGGGGGCCCACTCCATGAAGGCATCGGCCCAGATGCCGCGGGTCGGGGAGTTTTCCACGTCGCGGCTGTCGTAGCACAGGCCGGCGCGCCAGGCGCTGGTCATGCCGCCTTTGTGCTCGTCGGGGGCGATGATGCCCAGGTCCTTGTACCAGGCGAAGAGGGTTTTCTCGTAAGGCAGCTGCTTCGTTTTTTCGTTATCGAATTCGTTGAGGATGAAATACTTGAAGTGGTAGCCGAATTTCCAGTACAGCTTGCCTACGATCTTGCCCGTGAAGTCGAGCTTCCCGTAAGGGACCATACGGGCCATCTTGTAGTAGCCGAACTGGTTCAGGTCTTTGTCGAAGTACGATTCGTAGCCGTTGAAGCCGAAGAAGTCGAGGGCTTTCTCGTTGGAGAACGAGGCGGCGAACGAGAAGCGGACGCCCGGAATCAGGAAACGGTTGTCGTAGCTGAGCACGTAGAGCTGGGAGCCTTTGGTGAACCAGGAGGCTTCCAGGTACATCTGCTGCCGGGGGTTTGGATACCAGCCGCTCTTGCCGAAGTCATAGATGTTGGCCAGGGCGCCGAGCTGGAGGCCCTTGTCCTGGTCGAAGGCGATGATCGGGAATGCGCCGAACGAGAAGCCCGTCTTTTCGACGGCCTTCTTTTTTTCCTGGGCCGACACGCCCGCAACCGTAGCCAGGGCAAGCAATAGAACAAAGAGTTTTTTCATGTTATGTCTTATTTATTTGTTTTCCAAAGTTTTATGTATCATTGCCATCAGTTCCTGCCGTTGCCGGCGAAGCGTTCCGTTGAACAGCCAGCGCCAGGCCGAGAACAGCCGCCGCACCTGCTCGAACCACTCGTAGGCCATGGTAGGGGCCGGTATCAGCAGCACCAGCGCCGCCAGTGCCCAGTACCACGGGACCGTGCAGAAGAGCACGATGGCCGCCACCAGCAGCAGGATCGACCAGACGACGACAATCACGCCGCTGCGGAGCGAGTTGCGAAAGGCCAGGTCATCCGTCTTGCGGGCGAGCCATTCCCCGACCGCCCAGACGGGTGCCGAGACGAGGGTCCAGGCCAGTCCCAGGGGAAGGGTCAGGAGCATCAGCAGCGTGCGCCACAGGGTGGCCACCAGGGGCTTGCGGGCATGGGTGACATGCAGGCTGACCCGGGCTTCCTGCCGGGCCTGTTTCCAGGCGAGCGCTTTTTCAAAGAGCTTCCGGGCTGTTTCCGGGGCCTGTTGCCGGAGCCGCTGAATCTGTTCCACCGCGGCACGGTTGGCATGGAGGCGTTCCTGCAGCTTGCATTCCGGCACCGTCCCGCTGCAACATTTCGCCAGTTCCCAGGTGGCCTCGTAGTCGTCGTCATCGGGGATGTAGACGATCAACTCCTTCAGGGCTTCGGCCGTCATGTAGCGGATGTTCGACAGCAATTCCCCTTCGCTCATTTCCGGGTTGGCGGCCATGTAGGCGGTGATGTCCACCGGCTGTCCGACCGTCACCAGCAGGGTGGTGCGCAGGCGGAAATAGTCGCCGTATTCCAGTCCTACGGGCACGATCAGCACGTGCTGCCCGTCGTTCAGCGCCCTGACTGCCCCGCAGGCAATGCGCGAAATGCCCTTTCCCAGCGGGAGCAGGCTATGCATCGCACGGTGCGTCCCTTCCGGTAAGATGCAAAAAGGCACCTGATTGTTGAGTACCTCAATCGATTTTTCGATGGTATCTTCGCTGCTGAGCACGCTGCGGAAGCCGTCGCGGACCCGGTTGATGGGCATTATCTTCAAGAAAGTCAGGCATTTCTTGACAATCGGGTTCTGGAAGATATCGGCACGGGCCACGAATACCTTGCGGCGCCTGTCTATTTCGAGGACGGCGAGGGCATCCATCAGGGCGTTGCAGTGGTTGGGCGCATAGATGAGGGCCTGGTCCTGCGGGATCTTTTCCCGGCCGATGTATTGCAGCTTCTTGTATGCGTTCCGGTGGAAGAAATTCACGACATAGCGCAGGTAATGATACCAGAAATCATATTCGTGTATTTTTTTCATTTCGGAATTATGCCAATATAATAACTCGCAAGATACAAAAAAACGGTGGATTTTTCCCAGAAATTTGCATATATTTGTAGTATGTCTTACACCGTGATGTTCTACAATCTCGAGAATCTCTATGACACCATAGACGATCCGATGACGGCCGACGACGCCTATACGCCGATGGGCGACAGGCGCTGGACCCGCGACAAATACCTCAAGAAGCTCGAGAACCTGAGCGAGATTTTCTCGGCCGTGGCCTCGGCCCACAACGGTTTCCCCGTGGTGGCCGGCGTGTCGGAGGTGGAGAACCTCAAGGTGCTGAAAGACCTCGTGGCGCAGAAACGGATGACGGGCGCCCACTATAAATGCCTGCATTTCGAGTCGAACGACCAGCGCGGCGTCGAGGTGGGGATGCTCTACCGGCCCGACAAATTCACGCTGATGGGCTGCGAACCGCTGAAACTGGTGCTGCGCAGCGGGCGGGAGTACATCGGGCGCGACATCCTGGCTGCCTGGGGCGAGATCGACGGGGAAATGTTCGCCTTTTACATCTGCCACTTCCTCTCCCGCCGGGCGGGCGTCGCCTCTTCGGAAGGGTTCCGCCGGGCAGGGGCCGAGACGGCGCGCGACCACGCCGCCGCCCTGCGCCGCGACTATCCCGACATCAAGGTGGTCATTATGGGCGATATGAACGACAATCCCTCCGACGAGTCGCTGGCTGTGCTGCTGCGGGCCCACAAAAGTCCTTTCAACGTGCCGGAAGGAGAGTATTTCAATCCTTTCTGGAAACTGGCCGACGAGGGGCAGGGAACCAGTATCCACAACCACCGCTGGGTGCTCTACGACAACATCATCGTGTCGCACAACCTGCTTCCCGCCTATCCCGGGCTCAAGGGCTGCCGCATCTGCCGCATCGACGGCAAGAACCACTACGGCGAGATCTTCCGCCGCAACTTTATGCTGCGCAAGGGCGCCCCGCGCCGCAGCTACTACGGCAACACCTTCGACAACGGCTACAGCGACCACCTGCCCGTACTCATCAAACTTGACCGGCGATGAAGACCTATACCGATTTCGTGTTCGACATTGACGGCACGATGCTCGACACCGAGCGGACGGGTGTGCTCTCGCTCATGCAGACCATTCGCGACCTCCTCGGGCGGGAGGTTTCCTACGAGGAGGCCTACGACTTTTTCGGCACGCCGAGCTCCCGGGCGGCAGCCGTGCTGGGCTATGCCGACGCAGCCCGCTTCGGGGAAGTATGGGAGGAGCATTTCCAGGAGCTGATGTACCTGGTGAAGCCTTTTCCGGGCGTGGTGGAGCTGCTCGATGCCCTGAAAGAGGCGGGTGTGCGGCTGGGGATCGTCACCTCGCGCTCCAAGTTCGAGCTGGAATACGATCCGGTGCTGGCGCCGCTGCGGCCGCGCTTCGATGTCATCGTGAGTTCGGAAGATTCCGCGCGGAACAAGCCTTTTCCCGACCCGCTGCTGACCTATCTGGCCCGCACGGGCTCGACGGCCGACGCGACGCTCTACGTCGGCGACACGATGCATGACTACCAGTGCGCACGCGCCGCGGGCTGCGATTTCGCGCTGGCCGACTGGAAGGGAAGGGGTAATCAGGGAATGGAAGCGGACTACTGCTTCTGCGATGAGGCCGGGATGCGGTCGCTCATCCGTTTGTCGCGACGGATTTTCTCCTTGCCGTAGGACGATTTCATGTACTTCTTCCACTGCTCTTCGGTGAAGAAGCGCTCGAAGGCTTCGTCGGTGGCGGCCATCCATTTGTCAGAGATGATCTGGAAGGTCTCGTTGTTGCTGGCGCCGGTGCGGCGGGTCTGTTCGAACTCGTCGTTCATCGCGCGGAAGTTGTACTGCAGGATCGAATCGACGAAGAAAACCTGCACGTCGTCGAGCTTGAAAGTCCGGGTGAGGTTGTCGAGCTGGGTGGCGATGATTTTGTCGAGGTCGGGCTCCTGGGGCTCCTGGGCCAGGGCCGCGGGGGTGCTCAGCAGCAGCGACGCTGCAAAAAGAAGGAGGAGAAAAAGTCGATTCATAAGACAAAGATAGTGAAAAAATAATCTTTTCTCGAATCAAGAAAAGTTTTCGAATGTATCTTTGTGAAACAATACGAAATAAACGTCATCGCCATGAGATCATACTTCGTAACCATCGCATTCATCCTCTGCGGCCTGATCGCCCTCGCTTCGTGTGAATATCTTCATCCGGATAAGGAAATCAGGTCAGAGGAAGATCTCAAGGGCAAGATCGTCGGCGTGGAGGCTGGCGGCTATTACGACGAGGAACTGGCCGGACAGCGCAACTTCCGGGTCGTCCGTTACAAGAGCACGGTCGATTGTCTGGCGGCTTTGGTCCGCGGTGAAATCGACGCCTTCAAGGATGATGAAATCGCCATCTCTCCCAGCGATCTGTCGCGCAACGGCGTGAAAATCGCCTTCCGCGACGAGCGCACCTTCGACATCGGTTTCGCATTCCGGAAAAACAGCCAGGAACTGGCAACGGCCTTCAACGGATTCCTGGCCGAAATCCGCAACAACGGACAGTATCAGGAGATGTACGACCGCTGGTTCAGCGGCAACGACCCCAACAGCATTCCGATGCCCGATATCGAAGAAAAGACCACCGGCAACGTACTGAGAATAGGCGTCAACGTGCGTATCGCGCCGATGTGCTTCCTGGTCGACACCGAGTGGCGCGGTTTCGAGATTGAACTGCTCGAACGTTTCGCCGCCGCGCAGAACCGCCCTTGCAGCATCACGCTCTTCACTCTTGCTGAGATTTCAACGGCCCTGCAGAATGGCACCATCGACATCTGGAGCGGCGAGATCTTCATCACTGCCGAGCGCCAGCAGACCTACCTCTTCAGCGATCCCTACTTCGCCTGCCACCCCGCGTGGTTCGTCCGTTCCGCGAAGTAAATCCTTTTGGCAAAGAGGCGCTATTTTTTTATCTTCGTGGAATAAAAACAGACCAAAATCCTGACAGAATGAAACGTATCCTCGCCCTTGCGGCCTGCCTCCTGCTGTTTGCACGCCCCGCCGCAGACGCCTGCACCAACGTCATCGTGACCAAGGGAGCCTCGGCCGACGGTTCCTGCATGGTGACCTACGCCGCCGATTCCCACCAGCTCTTCGGTGAACTGTATTTCCGTCCCGCCGCCGACCATCCGGCCGGCGCGATGCTCGACATCTACGACTGGGACAGCGGTTTCTACCGCGGCAAGATCGCCCAGGTGCCCCACACCTGGCAGACAGTGGGCAACATGAATGAACACCAGCTCATCATCATGGAGACCACCTTCGGCGGCCGCCCGAACCTGGAGAACAAAGACGGCATCATGGACTACGGTTCGCTGATCTACGTGACGTTGCAGCGTGCCCGCACGGCCCGCGAAGCCATCCGGATCATGGACGAGCTCGTGCAGACCTATGGCTACCCTTCGGAAGGCGAGAGTTTCTCGATTGCCGACAAGGACGAGTGCTGGATCTTCGAGATCGTGGGCAAGGGCGAGCAGAAAGGCGCCGTGTGGGTGGCCGTCCGCATCCCCGACGGCTACATCTCGGGCCACGCCAACCAGAGCCGCATCCATCATTTCCCGCTCAACGACCCCGAGAACTGCCTCTATGCGCCCGACGTCATCTCGTTTGCCCGGGAGAAGGGCTTCTTCACGGGCAGCGATGCGGAATTCAGCTTCTGCGATGCCTACTGCCCCGCTGACTGGGGTGGCCTCCGCGGTTGTGAGGCCCGCGTGTGGTCGGCTTTCCGCCTGCTGGGCGGAAACGGCTTCGATGCCGACAAGTACGTCGATTTTGCCTCGGGCGAGAACCCGGCCAACAAGATGCCGCTCTACATCAAGCCCGAGCAGAAGGTGACGGTCAAGGCCCTGGCCGACGTGATGCGCGACCACTACGAAGGCACGCCCTTCGATTTCAGCGAGGATGCCGGGGCCGGCCCCAGCCGCCTGCCCTACCGCTGGCGCCCGATGAGCTTCGAGCTCGACGGCAAGGAATACCTGTTCGAGCGCTCGATCGCCACGCAGCAGACGGGCTTCTGGTACCTGGGCCAGGCCCGCGGCTGGCTGCCCGATGAGGTGGGCGGCCTGCTCTGGTTCGGCGTCGACGATGCCGCCACCAGTGCCCTGACCCCCATCTACACCAACGTCAGCGCCGTGCCGGAATGCTTCCGCGAGGGCAATGGCTCGATGCTCGAATACAGCCCCACCTCGGCCTTCTGGCTCTTCAACCGGGTGGCGCATTTCGCCTACCTGTTCTACGACCGGGCCCAGCCGGAGATCCGTGCCGCCGCCGACCAATATGAGAATGAGAACCTCGAGTTGGTGGCGCAGGTCGACGCCCGTGCCCTGAAGATGCTCCAGGGCGGCAACTGCCGCCAGGCCATCGCCATGCTGACAGCTTTCTGCGAACGGCGTTCCCAGGAGTTGTTCGACCGCTGGACCGACCTGGGTAACTATTTGTTGGTAAAATACATGGACGGCAACGTGAAACGGCAGAACGAAGACGGCTCCTTCCAGGACAATGGCTCCGGCAAGAACATTCCGGAGAGCCCGATGCATCCCAAGTTCCGGGAACGCTGGCTCCGCTCCGTTGTCAACGACCACGGCAAGGTGATGGAGATCAAGAAATAGAAGGTTAAAGCCCTTCCTGGATCACGACGATCTTCTTCTGGAGGGCTTCCGACGTGATATAGATGATACCGGTTCGCGAAAGCGAATCGGTATTTTCGCGTACGAACACCGTCATCGTGCTGCTTTCGTCGAACCATTCCGGCCAGACAGTGAGCCAAAACGAAGCTTCTACCTCGGGCTTGCAGATGACGTTGGTCGAGAGCCACACGTCGGCCGAGTCGGCCAGGGCGCTGAAACGCAGGGTGTCGGGCGTGACGCTGATGGCGGGCAGCACGTATTTCTCGCAGCCCGTGAACTGGGCGATGGCCACGACCACCAGCAGCGCGGAAACAAGCAGGGTATATATTTTGCGAAGAATCATCATTATTTGGGATGCGAAGGTATGAAAAAAAATTGATAATTTTGCGCCATGAAACGTTATCTGCTCATTGTTCTCCTCTGTCTGACGGGCCTGACGGCCGGATCCTGCGAACAGGAAACCAACTTCTATCTCACGCCGGAATTCTACACCTTCGTGTGTGATGCCGACGGCGGCACGTTCGACGAGATGCTTTTCACCAACGGTGTCTGGACGTGCGAGATATCGGATGACGCCGCCACGGTGACGCCCTCATCGGGCGATTACACCTGCCCGATCCACATCGAGGTGGCAGAGAACCCGGAAAGGTACACCAAGGCCATCCGCCTCCGTTTCACCTCGTCGTACGACGGGCTGAACCGCTATGCGAACGTGGTGGTCACGCAGGCCTGCCATCCTTTCCTCTTCTGCGAGGAGCCGGTCAAGTCCATCGACCTGGAAGGCGGCGTGGTGTCGTTCTCCGTCAATTCCAGCGAAGCATGGCAGGTACAGCCCCTGGATGGCGGCAGCTATCCCTTCGGGATCGAGCCCATGGAAGGCGGCCCCAACCGCATGGACGTTTTCCTGCAGATTCCGCCCAGCGAAGAAGAGCAGACCCTGACGCTCCATCTGGCCCTCAAGAGCGACCCTTCCGTCCATGTCGCCTTGACCGTCCTCCAAACTGATATATTATTTTAAAAATACTGCATATGAAGAATTTTCTTGCATTCCTGACGGTGGGCCTGGCCCTTTTGACGGCCTGCCAGCCCGACCCCGTCCTTTCGCTCAGCAAGACGGATTTGGAATTCGATGACCAGGGTGGTAGCCAGACCATTATGGTGACCGCCAACAACGAGTGGCATGTCCTCGTGGACGATTCGGGTGATTTTTACAGCGTGTCCCCGATGGACGGCGCCGGCGACGGCATGATCACCGTCACCCTCAAGCCCAATGAAACTTCCTCCACCCGGAGTGCGAGGGTGGCCGTGGTCTGCACGAGCCACGACCGCTCCATGACCCAGACGTTTTCCCTCAGGCAGACCTGCCCCGTGGGGCATGTGCATATCGAGAGCCTTGAATACAACCCGCCACGCGAGAATAAAGTTTTCGACGCAGAGGGCGGCCTGATCATCATCGAGTTCACGGCCAACGCCGCCTGGACGCTCACGTGCAACCAGTCCGACGTGACGCTGGACCAGACGTCCGGTTCGAAGGGCACTTTCATCGCAACGGCCATCGTCCCGGCCTGCCCCGACTTTGAAGGTCGCACCATCAAGTTTACGCTCACCTGCCTGACTTCCGCCGGTGGCGTCAGCGAGGACTTCGGCACGGCCCAGGCAGGCGGCCTGGTGACTTACGGGGGTGAGATCTATCACGCCGTGAAGATGGACGACGGCAAATGGTGGATGACTGAGAACCTCCGTTATGTCCCTGCCGGCATGACGCCGTCGAGCGACAAGAATGCCGTGACCAACGGCTTCTGGTATCCGCTCGTGATCGACGAACTCACCGCCGACAAGGCGACTGTGAAGTTCAGCACCGCTGCGGAAGACATCCTGGCCAACGGCTATCTCTACTCTACCGAAGTGGCCCTGGGCGTGAAGCCGGGCGACATCACGGTCGAGAACGCCGCTTCGTTCGAAGGCGTGCAGGGCATCTGCCCGGAGGGCTGGCACATCCCGACCAAGGCCGATATCATCGCCCTGGTGGGCAAGACGGCCGACAAGAACGACACCAACCCCAACGCCCCGTATTTCGATGTCGAGCTGAACGGAGGTAACGGCAGCGCCGCCCTGCTCAACGCAGCCGGCTTCAACGCCGGTGCCTGGGGTGCCGTCTCCGTGTCCAACGCCGCTGCCACCACCGGTACGACGATGGGTGCCATCAAGGCCTACCAGGGGGGCATGAACACCGGCTACCTCGCCGGCTCCACCGTGCACCAGGTCACCACCAACGACGACGGCTCGCTCAAGAACGTCCAGTTCGTGGCCCTGATGCCGAACATGAACACGGGCACTTACAACGGCGCCTGGAACAACTACCGCAACGGCGTCTCGGTCCGCTGCGTGAAGAACAACTAGGAATGTCTGGCGGAAGTCCCCTCCGGCTCCGCTTCGTGATACTGCTTGCCACTTTGCTGGCAGGCAGTTTCGCTGTTGCGCAGACCCCTTCCCGCTACAAGGTGGCGGGACAGGTGGTCGAGCGCGGCACGGGCGAACCGGTGGTCATGGCTTCCGTCGTCATCGAGGAACTCGGCCTCTGGGCCGTGACCGATGCCGAAGGGCGCTTCGAACTGACGAAAGTGCCCTCGGGCAGGCAGGAATTGGAGGTTTCACTCCTGGGCTACGAGACACTGAAATATCCCCTCGACGTCAAGGGCGACATCGCCCGGCTGAAGCTGGAGCTGGCCGTGTCGAGCCTGACCCTCGATGCCGTGGTAGTGACCGCCAGGGAAGGCGGGGAGATCACCAGCTCCTCGAAGATTTCCAAGCAGACGCTCGAGCACATCCAGCCCTCCAGCCTGCGCGACGTGATGCAGCTGCTGCCCGGCAGCGTCACCGAGAACCCCTCGCTGACACAGGTGGGTTCGCTCTCCATCCGCGACATCGGCACCAACGCCGCCAACGTGGCCGGCACGGCGCTCATCGTCGACGGCGCCGCGTTCTCGAACGACGCCAACCTGCAGATGCTCTCGACAGGCACGGCCATGGGTGATGGCCAGGGCAACGCGGCCTCCACGGCCGGCGGTGGGGTCGACTCGCGCCAGGTGTCGACCGACAACATCGAGTCGGTGGAGGTCATCCGCGGCATCCCGTCGGTGGTCTACGGCGACCTGACCTCCGGCGCCGTGGTGGTGAAGACCAAGGCCGGCGTCACGCCGTGGGAGATCCGGCTCAAGGCCGACCCGCAACTCAAGCAGATTTCCTTCGGAAAGGGCTTCCAGCTGGGCGAAAAGGCCGGCGTGCTGAACTTCGATGCCGACTATGCCCACGCCTACAGCGACGTGCGTACGCCCGCTTCGGCCTACAACCGCATCAATTTCCAGGCAGGATGGTCGGGCAATATCCGCAAAGTATTGACCATCAACGCAAAACTCCGCGGAAACTGGTCGAATGCCACCAATGCGAGCGATCCCGACCTGCTGCTCGACGAGCTCACGCAGGAACGCGACCGTGGCCTGCGGCTCAACGTCAACGGCCGCTGGATCGTCAACAAGCCGTGGCTGACCAATGTGGAATACCTGGTGGCGGGCAGCATCACCGACCAGTTCTCGCGCAGCCGCGTGTACCAGGGCTCGGCGGGCCGTACGCCCACTTCCGCGGCGATGAGCGACGGCGAGAACCAGGCCTTCTTCACCCCGGCCCAGTATTATTCCGACGTACAGGTGTTCGGCCGGCCCGTCGACGCGCAGGCCCGGCTGACCGCCCACCAGATGGGCCGTTACGGCACCGTGACCAACAAGGTGCTGGCCGGTTTCGAGTGGAAGAGCCAGGGCAATGTCGGCCGGGGCAAGGTCTTCGATCCCACGTTGCCGCCTTCGCCCGGGTCCGCTTCGGCTTTCCGCGAGCGCTCCTACCGCGACATTCCCTTCCTGCACGCCCTCACGGGCTATCTGGAAGACAACTTCAAAGTGCCGCTGGGCGGTTCGGAGCTCGAGGTCCAGGCCGGTGCGCGCGTGAACACCATCCTGGCCCGGGGCATCGCCACCAACGCGTTCCTCAGCGTGGAGCCGCGCATCAACGTGCGCTATACCCTGGTCAAGCGCCCCGAAGGCCTGCGGGAACTCGTGGTCCGCGGCGGCTGGGGCATCACGGGCAAGATGCCTTCGATGGTCTATCTCTATCCAGAGCCGGCCTATAAGGACATGGTGTCGTTCTACTACAACGACTTCGACGCTTCCGGCACGGGCCTGGCCGTCATCACGACGCAACGCCAGGAGACCACCAGAGAGACCCTCCGCCTGCAGCGGAGCCGCAACGCCGAGGCGGGCCTCGAGTTCGAGACCGACCGTTTCAGCGGCTCGCTGGTGGGCTTCTACGAGAAGATGACCGATGGTTATGGTTTCGCCACGGAATACGTGCCCATGGTCTACCGCCGCTACGGTTATACCTGGAACGGCGATACGCCTTCGCAGATCGTGCTTCCGTCGGGCGCCGACCTGGCCTGGCACACCGGCAGTGTGACCATGGACGGCCGGGAGCTTCCATCCATTACCGACACCACCTTTATGGCCTTCTCGCGCCCCGTCAACGGCGTGTCGCTCGACAAGTGGGGCGTGGAATGGACCTTCGACGTGGCCAGGATTCCCGCCATCGGCACCTCCATCAACGTGAGTGGCGCGTGGATGCACATGACCACGCTCAACACCGCCTACGCGCAGCGACTCTACGCCGGCACGTCGAGCGGACGCACCTACCCCTGGGTGGGCATCTACGGCGGCTCCGCCACCACGTCCAACGGTTCCGAGAAGGACCGCATCAGCACCAACGTCCGCTTTATCACCCACATCCCGCAGCTGGCCATGGTGGTGACCCTTACCGCCCAGATGGTGTTCCTCGAGTCATCGCGTAACCTCTGCCGCTTCGACGGCCAGGACCTGGCCTGGTTCGACGCCGACGGCACGGGGCATGTGGCCCCGCTCTACCTCATGGACCGCGCGGGCCGCGTCCAGCCCTTCACGACCCAGATGCGGGACGATCCGCAGTACCGCAACCTGATCCTGAGCACCAATACGGGCAACTACTATGTCCGGCAGTCCTATCCGTTCTACGGGATGCTCAACCTGCGGCTCTCGAAAGAGATCGGCCGCTGGGCCACCATCTCGTTCTATGCCAATAACTTCCTGAACCTGCGGGGACGCGTGCGCAACAGCGTGACGCATTACCCTTCCGATCGCAACACGCCGCTCTATTTCGGGGCGGAAGTCAAAATCTCGATCCGCTGAGCATGAAACGAATCTCTCTGATACTGTGCGCTTTGTTGCTGCTGGTCGCGGGATCTTGCTACCAGGAGCGGCCCGCCGTGGTCACGCTCACCGTGCAGCTCAGGCTCGATCATCCGGAGGCCGGCATCGACCTGGAGCAGCTGGAGGTACGGCTCCAGAACAAAGAGGCGGAGTTCCGCTATTCAGAGCGTCCCGATGCCTCCGGGCGGGTGACCTTCGCGGTAGCCCCCGGCAAATACGACGTCATGGCGTCCGGCTGGTTCCCCGTCACCCGCATCGCGGTGAACGGTGCCAGCGAGGAATTCCTGCTGACGACCGACGGGATGGTCGACGCTCAGGGAGCGTCGCACGCGCCGCAGCTGGAGCTGCTGCTGCACGTGGCCATCCCCAATCCGCTGATCATCCGGGAGGCCTACTATCACGGCTCCGCAACGCTGGAGGGGGCCAACTACACGAAAGATACCTACATCGAACTCTATAACAACGCGGGTCCGGGCGGGCAGACCGTCTGGCTCGATTCGCTCTGCCTGGCGGCCATCTATCCCTACAACTCGACCACGGGCAACAATGCCTGGTCCGGCCGCGACACGATTGCCATCGCGCAGATGTACTGGATGTTCCCGGGCGACGGACACACCTACGCCGTGAAGCCGGGCGAATCGGCCGTGGTGGCCTGCATCGCGGCGGTCGACCACAAGGGCCGCGCCACGTCGGCGCTGCAGCTGAACCGGGCGCATTTCGGCTGCTGGTCGGAGACGCTCTCGCGGCATGAGATTGCAGCGGGGGTGGTGCCGATGGTGCTCAACATGACGGGGCAGGGCACGGCCTGGGCGCTGTCGATCCACAGTCCGGCGCTGGTGGTCTTCCAGCCCGCGATGGGGGTGGCGGCCTGGCAGTCGCAGGCGGCGCTCTGGGAGCGGTATGAGCCGGGCAAGAGTTCGGGCACGAAATACTGGCACATTGCCAAGGACTGGATCCTCGACGGAGTGGAGTGCGTGGATTCGCCGTCGTCGGCCATCAAGCGGCTGCCCGGGACCGTCGATGCATCGTACGTCTGGATGCGTTCGGCGCACTATTCGGGCAAATGCATCACGCGCCGGCTCGATTTCGTGGCGGAAGGCGTGGAGGTTTTCATGGATACGAACAATTCGGACGCTGATTTCATTCCCGACAGCGATCCACAACCCAGATTGAGATGATGAGGAGGTGGCTGATATTCGGTTTGTGGGTGGCGTCGGTGGCCACGGCGGTTGCGCAGGAGCACAATGCGGCACGGCTGGTGACGGCCGACACGTCGTACGTCGACGTGGCGCTGGGCGTGGCGGGCCAGGCGGGATCGTTGCGGGATATTTTCGATGCGAAGCGGGAGATCGGCGGCGTGTTGGGAGCCCAGGCCCAGCGGACCCTCGGCCAGGTGCATACCTACGGCCGTTTCGGCTACGGTTATGCCTATGGCCAGGATGTGACCTGGCGGGGCTGGATCGACCCTTATGAGACGCCGTTTATGCTGGCCGACTCCATTCCCGGATCCATTTCGCTGGAGCGTTATTCCATGGAGGCAGGCGTAGGCCTGCCGGTCGGCGGTGGATGGTCGCTGGGCCTCGATGCCACCTACGACGTGGCGCTGATGGCCAAGCACAAGGACCTGCGCAACAAGAACACGGCCATGACCTTCCGGATTTCTCCGGGCGTTTACTGGCAGGGCGGACCGCTGGGCCTGGGCCTGAACCTGGGCTACGAGCGTTCCACCGAACGCGTGGAATATACCCAGATTTCCGAGAGCAAGGAAGCGATGCTCTTCGACCTGTACGGCCTGTGGCTCGGCCACGGCAGCGGTTACGCGAGCGCCGAGAACCGGCGCATGAAGCTACGCCAGCACGTCTTCGGCGGTTTCCAGCTCGACCTTTCCCTGGGCGGGGTGCAGTTGCACAACGCGCTGACGGCGAACTGGCACCGGGGCGAACAGACCGAGGTGGGCTACAACAACCGGCAGTACGGCACGACGCATGCCTGGACCTGGAACGACGCCCTTTCGCTGGAAATCGGCCGGGCACACCGGATCGAAGCGTCGGCGACCTTCTCCACCATGGAGGGGCTCCGTCCGCTGCAGCGGCAGGAACTCGATCCGGATTCCCGCATCCGTATCTGGGTGACCTACGGCGACCCGGTGTCGTGCTACTGGCGCCGGGTGCATGCCGAGAAGCTGCGCTACACCTACGGTACGTCGTGGCAGGTGTCGGTGGGGATCGAGAACTTCAGTTTCGAGCATGCATACAATGAATACCCGCAGCGCTTCAACCAGCGCTACCATACGCTGATACCGACGCTGGCGGTGACCGTCCCGCTGGGGCCCGTCACGCTGACGCCGATGTTCGGCTATGCCCGGGATTACGATACGTATACGGATGTAACGGAATGGCAGCTGAAGGAACCGCTGCTCTTCCAGTGGGATTACTGGGACGGCGACGCCATCCTCGGCGGCCTCGGCCTGAAGTGGGTCTCGGCCAGCGGCCGGACCTACGTGTCGGCCCAATACGACCTGATGGCCTCAACCCTCGCCGACGCCGACGGCCGCCGCCACACTGCCGCCCTGACCATAGGATTTATTTTTTAATATGAAAAGATTCATCGTCATTGCGGGCTTGCTGCTCTGCACCTTCAACGCCTTCGCCGACGAAGGCATGTGGATGATCAACACCATCGACCGCGTCCTGGAGAAGCGGATGAAAGCCGCCGGCCTCAAGCTCGACGCCAAAGTCCTTTACGACGAGGAGAAGGAAAGCCTCTCCGACGCCGTGGTCTCCCTCGGCTTCAGCTGCACCGGCAGCATGATCTCGTCCGACGGCCTGATGATCACCAACCATCATTGCGCCTACAACGACATCCACGGCCTGAGCACGCTCGACCACAACTACCTGGAAGAGGGTTTCCGGGCCATGAGCCGCGAGGAGGAACTGCCGGTCCAGGGCCAGGCCGTCTATTTCCTCAAGAAGATGTTCGACGTGACCGACGAGGTCATGGCCCTGCGCGAGGAGTACGACGTTGCGCACAAGCCGATGGCCATGCGCCGGGTTTACAGGGTCCTCGAAGACAAATACAAGCAGGTCTATGCGGGGCAGGGCGAACTCATCTGCTCGTCCTATTACAATGGAAACCAATACTATATGGCGCTCTACCAGGTCTATCGCGACGTGCGGCTGGTGGTCGCCCCGCCGGTGAGCGTGGCTGCGTTCGGCGGCGATACCGACAACTGGGAATGGCCGCAGCACAAGGGCGATTTTGCCATCTACCGCATCTACACGGCGCCCGACGGCTCGCCTGCCACGTATGCGCCCGAAAACGTGCCGCTGCATCCGGTCAAGGTGCTGAAGGTTTCGCAGGAAGGAGTCAAGGATGGCGACTTTTCGATGGTCCTCGGCTATCCCGGCCGCACCAACCGTATGGCCTCTTCCTATGCCGTTGAGGAGATCCTGCAGGTGCAGAATCCCATCCAGGCGCAGTTCCGTCTCGACCAGATGCAGATCATCGAGAAATGGATGAACGAGGACGTGGCCCTGCGGCTGAAGTATGCCGACCGCTATTTCTCCCTGAGCAACGTGCAGGAGATCCGGGAGGGAGAAATCTATTGCTACAAGCGTTTCGACGTTGTTGAGGCCAAGCGCGCCGAGGAGCAGCAGCTCCAGAAGTGGCTGGGCAATTCCGACCTCATCTACCGGCTGGGCGGGAAATACGATGACGTGGCGGGCATCAACCAGCAGATCGTCTATTTCCAGGAGACCCTGGTGCGGGGCACGAACCTGCACCGGTATGCCAATGCCCTGAGCCGCGGCGATACGGAGATGGCTGCCCGGGAGCTGGAGAAACTTGACCTGCGCGTGGAGCGCGACCTGCTTCGCTATGCGCTCAGGCAGTTCTTCAAGAACGTGCACCGCGAGTTCTGGGGCGAGTACCTCACGGGTCTTTACGCGCGTTTCGACGGCGATGTCGACGCGATGCTCAACGAGGTGTTCGACGGGCATCTGCACGATACGCTCACCTCGTGCAAGATCGTGTCGTTCAACGAGAAACGCGACGAGATCGAGCAGGGCGTGAGCAAGAATTCGCTGGAAAGGGAATTCAAGGACGCCGTCTATCAGATGAAGCGGGCCAGGAAGCAGCCGATGTATCCCGATGCCAATTCGACGATGCGCATCACCTTCGGCAAGGTGTGCCCGCTCGAGCCGCGCGATGCGGTGACGTTGGCGTCCCGGACGCGGGGGGCGGGCATTCTGGAGAAATACAATCCGGACGATTACGATTTCAGTCTGAAGCCGGACTTCCGGGACCTGCTGTCGCAGCATCCCGACATTCCCGTGAACTTCCTGACGGACAACGATATCACGGGCGGAAACTCGGGTTCGCCGGTGCTCAATGGCAAGGGTGAGTTGATCGGCCTGGCCTTCGATGGCAACAAGGAATCTCTGGCCGGCGACACCTACTATGTCGCCCCGATGAATCGCTGCATCTGTGTCGACATCCGCTACGTCCTCTGGCTCCTCCGCGACTACGC
>CACZWU010000013.1 GCA_902784965.1 uncultured Bacteroidia bacterium | reverse complement strand
TGCCTTCATGATGGCCAGGGGATAGACGACCATCAGCTCCGAGCGGTCGATCATCACGCCAACCGCCTCCTCCGGCTGCACATGGTACTTGCTGACGAGTTGTGCCGCCAGCCGGTCGGTCAGCTCGTCCAGCTCACGGTAAGTCAAGCGCCTATCTTGAAAGGCCACGGCCAGGGCGTCGGGCGTCTTCTCTGCCTGACGACGGAACAGGTCGACCAGGGTTTCGGAGGCGTCATATTCGAACGTCTCCCCTTTCGCCAGTTCGAGCAGCTGCGCCGCTTCTCCAGCGCTTACGGTCCTTGCCTCCGACAGCAGTTTCTCAGAAGACATGCTCAGCGACATGTTGCCGATGGCCTTGGCCACCAGCGCCATGTCCTTGCTCCCGTAGCGCCTGCCGTCATACTCAATCATGATGACGTAAGCGCCTTCCCGGGGATAAGCGGTCACCGTGATCGGGAACTTGGCCAGGTCGGGATCCAGCATCCGCTGCTGTGCCCCTTCGATCTCTCTTCCTTCGAAGACGCCGCCCTGATAGACGAACATGATCCCGGCATGTATCCCGTGTCGCTCCACAAAACGGGTATAGGGGTAATACTCATGCGTATAGCTCTGCTGGAGCTGTGCATGCATGGATTTTACAAAGTCGCTGGTCGTGACTCCTTCTGCAGTCGAAGGCCGTACGACAGGTATTGTTCTGACGAACATGCCGACGCTCGACATCAGCGCTGGACTCGCCCCCCTCCCGTTGCTGACGGTCAGATGCAACCCACCCGGCTCACGTGTCAGACGGCTCATGGTCTCGGCGAAGGCCGCCTGCAGGTAGCTGCTGGCTGTCACGCCATTGGCATGGCAGAAAGTGTCGATGGCCGCGGAAGGAATTCTGGTCTCGATCTTCGCATATGCCTTCCCATCCGGCTTTGACGAGTCGGGGAAACACAAAGCCGTCGATGCAGACATAATACCGTCGAAATACTTCTCCGCCGCTTCCATGGCTTCGCCGACAACTGTCTCCTGCTCGTAAAGCGCGAAATCGTAGAGCTCATAGCTTTCAGGAAGCAACTGTCCGCCCTGGTAAACCTTGCGCAGGTCGTCCAGGAATATGGAAGCCGACAGGCCGTCGAAGATGATATGGTGGATGTCGATGAATAGATAGACACCCGAGGGCGTGGTAATGACCTCCAGGCGGTACAGCCTGTCGTTGAACAGGTCAAAAGGTCTCACCTTGTCCTGGAAGTAAGACGCTCCGGGTTCATGGTCCATCGTTGTCAAAATCACCTCGGCAGGTTCGTCGTCGTGTCGCTCCTGCATCACAGTGCCATCTGCCAGCGTCAGCCGTGCCTTCAGGTAGCCGTGGGCCTCCACGGCGGCCTTGAGGGCGCCGCCGAGCCGCTCGACATCTGCGGATGCAAAGCGATACAGACTGGCGATGTTGTACTGCGTGCTGCCCCGGTTCATCTCCCAGTCGATGTATATGCCTCGCTGGTTCTCCGTCAGCGGGTACAGCGCGCGACGCCCGTAGGACGGAAGATTTGAGACGGACGAAGACAAATGGGTGGCGATGCCGCGGACCGTGGGGTCCTGCATGATGTCGGCCATTCTTACCTGTGCCTGCATCCTTTGTTGGACGGCCAGGGCCAGGCGCATTGCGGAAAGGGACGAAAAGCCCAGGGATATCAGGTTGTTCGTCACGCCAAAGTCACTCATCTTCAGGAGTTCTGCCACGATGTCGAACAGCTTCCGCTCCGTCTCCGTGGCGGGCGGCACAATCTCCTGCAGGTCTATCTCCGGCTCAGGCAACAGTTTCCTGTCTATCTTGCCGCTGGGTGTGAGGGGCATGCTGTCGAGCTGCATGAAGGCAGTGGGCACCATAAACCCGGGCAGTGCCCTGGAAATGAATCCCTTGAGCGCTCTCTTGTCGACGGGAGAGGAAGCGGTATAGTAGAGGCAAAGGAAACGCTCGTCGTGAAGCCTCGCCGCCGCCTGCCTGATACCCTCGAACTTGCACGCACGGTTCTCTATCTCTCCCAGTTCTATGCGGAAACCCCTCAGCTGCACCTGGCTGTCAGCTCGCCCGAGATATTCCAGGTTGCCGTCTTCGTTCCATCGTACCAGGTCGCCGGTATGGTACATGCGCTTCCCCGGCATGAAGGGACATTCCGTATACTTTTCCTTCGTCAGTCCCTCCTGTTTCCAGTAGCCGCGCGTCAGCGTCTTTCCTACCAGGCACAATTCTCCCGTCTCTCCCCGGGGCAGGAGCCTTCCTTCCCCGTCGACGACGAACAGGGTGACGTTGGGCAGAGGCCGTCCTATGGGAATCCTGTCATAATCCTTTCCTTGCTCCAGCACGTAGGAGCAGGCCATCAGGTGTTCCGAGAGGCCATAAAAGTTGATGACCTGTATTTCCGAAGTACGGGGCTTGACAGGTTTCATGGCCTCTCCTCCCACGAGCACCTTCCTGAGATGAAGTTTTTCGAAACTGGAGAGCATGTCAGAGCCCACCTGTGTGCCGAAGAAAACCCCGGTGATGTCGTTGTCCAAGAAATACCGGGCCATGCCACCCATGCTACGGCGCAAATCAGACGACAGGATATGAAGCGTCGCCCCCACGCCGAGAGGGCCGAAAGAGCTTACTATGGATGCGCCGAAACTGAAACTGGCGAACTCGGCCCAGCGTTCGCCGCTCATCATGATCCGGCTCAGGACAAAGACGCAATCCCTCAGGTTCCTGTGCTCTATCATCACTCCCTTGGGCCTTCCAGTAGATCCGGAGGTATAGATCAGGCAGGCAAGGGATTCGGGCCGGCTGTTGTCCACCGGCCCGCAGTACGGTCCGTCCAACATGTCCGCGCTGTTGATAAGCACCTTCGCTTCAGAATCTTCCAGCATGTATTGCAGGCGTTCTGCAGGATACTCGCAGTCCAGGGCGACATAAGCTCCTCCCGCTTTGAATACTCCCAGGACTGCTATGATGAACTCTTTCCTTCTGGGCAGCATGATGGCTACGACGCTGTCTTGCACCACACCGGCCTGAATCAGGTTTCTGGCCAGGATGTCCGATTTCCTGTCGAGTTCCGCGTAGGTGATGGTGCTGACCTCATCCACCAACGCAGTTGCTTCCGGGCGGAGCGTCGCCTGCTTCCTGAAAAGGGAAACAAAGGTTTCGGAGGGGTCGTATTCCACCCTCTCTCCTGTTCCAAGCCTGATCAGGGCCTCTTGCTCCTCTCTGCTCACCGGACGAAAATTATGGATTATCTCTTGTTTCCGCGGAGGTAATCTCCATTCCGGACCCCATCCAGCACTTCCACGTAGATGCCGTCGCTGATGCCCACCTTTACGGGTACGCGCTCCCATTTCTGCGATTCGGTATCCGCAGGGTCGGAGGTGAGGCGCCAGACGTATGCCGAGCCGCCATCGAACAGCACGGACGATTCCTCGATGGAAAGAACGCCATCGTGTTCCTCCGTGACTACCCTTGCGTTGACGCTGTAGCCGGAACGGACGTCAACGCCCTCGGGAATGGTGGCGGCCGCCCACAGTTCAAACTTGATCACGCCGTTCTTCTCCTCCCCTTCCGGTGAGATATATTCCAGTTCGGCGGGGATGGCGACATCCTGCATCGCGCCGAGCACCAGGACGGTGGGCATCCCCACACGCAGTCTTGCCACTTCCGTCTCGTCGATGCTGCCCTTGAACATCACGTCGTTCATGTCGGCCACCGTGCAGATGGTGGTACCGTCAGAGAACATGCTGGTCGCAGATACCGACGACCCTTCCTTGACGGGAACGTTGAGCACCATGCCTCTCATGGGACTGGTGACGATTGTGGTGTTGATGCTGCCTGAACGTTTCGAAGAGCCCTTGGTCACCACCTCATACTGGGCTTCGGCGGCAGCGAGCTTCTCTTTCGCTATCCTGTATCGCGTCTCCGCCTGCTCATACTCTTCCCGGCTGATGACTTCCTTCTCGTAAAGCCGCCGGGTGCGGTCCCACTGGCGCTGCAACTCTTCCAGCTCGATACGGGCGCTCTCAACGGCCGTCTGGGCGGTGTTAAGCTGGCTCATGTCGGGAATAATCCGGATGTGCGCCAGCTCCTGTCCGGCACTGACCATCTCGCCGGGCTTGACCAGAATCTGGGTAATGACGCCGGTAATCTGGGGTTTTACGCTCACCTGTCGGCGCGGCGTAAGCTTGCCGGTGGCCACGGTCGTCTTCCGGATGTCGCGCAGCTTCGGAGTGATCAGCTCATAGATTTCCGGCTCGGGTTGCGACTGCTTCCAGAGGAAGTAGAACGTATAGACTACGAACACGGCTACGAGACACCAGACAACGGCTTTAACGATCTTTTTCATATAATCATATTTTTACTATTCTTCTCTGAGGGCTTCTATTGCCTTTATAGAAAGCGCGCGCTTTGCGGGTATCCATCCCGCAAGCAAGCCTCCGGCAACGAGGACAGCAAGGGCCGCGATAGCTGCAATGAAAGGCACATGCGGGTTGTCGAACAGGCTGCCTTCTTCCGTGGCCAGACGGCTGCTGACCAGATATACTCCCCAGAAACCCGCCACAAGGCCGGCGATGCCGGCGGCCAGGGTGAGCACCAGGCTCTCGCACATGATCTGGCGTATGATTGCGGAGGGCATCGCACCCAGGGCGCGGCGAACACCAATCTCCTGGGTACGCTCCTTGACGGTGACCATCATGATGTTGGCGATGCCGATCAGGCCGGCCAGCAGGGTGCCCAGGCCCACGAGCCACAACAGCAGGTTGATGCCGTCGCCCACGACGCTCATCTGGCTGAGCTGCGCCTTCAGGTCGACCTGGAACATGGCTTCTGCGTCGTTGGGAGCGATGGAATGCCGCTGGTAGAGCAGGTCTCCGAACTGCCTGTAATACTTGTCGGAAGGGTATTCCTCGTTCAGATGGAACAAGGCTATGTTCTGTTCGTCCCAATGGTTGTAGAGCAGCTGTGCGGTAGAGAGAGGAAGGTAGAGGCTTTCCGACTCGTTGGGGCCCATGTGGAAGAGCGGACTTGTCTTCCGCATCACGCCCACGACCTTGCAGCTGAATCCTTCCAGATGGACGTCCTTTCCTACGGCTTCCTGGCCCGGGAAAAGCTTGGCTGCCAGATGCTCTCCAAGCACGCAGACCTTCCGGCTCTCGATCAGGTCGAACTTGCTGATGAAGCGTCCGTCGAGGATACGGAGCGGAGAGATGGAAGGATAATTGTCGGTTGCGCCCGCCACAATGACCATGTCACTGTAGGAATCGCTTTTCACCAGCTGGGTCTCTCCGGGAGAGGGAACCTCCAGTACAAGCACCTGGTCGTGGATGGAGCCGGGGAACTTCTGCTCGATGGCTTGGATGTCGGCATCGGTGATGACCCACCGGCGTCCGCGCTCCAAACCACCGTAAGCAATCGTGGTAGGGAAGGTGAAATACCCCACGGTATTGCTCGACATGGCCTTTGTATGCATAGTGACGCCGCTGTTGAAGCCCACTCCTGCGCCTACCATGAACATCAGGATCAGCAGGCCCCAGAATACGCCGAAGGCGGTCATCAGCGAACGCACCTTCTGCCTTCTGATGGTTTCCCAAACCTCCTGCCAGAAATCCTTGTCAAACATAAGCTTACCTCCGTTCAATGGTCATCTTGCTATCAGCGCATCCACAATCTTGCAGTGGGAAGCCCTTCGCGCCGGCACGTAACCGGCTGCTATTCCTGCGAGAATCAGGATGATGTTACATCCTATGATGGTACTGAACTTCACCGTAGGGTCGGTAAAATAAGGAATAACGCCACCCAGGACGGCCGACAGCAATTGTGTCATCCCGATTCCGAGCATCATGCCGATATAGCCGAAAATCGCGGTGATGATGACCGACTCCAGGAGCACCAGCCGGATGATGCTTCCCCGGCTCGCACCCATGGCCCGGCGTACCCCCAACTCCCGGGTGCGTTCCCGCACCGTGATGAGCATGATGTTGGATACGCCCACCACGCCTGTGATCAGGGTGGCTATGCCGATGATCCACACGAAGACGCCCATATAGGTCAGTATCTTCGACAAGCCTATCACCGTTTCAAAGTCGTTCCGGATCACCAGCGCTTTGTTGTCCTTCGGGCTGCACATCAGGCGCGGTGAAAGGAAGCCCCGCAGACTGGAGGTCAGGCGCTGCAGCTCTCCGAGGTCCTCGATGCCGGAATACGTCACCTGTATCATGCCCAGGGCCGGGTCGTCCGGACTGTACATCGCCATCACGGTGGAGATGGGTGCAAACGCCTCGACGATGCTGTAATCGTGGCGGCTCTTGCATTCCCCGACCACCAGGAAGGAATTGCCGTCGAAGTTCAGGCGCCAGCCGACAGGGTCGGCTCCACCAAACAGTTCCTCACACAAACGGTCGGAAAGCACACAGACCTTGCGGCGTTCCTGCAGGTCGGTCGCATTGATGTCCCGGCCGCGGAGGATCGTGTTGTATTGCGAGACGATATAGCCCGGGGCGCACCCGGTCAGCGCGGTCTTCAGATAATCATTGACGCAGGAAGCCAGGGCGGGCTGACTGAAAACGGGGAAGACGTCGTCGACATGGTCGAAGCGCTGCCGTTCGAGGGCCTCGGCGTCGTCGAGGGTAAGCTTCACCAGCCTGTCGGTGCCCATACCGTTCCAGGCCATGGACGTTTTGCCGGTGGTGATGGTGGTATACTGAGGCATGTCGAGGGAAGAACTCTTGAACATGCCTTTCTGTATACCTCCTGCCGACCCCAGCATCACCACAAGGCTGAACATGCCCCAGGCGATGGCAAAGCCCGTCAGCATGATGCGCTGGCGGTTGCTCTTCATGGAGGTCAGCACCTCATTGATCAGATCGTTCATCTCTCGTCCTTGTATATCACGCCGTCCTTGAAGAAAATCCTCCGGTCGGTCTGGTTGGCGATTTCCTGCTCATGGGTGACGATGACGACCGTCTGCCCCTCCTTGCGGTTCACTTCGCAGAGCATGTCCATCACCTCCTGCGTGGTCTTGCTGTCCAGCGCACCCGTCGGCTCATCGGCCAGGAGAATCTTGGGATGCGTGATCAGCGCCCGGGCGATGGCTACCCGCTGGCGCTGGCCGCCGGAGAGCTGCATCGGCAGGTGATGCCAGTGTTCGGCCAGGCCGACTTTGTCCAGGTACTCCATGGCCAGATCGTTGCGTTCCTTGCGCTTCACGCCCCGGTAATAGAGCGGCAGGGCCACGTTCTCCATGGCGTTCTTGTAGTATATCAGGTTGAACGACTGGAAGATGAAGCCGATCAGCTTGTTTCGGTAGATCGCTTCGGTCCTGTCGTCCAGGTTTCTCACGAGTTTGCCCGCCAGGCGATACTCCCCTTCGTCGTAATCGTCGAGGATGCCCATGATATTGAGCATGGTGCTCTTCCCGGAACCGGAGGCGCCCATGATGCTGACCAGCTCGCCCTCATCAATGTGGAGATCCACTCCCTTGAGGACGTGGAGGGGAACTTCGCCGGGATAGGTCTTGTGGATGCCCTTGAAATCAATCATGGTTTTATTCCTCCTTCATCGTTGCATAGGTTACATTGAGTCCGTACATGGCACGGTAGCGCATCTCGGAGCAGCTGTTCTTGGCCAGCAGCAGGCCGAACCGCAACTCCGAAGGGTCCAGGTCCAACAACTCATCGGCCGTGTACTGCCGGGGTTTCTGGGCCATCGGATCGAAGGGCGTACCGTCGTCTTTCACGACCAGGTTGAGAGACCCGTCGTCATCCAGGCGGATCATCAGGTCAAAGCACTGCGTCGGGCGGGGATGCGCCACGGCGTGTGAGCTGATGTTCTTGGCCAGTTCCTCCACCACGAGGCTCGTACGGAATACCATCGTATCAGAGAGGGAAAGCCCCTTCAGGTAATCGTTGAGCTGGACCAGGCTGTCCTCAAGGTCGGAGCGGTCGTAGGCGATCGACAAGCTCTTCTTGTTGGTTACACCGTCCTCCTTGGGGATGAGCGTAAACCAGTAAACATCGTTCTTTTCCTTCCTGGAGATCCAAGTCACCGAGACGAGTTGGAAGGCCAGGGTCAGTAAGGCTACGGCGGGATAAGCGAGCCAGATGTGCTCGGGAATCAACCTGGCCATGATCCATATGGCGGGCAGCAACAGCACGAAGGTCATCGTGCCCAGGATGGCGCTGAGCACGCGGCGATCTGTCAGCAGATAGACGAAGCGGCTGATCATGTAGACGACATAGGGAAGGAACACCAGCACGTATTCGCGCAGCGGAGTACGGCACAGGTCTTTCCAATACTGGGAGGAGCCGCCGAACAGCGATGCCAGCCCTTCGGGCCAGATGAGGATGACGACAGTCACCAGCGCGGTAAATGCGATCGTCAACCTGAAAGCGCGTGCGAAGAGCATCCGCAGGCCTTGATAGTCCTTTTCCCCAACCATCACGCTGCCCAATGCAGACAGGGCGTTGCAACAACCGGCGAGGACCAGCATCGTGAAGGACAAGGATTGGTTGCATATCGAAAGGATGAAAGCGCCGTCCGCGCCCTGCGCATCCAGGACAATGCGGTTGACACCCAGCATGATGGGGGGAAGTATGATGATGCCCAGCACGAGGGAGGAACCTTCCTTTACACTGCCCGCGAGAAATTCTCTCCATTTTGGGACGTGCCTCTCAAATCCAAGTGAACTGCGCGGGGAGAAGACATATCGAAGCATGACAGCGGAAGCCCCCAGTTCGCTGATGCCGGTGGCCAGCGCTGAACCGTCGAGACCCATGCCGAAGCCGGCGACAAGCAGCACGTCGAAGATTACGTTCAGGATCATGGTCAGGATGACAGCCCGGGTTACCACGGCCGGACTGCCGTCCACCCCCGTAAACTGTTTCAGCGTACCGGAAAGCGTGACTATCGGCGTCACCAGGAGGTACATGCGCATATAATCACGCAGGTAGGGCTGCAGGCGCGCATCCGGGCACAGCAACCGCACCAGTTGGGGCAGCAAGGGCAGGCATATCGCGATAATGGCGACCGAGGAGACGAGTCCGGCCAGCACCGACACGGTGAATAACTGCCGGCTCCGGATAAAGTCCTGCCGGCCGATGGCCTTGCCGGCCAGGAGGCTGCCACCCACGGCGAACAGGAAGAACACGGCACCGACGATCATCCCGAAAGGCCCCACCGACGATCATCCCGAAAGGCCCCATCAGGTTGATGGCCGACATCGCATCGGGTCCCATGAGATGGGACATGATGATACCATCGAAGATCAGGCACAACTGTTCGATGACCATCGTCAGGATGGTCGCTGTCAGATACGTTCTGAACGAAGTGCTGACGATATAATCCTTGCGTTGGGCCATGGATCCGGATTCCTGTGCTTCCGATACAAATTTAGTTATTTTGAATGATTTTTACTATATTTGTAAGCAAACCCGTATAATCACACTATAAATAGACAATCGTATGACATTACTGACTTTACTGAAAAGATGCTGCATGGCGGTGGCTATGCTCGGCTGTCTGGCAGCGATGAATGCCTGCATTCCGGGCGGCGATCCCTCCCCGAAGAGACAGGTCGACCTCGTGGGCGAATGGGTGACGGACTATCCGGAAGAAGGAACCTTTGATGAAATGCCTTACGACCGCGTGGTCGAACACTATGCTTTCTTTATTGACAACACGGGCTATTACGAACTCTTCCTCCTCAAAGGTGAGCAGCTGGTCGGCGCCGAATACGTCCGCGGCCCGGAAGGGAAATTCAAATACCAGATGCTTGTCACGGGTGACATCGGCGTGATGCATTCGTACGAAGACTATTGGCCCATGAAACTGACCAACGGCGTCCTCCTGGACCCGGAAGAATTGGTCTACCACCGGGCCACCGAGGAGATGAAGGCACAGATGACCACGTGGGCGAACTGCCTCACGCCGGGATGGCTGGCTGAGAAGCTCATGGGCAAGTGGATGATCGCCGACATCGACGACAAGCCTACTCCGACCAACCGGAAGACGGTCCTGACCTTCGTATCTGCCACAAAAGCCTTCATGAGCCGGGCTTTCGACAAGCCGGATGATGATAAGGGGACGCCTCCTGGTCCAAAACCGGATATTGAACCCGGGCAGGGGCAGGGTCCGAAGCCCGCTCCCGGACCGAAAAAACCCGGATGGGAGGATTCCGAGGAATTCGATGTGACCATCCAGGGAAATCAAGTGGCGCTGAAGAAGGTGAAAGAAGGCAGGTCCCAAATGGCTTCCGTCTATCTGATCCTGGATATCACGAACACCGATTTTATCTGCAGCTTTACCCTGCCTGAGCCTCCCCGCGGCCCGGAAGGAGACGAAGGGGGCAAGGAAGCCAAGGATGAAAGACAGCGGTTTGAGAAGATCGAGGATGACTATGAACAGGCGATCGTCGGCCTGTGGGAAGGCCGCAGCACCGGTGAGCACTCCGAGTTCGACGACGGCGAGAACCACCGCTGGGAGTATTTCTCCGACGGCACCTTCCACTACTACGAAAAAGTCAATGGCGAGTGGCAGCAGAGCAAAGATGAGTTTGCAGATTACTTCGTCGACGGCGTGCTGCTCTGCACCCGCTGGAAGAATGTCGGCGAGAATACCGTTGTGAACCGCGAATGGTGGGAGATTGCCAGCATCAATGAAGGCGTGATGAAGTGGACCGCCCTGCGCCAGCGCGAGGATGGCTCGACCTACATCACCACCTTTGAAATGAAGGAAATAGAACGACCGTGATACTTCCTTCCTCCCTATTCTCGCAACAGTTCCTTCCGGTCCCGGGCATCGTCAATGCCCGGGACCTTGGCGGTTATCGGGTTCAGGACGGACGCAAAATCCGTGACGGAGCGCTCCTGCGGACGGCATCCCTTGCCGAATCGACCGACGCGGACATCCGGTACCTTTCCGGCATTCCCGTCGCGAAGATCATCGATTTCAGGACGGAGCATGAGAAGACGGGAAAAGTGGACCGCATGGTCCCGGGAGCGGAGTATGTCGCCCTTCCGGTGGATGCCAGTGGCAATCTGGCTGCCGAAGCTACGGAAAAAGAGAAAAAGAAGTTGTCCGGAGGAAAGAAATTCGACGTGAAAAAACTCGTCGTTTTCGCCGCTTTCAATGAAAAAGCGAAGAAAGTGGCCCGGGAGATGTATCCCACAATGCTGTTCGATCCGGCATGCCAGCGACAGTTCGCCCAATTCTTCCGACTGGTCCTGGAGACGGAGAAAGGCGCCGTTCTCTATCACTGCACGCAGGGCAAGGACCGGACCGGCATCGCCTCGGCGCTTCTGATGGCAGCGCTGGGGGCCACCCGGGAGGCCATCGTGGCAGATTTTGACGCGACCAACCGGGTGTATGCCAAAGATGTGAAAAAATATTCCCGCCGTGTCAGGTTCCTGGGCGGCAAGGAAGAAGAACTGGCGGTCGTCAAAGCCATCCTGGGCTGCAACACCGTCAATTTCATCCAAGCGCTGGACCGGATGGACCGTGAATACGGCTCCATCGACGCCTATCTGAAAGGGCCCATGGGCCTGACCGACGATGCCATCGGAACGTTGCGAGAAAGGTACCTCGTTATCTGAGCATTTGCAAACGGACCGAAAATCCATTTTTTTTCCTATCTTTATAGTCTGAAACAAACGAAAACCCAATACTTCCATGAAACCTATCCTTATCGTAGCGCTGGTTGCCGCAGCCTTGTTGCTGGTCGGATGCGGCTCGCTCGGCAACACAGGCCTGAACCTGGGCGGCAATCCCAGCCGTACCTACACCTACAACAGTCTGCCGAAAACCATCGACGACCTGCTGGAGCTCCCCGGTGCGGCCGAGATGACCGATCCTTACGCGGTGGGCGCCCTGACGGTCGCCGCACTCACCCGATACGGCGACAGCCCCCGCGACTGCATCGCCATGCTCAACTATCTCAAGGGACCCGAATCCGTATCCACCTACGAAACCCAGTTCCTCCGCGACCGGCTCCAGGGGAAGGGCTACAAGCCTTATTCCTATTTCCACGGCGCCACGCCCCAGAACAACTACACCCCCAGCAAGCCGTACAAGATTACGGTCAGCACCAACCAGTATTCCTTCAAAACCGACAGCTCCGGTCACGAATGGTGCACGGTCTGGGTTACCTCCGGCGGCGCCGACAATCCCCGCGAGATCAAACTGCGCAAGAAAGGCAGCACCGGGCAATGGTTCCTCAATGAGATCCTTTGCCTGAGCGACATCCGCACACCGGCCAACGAAGACCCCTGGAACTAGGATTCTTCTTCCGGAACCGGGCTGAAATAGCTGAAATGCACATTGCCGTACTTCTTCTCCTTGACAAAGGAGGGATGTGCGGCAAAGTTGTATTCAGCAGGGTGTTCCAGGATGAAATAGCCGCCCGCGTGGACCAGTCCCTTTGACAGCACCCGGTCGGGCAGGGTGTCGAGTCCTTCGAGGGCATAGGGCGGATCGGCAAAGACGATATCGAAGCGCCGGGAACAGATTTCCAGGAAATCGAAAACGTTCTGGTGGAGCACCCTGACCACCTTGTCGACGCCCAACGCCGTTGCTGTCTTCTTGATGAAGTTCACGTTGGCGGGATTCATCTCGACGGCAATCACTTCACCCGCCCCGCGGGAAGCGAATTCAAAAGAGATGCTGCCCGTTCCGCCAAACAGGTCAAGAACAGCCAGATCGTCGAAAAAGAATTCGTTGTCGAGGGTGTTGAACAGTCCTTCCTTGGCAAAATCGGTGGTCGGCCGGGCTTTGTAGCCGGCCGGCGGAAGGACGCTTTTCCCGCGCAGCTTACCCCCGATGATCCGCATCTCAGGCCATTTCGAGAACCTCCACGCTGGCGAAATGGCGGAACAGGTCGCCCTTGATGCTTTCATCGGCCTCGCCGTAGAAATGGACGGTGGAGAGTTCGGGGTTGATCTGGAACTGCTTGATGGCGGCAAAGAGGAAATACTGCGCCGTCACCGCATCGGCAGCAGGAAAAGAATTGCAGAGAAGCAGTTTGTCGCCGGCAGCCAGCACGATATCGGCCACGCCGTAGCCCAGGTGCATCACGATCTTGTTGTAGCACGAAAGCGATGCGGCGGCCGTCAGCATCCCGGCGATGCAGCGGGCTGCAACCTTGTCACCGGCATAAAGAAGAACTGCCTTGTAGCAAGGCAGTTCCAAACTTTCTACCGATTCGGACTCCTCGAGGACCGCCACCTGGGAAAGCAGGTCGGCTGCTTTGTCCGGAGAGAAGTACCCTTCGGGTATGAGGGTGTATTTCAGCACTACTCCCAGTTTCCGGCGTTGTTGTTCGCGTTCTCGATGGAACCCACCATCAGGCCCGGATAGCGGCCGGTGTCTTCACGCTCGGCCACGAGGTTGACAATCTGCTGATGGTCCATGCCCTTGAGGATCGACCAGTACGGCATCTGTGCCTCGAACAGCGGGACGTCCACACCGGAGACCTGCTTGATGATGCTCCGCATGATGACGGTGTCGCCCTCGGAGAAGGGGATGTAGCGGAGATCGTTGACCTTGAAGTCGGGACGGTTGCGGAAGAGGGTGTCTTTCACTTCGGTCAGCTGCGGGATGCGGATGATCAGGTTGTTGTCACCCTTTTCGTAGAGGTCGTAGAGCGCTTCCATCAGTTTTTCGCCCTTGAGGTTGCGCAGGCTCTTCTTGACGGCCTCGGTATGCAGCACGGCCACGGAGTCGTCTTCCGAACCGATCTGGCGCATGATGGTGATCTTGCCGTTGTTGTAGAAGTCGATCAGCGAATCCATCACCGGAGCATAGTGTCCGTAGGTGTCCTTGTAGGTAACCTGGAGGGTACGGATGTCTTTCAGGCGATCGATGCCGACAGCCAGGCGCTGGTCGCGCTCGGTGTTGAATTTCACAGGTTCGCTGATACTCCTGTACAGCAGGTATGCCAATACAATGATGCAAACGGGGAAGATGAAATAGGTCAAAAGTTTTCTCATATCGGTTAATTTTAATATTGTCTGCCTAGTACGCCAAAATTGATTTGACCTACAAAAATAAAAAATATATTTCAAGACTACAATATATTTTTAAATTTGCGTCAAGAAAACCCGCTCATTCCGTATGCAGATCGATACTTCCCGGCTGGAAAGCCTGCTCGCAAGCGCCGACAGGATCGCGCTGGTCGGTCATTTCAACCCCGACGGCGATGCCCTGGGCAGCGTTACCGCCGCCTACCATTACCTGAAGGACCGGGGGAAGAAGCCCCGCATCATCCTGCCCAGCCCCTACCCCGAAAACATGGCGTTCCTCGAGCCGGATGACCCGCGGGACCGGATGCTCATCTGCGAGAACGACCTTCCGGGCGCCCGGGCCCTCGTTGCGGAAGCCGACCTGGTGATATGCCTTGACCTGAACCGCCTCAGCCGCACGGAATATCTGGAGCAGGACATCCTGCAGACACGGGCGTCCAAGGTACTGATCGACCACCACATCGCAGCGGAACTCGAACGCTTCGACCTGGCCATCTCCACCATCGGCGTCTCTTCGACCTGTGAACTGCTTTTCTGGACCCTTCTTTCGCTGCCCGACGTGGCCGGTGACCCCGGGAGGCTGAGCCTCCGCTGCGCCGAATCGCTCTATGTCGGGATGATGACCGACACCAACAATTTCGCCAACTCGGTCTTCCCGGACACCTTTGAGATGGCTTCGAAACTGATTGCGCGGGGCGTGGACAAAGACGGCCTCCAGGAGAAGGTGCTCAGTTGCTACAGCGTATCGCGCACCCGGCTGATGGGACACATGGTGAAAGACAAGATGAAGGTGGTGCCGCAGCACCAGGCGGCCTATATGCTGCTCAGCAACAAAGAAAAAGAGCGCTATCACTTCCAGCCCGGCGACAGCGAGGGCTTCGTCAACCTGCCGCTGGCCATCCGCACCATGCAGGTCAGCGCGCTCTTTACTGAAAACATCGACGGGAAATACGTCCGCGTATCGCTCCGCTCCAAGGGCACCATCAACGTCAACAAGTTTGCCATCCGTTTCTTCAACGGCGGCGGCCACCGGAATGCCGCGGGCGGACGCCTCTACATGCCGCTCGAAGCGGTTCCCGCCTATTTCGAACAGGCGCTGGACAACTGGCCGGAGGAAGAAAAATTTTCATAAGGCACATCTTTTGTATAATTTTGCGGATTATCCGATCTGAAAAATGAAGCCGTCGATCCGTACCTGGCTGCTGCTGGCCGCCGCCCTGCTGACCACCCTCTCGTGCGAGAGCGAGGTGCGCGAAGCCAACATCAACCAGAACAAATACATCGACGATTACATCCAGCTCCGCTATTCCGACAACGAAATCGTCCGCAACGACGGAGTGGTCCGTGTCATCCTGGTCGACACACTCAAAAGCGTTCCCGCCATCGAGCCCGGCGATTCCGCTTTCCTCTTCATCGCCGGTTACACCTTCGGGCAGAACGGCCCCGTGAACGAGTTCATGCTCGACACCGCCACGGTACGCATCGGGAAGGGCGACTTGATCGTCGGCCTCGACAAAGGGCTGGTCGGCGCCCACCTGGGCGAAGAGTCCCTCATCCTCTTCCCCTCCAAATACGGCTACGGCCGGAACACCGTCGGAATGGTGCCAGAAAACACGGCCCTGATGTTCAACGTCGCCGTGGCCGCCATCAAAAAGAACAAATAGTGAATATGAAAGTGAACAAAGCCCTGCTGACCGCCCTCCTGCTGACCGCTTCCCTGGCCGTTTCCTGCGCCGTGGAACCCAAAGAGGACAGCGATACCGCTTACGACCATATCATGACAGCCTGGATCCGGGTGAACCATCCGGGTGTCAAGCCGTACGGCACCTATGGCGCCTACATCCTTGAGATGGACAAGGGCGATGGCGGTGCCATCGGCGACAGCGCCTACATCCGCGTCCACTACACCAAGCGCTCGCTCGACGGAACCATCACCGACACCAATGTCGAGGAGCTGGCCGAACAACTGGGCCTGAACGGCAATACAGCCTGCTACGACGGCAATGTCTGGCGCATGACACAGGGCTACCTGCCGGATGCGCTGGAAGAAGTGCTGCGGACGATGCGCGGTGGCGGCAACGCGGCCATCGCCCTGCCGATGAGCGCATCCAGCCACCTTTCCGTCATGTACGATGCCTTTTCCACTACGTCGGAAAGCAACAACTATGTGTATGAAATCGCTGTCGACACAGTCATCACCGACATCATCGACTACCAGGACCAGGTCATGCGCGCTTTTTTCCGCGAACATTTCGACAGCGAGTCGACCATCGCCGACCACCATTTCTTCAAAAAGATCGAGGAAAAGACGGAGCCCGCCGACACCATCCCTGAGGGAAACACCGTGAGGGTACGCTACATCGGCCGCCTGCTCAACGGCCAGGTGTTCGACACCAACATCGAGGACACGGCCAAGTTCTACCGCATCTGGTCGAACAAGTCTACCTACGACGCCATGAGCATCGCGTTTTACAAGAACAGCGAAGATCAGTTCGATAACAACAACAGCGTCATCAAGGGCTTCGGCCAGTCGATCCTGAAGATGAATTATGGCGAAAAAGTGGTCACCGTATTCAATTCCGACCTGGCCTATGGAGCGGAAGGCAGCAATCCTGCCATCCCGGAGTATTCTCCGCTCTTCTTCTGGCTCTACGTCGAGCCCAAAGACTGATTCCTACAGATTCGACACCACCCGGATACCCGCCGGTATCAGCGTGACGTGGACGGGCGTGATGCCGACGGTCTCGCCGTCAACCTCCATATAGGAGCGGGGCGTCGCCGAGATTTCGACGGACGTCCCCCGCGTATGGATCACTTCTTTGTTCCTGAAAATCTTTCCGCTTTTCAGGGAAGGGACCTTGAAGAGGAATTTCATCTTGTTGATGGCGCGCACCACCGTCAGGTCGATCAGCCCGTCGTCGGGCACGGCATCCGGTGTCTGCATCATGCCGCCCCCACAATACTTGCCGATGCCCAGCGCCACGGAGAGGGCCGGACCGCGAAAGAATTCCTGTCCGTCGACCGCCACCCGGAATTTCAGCATCCTGTAGGAGAAAAAGCCGGAGACCAGGGATTTCAGGTACTGCTTGTCGCCCGCATGCCCCTTGGCCTTGGCCAGGTCGAAACGGCGGATCACCTCCGCATCGAAGCCCAGGCCGCCGACGTTCATCATGTAGCGGCTGTAGGGTTTTCCGTCCATCATCGTGTCGACACGCGCCACGTCCTGCATCCGGGTGCGGGCTTCCGCCTCGGCAATCAGCCCGGCGGCTTTCTCTCCGTCGTGCGGAATCCTGTGCAGGCGCGCCCAGTCGTTTCCGGAGCCCACGGGAATCAGGCCGACGGTCACTTCCGAAGGGTTGACTTCCGTCTGGGAATAGATGCCGTTGAGCACTTCGTGGATGGCGCCGTCGCCACCGATTACGAGCAGCCGCCGGAAACCGGAAAGCACCGCGTCACGCGCCAGAGAAATGGCATGATAGGCGTGGTCGGTAAACTCCACGGAAAAGGTTATGTTCCTGTCTGTCAGAAGCCTTTCAATCCGGGGCCACTCCTGTGCGGCTTTCCCCCCTCCCGAACGGCTGCTGACAATGACGCGCCAATCCGATGGATGATGCATAATTCAAGGTTTTAGTTCTGCGAAGTTAGTAAATTTTTCTTATTTTTGCAGATTATGTTCCCCTTATCAGGGACTGTCGTACCGTATGGGAAAAATCATCGCAATCGCCAACCAGAAAGGTGGTGTCGGGAAGACGACCACCGCCATCAACCTGGCCGCCTCGCTGGCGGTCCTGGAATACAAGACCCTCATCATCGACGCCGACCCGCAGGCAAACACTACCTCCGGGCTCAACTTCAACCCTGATTCGAAGGAACACGACACGCTCTACGAACTGCTCATCGGCGTCCGGAAGGCCGAGGAGATCGTCAAGCCCACCGACCTGGAACGGCTCGACATCATCACCTCCCACATCAATCTGGTGGGCGCCGAGATTGAGATGCTGGACATCCCTGGGCGTGAGAACGTGCTGCGAAACGCCCTTTCCCCCCTCCGCGACCGCTACGATTACATCGTCCTCGACTGTGCCCCCTCTCTGGGCCTGATCACCATCAATGCGCTGACCGCCGCCGACAGCGTGATCATCCCCGTCCAGCCGGAGTATTTCCCGCTGGAAGGCCTGGGCAAACTGCTCAACACCATCAACATCGTCCGGACCCGCCTCAACCCGGACCTGACCATCGAAGGATTCCTCTTCACGATGTACGACAGTCGTCTTCGGCTCCACAACCAGGTGGTGGAAGAGGTCAAGACCTACTATCCCGACATGGTCTTCCAGACGATGATCACCAAGAACGTAAGACTGAGCGAGGCCCCGTCCTACGGCAAGCCCGCCATCCTATACGACGCCCGGTCCACCGGTTCGGACAACTACCTCAACCTGGCCCGGGAAATCATCAAAAAGAACGGACAATGGCAAAAAGAGACGCTTTAGGAAGAGGATTGGGCGCCCTGCTGGGCGACGTCGACCCGCTGAAGGAACCCGTCGACATTCACCGGATCGCCAGTGGAAACCCCGCTGCCGTAAACGAGGTGCCGCTCAACCAGATTATCCCCAACCCATACCAGCCCCGCTCCGATTTCGACCCCGAGGCTATGGAAGAACTGACCGCCTCCATCCGCACGCTCGGCATCATCCAGCCCATCACCCTGCGGCAGACCGGCCCCGAGAGCTACCAGATCATCAGCGGCGAACGCCGTTTCCGCGCCGCCCGGGCCGCCGGCCTGACCTCCATCCCGGCCTACATCCGCAAGGCCGATGATGCGGCGATGCTCGAGATGGCCATTGTCGAGAACATCCAGCGTGAAGACCTCGATCCCATCGAGACCGCACTCAGTTTCCAGCGCCTGATCGACGAGTGCAACCTCACCCAGGAAGCGATGGCCCTGCGCGTGGGCAAGAACCGCGCGACCATCGCCAACAGCCTGCGGCTGCTGAAACTGCCGGAAGAAATCCAGCAGGCGCTCAAGCTTGGCAAGATTTCTGCTGGTCACGCCAAGGTGCTGCTGGGGGTCGATACGCCCGACCGGCAGCTGCAATTGTTCAACCTGACCGTCCGTAACGGCTGGTCGGTCCGCCAGTTGGAGCAGAAAGTGCAACAAGGCAACGCCGACGCCTCCGCCCCGGAAGAGCAAGCCCTTCCCGCACTCTACCAGACCCTTGCCGAGCGCGTAGGCCGGCATTTCGACGGGAAAGTGGCCGTCCGGCTGGGAGCCGGCGGCAGCGGAACCATCACCATCCGCTTCAAGGACGCCGATCAGGTGGAACGCTTTATCAAAGACCTCAAAACGGAAGAATGAGCTTTCGCCGCATATTCGTCACCCTCCTTCTGCTGGCCCTTGCCTGTACCAGCGTCAGTGCCCAGTTCCGGAGCACACGCAACGATGTCTCGGGCAACACACGGAGCGGGACGGTGACCGGCCCTCCGGGTTCCGAGACCAACAACACGTCGTCGCGCGACACCACCGTCGCCACCGACACCATCCAGGGATTCTCCGTCAGGAAACTCGTGCGGGGTTACTTCACCCAGGACACGCTGACGCCCGGCTACATGCTGCTGGGCACGGCCCTGGTACCCGGCGCCGCCCAGATCTACAACCGCCAGTGGTGGAAAGTGCCCATCATCTATGCCGGCATGGGTGCGGGCATCTATACCGGCATCTGGAGCAACCGCCAGTACCAGCATACGGGCGAAGACAAATACCGTTACCTGCGGACAGCCGGCTACGTGGCGGCCGGCGCCTTCTACTGGGCCCAGATGCTCGACGGCGCCATCTGCTACAAGACACCCATCAAGGCACCCGTCCCGGCCAAGTCGACCATCTACTCGCTCCTGCTGCCCGGCCTGGGCCAGGCCAACAACGGTGACTGGTGGAAGATTCCGATCTGGACCGGCGGCCTGGTCGCCTGCGGCTATTTCTATCATTTCAACGACATGCAATACAAGCGTTTCCGCTGGATCACCCAGATGGACCGCAACACCGAAGAGACGGGCTACATCGGCAAGATCACGGCCCAGCAGGCCGAAACCTACCGCGACCAGTACCGCCGCTGGCGGGACTACTCCATCCTGGCCACCATCATCGTCTACGCACTCAATGTCATCGACGCCCACGTGTTCGCCTACATGGCCGATTTCGACGTGAGCGACAATATCGCCTGGGTGGAGGTGCAGCCCACCGTCATCCAGCCCATCGTCCCCCAATACGCCAGTTACGACGGCAGTGCCGGCACCGGCTCCAGCACCGGTTCCGGTTCCCGCTTCAACCAGCCAGCCCTGGGACTCAACCTGCAATTTACATTCTGAAATACATGAAACGACTCCTCCTGCTCACCCTGCTCGCTTCCCTGCTGGTCCCCGCCACGGGCCATGCGCAGAACGCCAAAGAGAAGAAGAAACAGGCCCAGCTCATCGAAGAACTGACCCATCGGCTCGACTCCCTGCAGCAGGCCTACGACTCCCTCTACAATGAATACCAGATGCTCACCGCCCCGGCTAACGATATTGACGGCGACATCCTCGTGGACGATGATATCGAGAACCTCATCGAGTACAACTCCGACAACATCGACTCGCTGCTGAGCATCTACTACATCCAGAAGCAGATCGACGTCAACGACTTCGACGTATCGACCCTCGAGCTCGATTCGCTGACCAGCAACATCCCCGACGATGTCTACATCGAACGGCTCAAGAAGATGAACTCCTTCATCCCCGTGCAGTTCAACAAGGCCGTCAAGAACGCCATCATCCGCTACACCGAGCGGATGCCGATGACCACTGCGCGCATCATCGGCCTGTCGACCTATTACATGCCGCTCTTCGAGGAGATTTTCGATGAATACGGACTTCCGAAGGAACTCAAGGCCATGGCCGTCATCGAGTCGGCCCTCAATCCCCGCGCCGTCTCGCGCGCCCGGGCCAAGGGCATGTGGCAGTTCATGTACAATACCGCCAAGATGTACGGCCTGGAGATGACCTCCTATGTGGACGAGCGCCTCGACCCGCTGACCTCCTGCCGTGCCGCAGCACGCCTGCTCAAGGACAACTACATGATCTTCGGCGACTGGTCGCTGGCCATCGCTTCGTACAACTGTGGTGCCGGCAACGTGAGCAAGGCCATCCGCCGCAGCGGCGGCAAGACCGACTTCTGGGAGATCTACGACTACCTGCCCCGCGAAACCCGCGGCTACATCCCGGCCTTCATCGCCGCCCTGTACACGCTGAATTACTATCCGGAGCACGGCATCGTGCCGACCCAGATCAGCCTCCCGGCCCATGTCGACACCTTCCACGTCGAGAAGAACCTGCACTTCGGACAGATCTCCGAGAACATCGGCATCTCGATGGACGAGCTCCGCGACCTCAACCCGCAGTACCTCCACGACATCATTCCGGGCACCGAGCACACCTACATCCTCAACCTGCCCCACCAGTACACCCTGTCGTACGTAGACCTGCAGGACAGCATCTACCGCTACAAGGACTCCGTGTTCTTCAACTCGGTGGCCGTCCAGAAGATCAAGGAAACGGGCGGCAGCGGCGAACAGCGCGTAATCCACAAGGTCAAGAGCGGGGAGACCCTCGGCAGCATCGCCAAGAAACACCACACCACCGTGGCCAACCTCAAGCGCTGGAACGGCCTCAAGAGCGACAACATCCGGGTAGGTCAGCGCCTCTATATCTATGGCAGTGCGCCGAAGAGCAACGGCTCCTCGACCACCGCCAGCCAGAAGAGCACGACCACCACATCCTCCGGCAATTCGGGCGCTTCCTACTACACGGTGAAGTCGGGTGACACCCTGGGCGGCATCGCCAAGAAGACCGGGGTGTCCCTCAACACGATCTACAAGCTCAACAACCTCAACAGCAAGAGCAAGATTTATCCGGGAATGAAGATCCGCACGAAGTAGGACACGTAACCCTGCTGGAGCTTCAGCCACATCGCCACCTGACGGACCGGGGCGTACTTCACCACGAGGTACGCCCCGGCGCCTTTCCCGTAGTAAGGTTCCACCGCGTAGCTCTGGGGAACGTTCATCTCGTAGAAATACACCCGCGAATCCCAGCCGTCAGTCGCCCACACGGTCACCCGGGCCGCCAGGTCCCAATGCCGGCCGGGCTGCCAGCGGACGCCTGCGTAGCAGGCCCCGCCGCGCAACCCGCCCTCCACGCGCGCAGACAGTTTCCACGCCGTACCCAGCGGCAGGTCGGCGTGCAGCCGTCCCTTCCACATCGTGCCGTACGCCAGCTGTGCCGTCACGACTGTTCCCTGGCGGAAACTCCGCGAAACGGACAGCCGGCCCTTGAGCTGCTGCGTGCCGGCCTCCGTCCGATAGCGTTTCCAGGGATAGTACACATACTCCAGGTCGGCCAGAAAGGTCCATGCGCCCTGAATCAGTTTCGCCGAGGCCATCGCGCCAATCTGGTTGGACACCGAACTGAGCGTGGAATGCGCACCGGCGTGCGTGGCGATGTAGGCCGGCGCATAACAGCGGGCCGTGAGGCTGGTCTCGAAGTTGTACGACGGGCTCCACAAGGCCCCTGCAAGGACCGCCGGCGCCAGGTGGGCGTCGAAGGCCGCCTCGCCATAGAGACGCAGGCTTCCCAGCGAGCCGTACCAGTCAAAGCCCAGGTTGCCCCACCAGCCGTCGTACTGCTGGTAGCGGTTGTAGTCCTGGACCCTGCGGCCGTTGTGCTTGTCGTAGCGGTACGCGACGGCCGTCACGCCGAAATGCCAGCGGCCGCTTTCGCGGGCGACGTTGGCCCCGATCACATATTCGTGCATCGCATGGCGCTTGGCGCGTTCGGCCTCCGTGGCGTGCAGTCCGTCGGTGGCGATCGAAGTGTAGGCGTCGTCCACGACGCGGGCGTCCAGCGCGTTCCGGGAGCAGAAAACGCTGGCGCTCCAGGCGCCGAAGCGGTGCGACCAGCCCAGGCCGCGGAAATAGTTCGATTCGTCGGTCGAGCGGTACGGCTGCAGGCCGTTTCCACGCCGGGCCGCGGACGAAGGGCTCCCGTAGGCCGTCAGGCTGAACGACTTCCATACCACGAGGCCCTGTCCGAAACGGGCGGTGAAATCGCCGGCATACCAGTCTTTGTACCGGGCCGACAAGGAGAGGAAATCGGGAATGCGTTCCTTCGGGTCATTGTCCAGGACGGCGTTGACTTCCAGCTGCTTCCACAGGAACGATTCCTTGGCCGTGAACGAGAAGCCCGGCTGTTTCCACTTTTTCTTCCCCTTGAGGGACAGGGTGTTGGAAAAGCGGCGTTCGGTCAGGGGCTCGCCGAAGGTCAGGAAGGGGCAGAGCTCGGCCACGACATCGGACGTGAAGCCCTCCACCAGCGCCAGTTCGGCCGCCGAGCGGATGGCACCGTAGCGTTCCCGCCAGGCCAGGATGCTTTCCTGCTGGAAAAGGGTCAGCAGCCCGCTCGCTTCCAGCTCGCGCCGCGTGGCTGCATTGAGGTTCAGGGGCTGCGCCAGCAGCTCCTCATAGTGGGCGACCAGGTCTTCGGCCGACGCGCCATCTTCGGCGCGCGCCTCGATCTGGTCGACGACGAAACGGGGCAGGCCGCTCTGCGCCTGCACTCCATTAACGGAAAAAAACAGGAAAAGGGAGAGAATCCCAGACCCTACCATCGCTCTGCACATCGTCTCTCGGTCAAAAAGTTGATAAAATGTCAAAAACAAGTGCGCACGGCACTCGCATATCACAAAGATAATGCTTATTTTCGCATTGTAAAAAACATTTGACGCGATGAACAAAATTCATCTCAAGGACAAAGATTTCGTCCCCTATATCTCCTACGAGCAGCTGGAAAAGGCCATCGACGCCGTAGCGGAACGCATCAACCACGATTTCAAGGATTTCGACGGCATTCCCATCGTACTCTGCGTGCTCAACGGCTCCATCCTCTTCACGGGCGAGCTGATGAAACGCCTCGATTTCCCCTGCGAATTCTCGAGCGTACGGCTTTCTTCCTATGAGGGGACCCTCTCCACGGGTATTACCCGCAAGGTCCTGGGCCTGACCTCTTCCATCAAGGGGCGCACGGTCATCGTGGTGGAAGATATCGTCGACACGGGCAAGACCATCACCGACCTCTACGCCCTGCTGCGCGACGCCGGAGCCGCCAACGTGAAGATCTGCACCATGCTGCTCAAGCCCGAAGTCTACAAGAAAGACCTCAAGCTCGACTACGTGGCCATGGAGATCGAAAACCGCTTCATCGTGGGCTTCGGGCTGGACTACGACCAGCTGGGCCGCAACTACAAGGACATCTATATTCTCGATACTGATAAAAAACCTGCCAAAACCATGAAGCACTATCTGATCTTCGGCCCTCCGGGCGCCGGCAAAGGCACCCAGGCCGCACGGCTGGTCGAACGCTACGGCCTGCGTCACGTCTCGACCGGCGACCTGCTGCGCCGCGAAATCGCTGCCGGCACGCCCCTCGGCCTGCAAGCCAAATCTCTGATCGACAACGGAGAACTCGTACCCGACTCGGTGGTGGAAGGCATGATCGCTTCCGAACTCGACACTCATCCCGACGTGAAGGGCTTCATCTTCGACGGCTTCCCCCGCACCACCGCCCAGGCCGAGCACCTCGACGCGATGCTGGCCGCCCGCGGCCAGAAGATCGACACCGTGCTCTCGCTGGCCATCCCCGACGAGACGGTCTTCGAGCGCATCCGCCATCGCGCCGAAGTGGAGAACCGCGTGGACGACACCAAGCCCGAAATCATCCGCAACCGCATCGACACCTATCACGCCAAGACCGAACCCGTGATCTCCTACTACAAGGGCCGCGGCGTCTACAAGGAGGTCGACGGGCTGGGCACCATCGACGAGGTCTTCGACAAGCTCTGCGCGCTGATGTAACGGCTTCGTGCATACAAAAAGAATGGCTCCCGTGAAGGAGCCATTCTTTTTTGTGCCTCGTTCCGGCCTAGAAGATCAGGAAGGGACGGACGTGGAGTTTGTCTTTCGACGGTTTGTCTTTGTCGCCCACCTTGAAGCAAGTGTTGTGGCCGTTAACGTCTGACTTTGAGAAATTGACGCGAATGGCTTTATCGTATTTGTTATCCTTCTTGAGCTCCGAGGAAGTCCAATAGCTGCAGTCGCCATCGAAGGCTGTGCCCTCATATTTCTTCATGTACTCGTTGAAGATATTGAGGATATATTCACTGGGGTTATTGGTTTCCTTCACCCGAAGGACATTGTTGATGACACATTTTTCCAGAAGCTGGTTGTTGTCGTTGATCCAGGTGTACGCATCGTCCGACTGGCCGAGGTCGTAAACGGCGGCTACCCACTGTCCGGCCGAAGGCAGGAACCAGCCGGAAGTGCCCTCCGGAGCGTATTCGCTGGCAGCCTTCGCGGCAGGATAACTATCCTTCAGGCCGCACAAGGTCCGGGTGTGTCCGGCACCGTCGAAGTCTTCCATCGCCTCTATCAACTTTGTGATGCCCTTGCCATCCAGGGCACTCTTCTTGGAAGACGACCAGGACACGTTTTCAGCGGCATTGTGGAGGGCCATCACGAGCGCAATCTTGTCCTTGCCCGTAATTGCCTCCGCAAATTTCGCGATATGATTGCCATTGTCCTTGAGTTCCTTGCCTTCGTATTTGCTGGGGTGGACCGAAGCGTTGCCCTTGTTCACATAGACGATGATACCCACGGGAACGGCACCCGCAGCATGGCCCTCAGTGCCCCAGATACCGTCGCTGTAGTACGGATCGCCTGCGGCAGGATAGACATCGCGTTTGATCTTGTATGAATTGCTGGCTACCAGTTCTTTGCCAGTGAAAGGAATATCCCTTCCGCAGATCCTGACCACCGGGTTCGCGGGTTCGATGCCACCCGGAACGGCGGCGACGAAACTCACTTTGGTCTCGTGCTTGCCCGGCTTCTTTTCACCCTTGAGGGTCACTTCACCTTTCGCATTCAGCTTTCCGCTGGCATCCGAGACTGCCACCGGCACGCTGGTCAAGCCGCTGTTGCCATAGAGCGTGATTTCGACTTCCAAGAAAGCGGACGATTGTACCAGCATCGTCGTTTCGTCATTGGCATGGAAGTTTGCCGTAAAACGGCTGAACTGCTCGACGGCCGTTTTCAGGTCCGTTGCAACAGCTTTACTGTAGTCGAAATCCAACGGGTTGTTATCGTTGAAAAGAACGGCCTCCATCTGGGCATTCGTCTCGAAGAGATCCCCCTCACTGGCATAATAGGTCAGTTCTCCGTCAAAAGCAAACTTATTGTTATTATTCTGGCCAGGACCCTTTCCGGGTTTGTTCTTATTTTTATTATAGGTCAAGGTTCCCGTAATCGTCCTGCCTACGCCGGAAATGGAAAGCTTGTCGCCTTCCTGGATTTTATACTTTTTTTCCGGGCCCTCAATGGTGACCTTGGTTTCATCCGAGCCGAGGGTCAGCGTGAAGGGAACGGTGACAGGCTGTTCGACAGGCGCAACGACCTGCTCCACCGTCGTTTCGGGAACGGGCGTTTCCCCGATCTCCTGCGAAGTGCAGGCCAGCAGGGCCATCATCAGGATCAGCGAAGCGGCAGCGCCGTATGTGATAGCTTTCATCTGTTTCATTGTCGTTTCCTCCTATATATTAAAGATCACCGCCATTATTGATACCGTCAATTCCAAAATAGAATACCACGAAATTGCGGTTCATGGTTTCTAAGTTCATTTTGCTGTTTGGGTTAGAGCCACAAAGAACACCCGACGGCTCGATATTCATGGCAATCACCTGCGGCCGCTCGTACATTAACCTCTTTTTTCCCATATCATTTATTGTTATTGATTACCTTTTTGAATGATGGCGCAAAGGTAGAGGGTCCGATTTTTTTCATCGTCCAAGCGCGTTCACAGCATGTCCAAAGGCATTTACACCCTGTCCATCTCCGTTCACAGTTTGTCCAATGGAGTACATTTCCGCTGAATTTGCTATATTTGCCCCCGAAATGGCAGTAGACATCCCCTACGTATCCGGCCTGACGACGACCTTTTTCATCGCAGTGAATCTCGTGTTCGCAGCGGTGCGCTGGTTCCACATGTGCCGGCCCTACGACAAGGATCCGGACTACTATTATCCGGGCCGGCGCATCGCCACCCTGGTCTCGCTCTCGGCGCTCCTGCTGATTCCCTACGCCTGGAACCCCTATCCCCCGGTCCACTGGCTGATCGTCAAGGCCTATTTCCTGCCGGCAGAGCTCTTTTTCCTGACCATCCTGCTCCTCTCCTATTTCGGAAACGTGATGCAGTGGCAGAAATGGAAACGTCCCGCCCTCTGGGCCGGCGTCCCCGGACTGGCCGGCCTGATCCTGGTACCGGCACTCGCCGGTCTGTTCCAGCGATGGGGCATCGGCAGCATTCCGCTGGCCAATACCGTCGTCCTGTGTCTGGGCGGCCTGATGACCCTTGTCTGCCTGTGGGCGGTCGGGATGGTGCTGCACTGGTCCAAGCATGTGGACGATGAGGAATATTCCAACCCCCACGACTTTCCGCAGGTCTTTGCCCGGAAAAATGTCTACCGGATGCTGGTGACCTTCGCCTTCATCTGGGTGGCCGCCCTCTCCGACAGCCGGGCCGTGATGGCATTGCTCCAACTCTACATGAGCGGGCTTTCGGTCCTCCTGCTCATCGGCATCCTGCCTCCGCAGCGGCAGCGCATTGAAAAACAGGACGTGCCGGCAGAACCAGAGCCCGCCGAAGAAGAGACCGCATCCTCTACCGAATTCTACAACCGCACCCTGTCGGAATCCAAGGCGCTGACCATCCTGTCGGCCATCAGCGAGGTGGTCGTGGAGCAGCAGGCCTTCCTGGAACCGCACCTCACCATCCAGGACGTGGCCGACCGGGCGGGCTACAACCGCACCTACATTGCCGGCCTGTTCAAGACCGAACTGGGCGGCTTCTTCCATTTCATCAACACCCTGCGCCTGGAATACGCCGACAAATACCAGAAAGAGCATCCCGACGCCACCCTCAGCGAGATCATCTCCGAATCGGGCTTCGCTTCCCGTACCACTTACTATACCGTCAAAGCCCGCCTGCAGAAAGAGGCCGGGAATAGCTGATGAGCTTGCTGATCGTCGATAAGACCACCGACCCCGCCTGGAACCTGGCGGCGGAGGAATACCTGCTCACGCAGCGCAGCGAACCGTTCGTGCGACTGTGGCGCAATGCCGACAGCGTCATCATCGGGCGGCACCAGAATGCCTATGCCGAGATCGACCTTTCCTATGTGGAACGGGAGCGGATCCCCGTGGTCCGGCGGATGACGGGCGGCGGTGCCGTCTTCCACGACCTGGGCAACGTCAATTATTCGTTCTTCGACCTGACCGGCAGGAAGTTTACCGACGTGGTGCTGGAGGCCCTGCGGCCGCTGGGCATCGAAGGCCGGTGCTCCGGGCGCAACGACCTGGTGCTGCCCGACGGACGGAAATTCTCGGGAACGGCCGTCTGCAAGCATCGCGGCCGGATTCTCGAGCACGGTACCCTGCTATTTAACGCTTCGACCGACCGGCTGGCAGCCGCTTTGAAACCCCGTCCGGAAAAGTTTGCGGGCAAGGCCGTCCAATCGGTCCGCAGCCGCGTGGCCAATCTGTCGGAGCAGCTGGCGGTGCCCATCAGCGTCGAAGATTTCGTGGCACACCTGGCCAGCCATTTCGGCGACGCACTGGGCTGCACACCTTATGATTATACGGAAGCGGACTGCGCAGCCATCGCTTCCCTGCGCGCGGAACGTTTCGGCAACCCCGGCTGGAATTTCGGCGCTTCGCCAGCCTGCAGCGTGGCGAATGTCCGCAAGTTCCCCACTGGCCTGCTGGAGGCGCACTTCGACCTGCGGGGCGGGCGCATCAGCGGCCTGCGCATCTTCGGCGATTATTTCTTCGAGCGCCCCACGGAGGATTTCTGCGCCCTGCTCGAAGGCTGTCCCTACGATCGCAAAACCATCGCCGGCCGCCTCCAAACGGTGGCGACCGGCGCATTTTTCTCGGGTATCAGCCCGGACGACTTGCTGTCGTTGTTTTTCTGAACGTCATGCCGGGCCTGACCCGGCATCTCATTTTATTTATAACGGCGCTCTTTCTCGGAGACCAGCAGGTCTTTGAGCGTAGCTACGCAATCGTTGATGGCACCTTCGAAGGTGTCGTTGTTGCGCTCCACGACGAGTTCGTTGCCCGGGATGAAAACGTGAATCTTCACGTTCTTGTTCTGCGGCTCGGCGAGCAGCGAGAGATCGACTTCCGTGCGCACGATGTCTTCGTAGAATTTCTCGATCTTGCTGACCTTCTTGTCGATGTAATCGAGCAGTTTCTGGTCGGCGTCGAACTTGATGGACTGAACTTTAATTTCCATGGTTACCTCCGTTTTTTGCTCTGGGATGAGCGGTTAAATATGTCTTTTTCAATTGTTCGAACGAGTTGTGCGTATACACCTGCGTCGCTGCCAGCGAGGAGTGTCCCAGGATCTCCTTGATGCTGTTCAGGTCGGCGCCCCGGTTGAGCAGGTGGGTCGCCAGGGAGTGCCGCAGCACATGGGGCGACTTCTTGCCGGTAAAGCCCTCGATACCGGAGAGTTCGCGCCGCACCACATTGTCGGCGAAAGCCAGGTAGAGCGGTGCGCCTCTGTCGGTGAGAAAGAACTTTCCGGCGGGATTGTCGGGATACGCTTCACCCAATTTTTCCAAATATAGTGAAATCTCCTGACATATCAAAGCGGGAACCGGGATTTCTCGCGGCTTGTCGCCCTTGCCAATGACGCGGAAAATGCGGCGCGCGGGATCGAAATCTGTGATACTCAGGTTACAGAGCTCGGCGCGGCGCATCCCCGTGGCATAGAGAATGACCATGATCATCCGGTCGCGCAACAGGGCGAAATCGTCGGGGTTCTCCTCCACCCGCCGGCGGCTCTCGTCGAAATAGTTGTCGATGGCTTTTTCGGTGTAGAACTGCGGCAGTTTCTTCTCCTGTTTGGGCCGGGGTACCTTATGGACGGGGTTGCTCTCCAGCAGCCCCTGCCGCAGCAGCCAGCCGCACCAGGTGCTGAGCGCCGACAGTTTGAGGTTCATCGTCCGTGCCGAATGACCCGTGTCGAGCCCGTGCGCGATATAGGCCCGGATTCCCTGTGGCGTCATCGCCGCAGGATCGTCGGGCGCCGCCTCCACAAAAGCATAGTATTCCTCCACCGCCTCATCATACAGACGGACGGTCCGCGGAGAATAGCGCCGCTCAACCTGCAGGTACCTGATAAAATTTTCCTTCAACACTGAACAAAATTACAAAATATTTCTCTATCTTTGCGGTCCCTAAGAAAAAGGAGGTGTAAGCAAATGATTATCGTACAGGTCAAAGAAGGTGAGAACATCGAGCGTGCGCTGAAGAAATTCAAACGCAAATTCGAGAAGACGGGTGTCATCCGTGAGCTCCGTGCCCGCAAGACATTTGAGAAACCGTCCGTGAAAAAGCGCGAGATGATGAACAAGGCCATCTACGTGCAGAAGCTGCAGCTCCAGGACGAGTAAGTCCGAAGAGGTACCTTAAAGGGCCGGCGAAATCGCCGGCCTTTTTTCGTTTTTTTATTACCTTTGTCGTGAACCCTTCAAAACGATCCCATGGAACGCGCAAAAGTTTATTACACCGACTTCCGGACGACGGCTTTCGGTGAGAGCATGCCGGCCAAACTCAAACGGCTGGCCCGCAGGGCCGGAATGACCGACATCGACATGGACGGCAAGTTCGTTGCCATCAAGATGCATTTCGGGGAGCTGGGCAACGTCAGCTACCTCCGTCCCAACTACGCCAAGGCCATCGTCGACCTGGTGAAGGAACTCGGCGGCAAGCCGTTCCTCACCGACTGCAACACCATGTACCCGGGCTTCCGGAAAAACGCCCTGGAGCACCTGGAGTGCGCATGGGAGAACGGTTTCACGCCCCTCTCGGCTGGCTGCCCGGTGATTATCGCCGACGGCCTGAAAGGAACCGACGACATCGCCGTACCGGTGGCAGGCGGGGAATACACGAAGGAAGCGCTCATCGGCCGGGCCGTCATGGATGCCGACGTGTTCATCAGCCTGACCCACTTCAAGGGGCACGAGATGACGGGCTTTGGCGGTGCCATCAAGAATATTGGCATGGGCTGTGGCTCACGCGCGGGCAAAAAGGACCAGCACTCCGCCGGAAAGGCCATGATCTATGAAGACAAGTGCCGGGGCTGCCGCCGCTGCCAGAAGGAATGCGCCAACGGCGGCCTGGTATTCGACGCGGTGGCCCGTAAGATGCGCGTGGACGAAAGCCACTGCGTGGGTTGCGGACGCTGCCTCGGCGCCTGCAATTTCGATGCAATCGACTTCGCCCAGAACCAGGCCATCTCCATCCTCAATGCCAAGATGGCCGAATATACCAAAGCGGTCGTCGACGGACGCGAGCATTTCCACATTGCCCTTGTCTTGGACGTTTCCCCGTATTGCGACTGCCATGCCGAGAACGATGCGCCCATCCTCCCTGACATCGGGATGTTCGCATCGAAAGATCCCGTCGCCCTCGACCAAGCCTGCGCAAACGCTTGCCTGAAGGCAGAACCTTTGCGGAATTCGGTGCTGGGCGACCATCTGCACGAGCACGGTTTCCACGACCACCACGACCATTTCAAGAACACCACGCCGGAATCGGAGTGGGAAACCCAGTTGATCCACGGGGAGAAAATCGGGCTGGGTAGCCGTCAGTACGAACTTGTCTTTATGAAATAAGCCCTACGCTACGGGCTCGTTGAGGGTGTTCCAGAGCAGATCCTTGAGCTCCGGGATGCCCTCGCCCGTCAGGGAGGAGATCAGCACGGAAGGTACTTTCCGAGGGAGGTGGCGGCGGACTTCCTTGCGGAGCTCGTCGTCGAGCATGTCGCATTTCGTGATGGCGACGACCCGCTGCTTGTCGAGCAGTTCCGGGTTGTAGAGCTTGAGTTCGCGTTGCAGGATGCGGTACTCGCCGGCGATGTCCTTGCTGTCGGCCGGAATCATGAAAAGCAGCATCGCATTGCGTTCGATGTGGCGCAGGAACCGCAGGCCCAGCCCCTTGCCTTCGTGCGCGCCCTCGATGATACCCGGGATGTCGGCCATCACGAAGGAACGGTCGTCGTAGTAGTTCACGATGCCCAGCTGAGGCTCCAGCGTCGTGAAGGCGTAGTCCGCAATCTTCGGCTTGGCAGCAGACACCACGCTCAGCAGCGTCGACTTTCCCGCATTCGGGAAGCCCACCAACCCTACGTCTGCCAATACCTTGAGCTCCAGCACGAACCAGCCCTCGACCCCCGGCTCGCCAGGCTGCGCATAGCGCGGCGTCTGGTTGGTCGCGCTCTTGAAGTAGTTGTTGCCCAGGCCACCGCGGCCACCGCGTGCCAGGATCTTTTCCTCGCCGTCTTCCAGGATTTCGAACAGCACTTCGCCCGTCTCGCCGTCGCGCGCCACGGTGCCCAGCGGAACCTGCAGGATAATGTCCTGTCCCTGCTTGCCGTGCTTGAGCTGGCCGCTGCCCGCGCCGCCGTCCTCCGCCTTGATGTGCTTCTTGTACTTCAGGTGGATGAGCGTCCACATCTGCCGGTTGCCCCGCAGGATGATATGGCCGCCCCGGCCGCCGTCGCCGCCGTCCGGGCCGCCCTTGGGCACGTACTTGGCCCGGTGCAGGTGCATCGACCCGTTGCCGCCGTCGCCGCTCTTGCAGAAGATGCGGACGTAGTCTATGAAATTGGTGCCGGTTTCGAAACTCATAATCGTCAGTCTTTCAGCTTTTTGTATTTAAATCGCTTGGGTTCCGTGTTGCCGAGGCGCATCTTGCGGTTGGCTTCGTACTCACTGTAGGTACCTTCGAAGAAATAGACCTGGGAGTCGCCTTCGAAGGCAAGAATGTGGGTGGCGATGCGGTCGAGGAACCAGCGGTCATGGGAGACCACGACCGCGCAGCCGGCGAAGTTCTCGAGGCCTTCCTCGAGGGCTCGGATCGTATTGACATCCACATCGTTGGTCGGCTCGTCGAGGAGCAGCACGTTGGCGTTCTCCTTGAGCGTCAGGGCCAGGTGCAGGCGGTTGCGCTCGCCACCGGACAGCACGCCGCACAGTTTCTCCTGGTCGGCGCCGGCAAAGTTGAAGCGCGAAATATACGCCCGCGCATTCACCTCCCGGTTGCCCAGCTTCACGTATTCGCTGTTCTCGGCAATCGTCTCATAGACCGTCAGGTCGGGGTCGATCTGCTTGTGCTGCTGGTCGACGTAGGCAATCTTCACGGTCTCTCCCACTTCGAACGTACCGGCGTCGGGCTGTTCGTAGCCCATGATCAGGCGGAAGAGCGTGGTCTTGCCGGCGCCGTTCGGGCCGATGACGCCCACGATGCCGGCGGGCGGCAGCGAGAACGTGAGGTTCTCGAAGAGCACCTTGTCGCCGTACGCCTTGCTGACGCCCTTGCACTCGATCACCTTGTTGCCCAGGCGCGGGCCGTTGGGAATATAAATCTCCAGCTTTTCCTCTTTCTGCTTCGTATCTTCGTTGAGCATCTTCTCGTAGGCGTTCAGACGGGCCTTGCCCTTGGCCTGGCGGGCCTTGGGGGCCATCCGCACCCATTCCAGCTCGCGTTCCAGGGTCTTGCGGCGACGGCTTTCCTGCTTCTCTTCCATCGCCAGCCGGGCGCTCTTCTGCTCCAGCCAGGAAGAATAGTTGCCCTTCCAGGGAATACCTTCGCCACGGTCGAGTTCCAGAATCCAGCCCGCCACGTTGTCAAGGAAATAGCGGTCGTGCGTCACGGCGATCACCGTACCCTTGTACTGCTGCAGATGCGCCTCAAGCCACTGAATCGACTCTGTATCGAGGTGGTTCGTGGGCTCGTCGAGGAGCAGCACGTCCGGCTCGCGAAGCAGCAGGCGGCACAGAGCTACGCGGCGGCGTTCGCCGCCGCTGAGCGTGGCCACCGACGCGTCCGGGTCGGGGCACTGCAGCGCATCCATCGCACGCTCAAGCTTCGCGTCGATATCCCAGCCGCCAGCGTGGTCGATCGCCTCGGTGAGCTCGCCCTGACGGGCGATGAGCGCGTTCATCTGGTCGTCGTCCATCGGTTCCATGAACTTGAGGTTCACTTCCTCATATTCCTTGAGCAGGTCCATCACCTCCTGCACACCTTCCTGCACCACTTCGAGCACGGTCTTGCTGTTGTCGAGCTGCGGTTCCTGCTCCAGATAGCCCACGGTGTAGCCCGGGGCGAAGACCACTTCGCCGTGCGTCGGAGTTTCGATGCCGGCGATGATTTTCATCACCGTCGACTTGCCGGCCCCGTTCAGGCCGATGATGCCTATCTTGGCGCCATAGAAGAAGGAGAGATAGATGTCCTTGAGGATGACTTTGTTGTTGTGTGGCAGGATCTTGCTCACACCGTTCATCGAGAAGATGATCTTTTCGTCGGCCATAACGTCAAATCAGGTTGCGTTGTTTCAGGTAGAATTTGATGAGATCCACGACTTTTTCGATGTCGTTGCCGAGTTTCGAGGCGTCGATGCAAAGGTCGTAGCTCGCAGAATCCCCCCATTTCTTGAACGTATAGTAGTTGTAATATTCCGCGCGCTTGCGGTCGCCCACTTCGATGAAGCGGCGTGCCTCCTCTTCGGTCTTCCCGCCGACCCGCATCAGATTCTGTACCCTGTCCTCCAGATCCGCACAGATGAACAGCGTCACCAGCTTTGGCTCTTCACGGAGGATGTAGTCCGCACAGCGACCCACAATGATACAATCTTCTTTCGCAGCGATCTTCTGCATGACCTCGCTCTGGATCTTGAAGAGCTGCTCTTCCGTCATCACGGTGTTCGTGCCGGCGCGGTTGTACAAAGCGCTCCCGATCAGGGACCGGAAGCCTTGCAGGGCCGTGCGGAAGCCCCGCGTGGAATGCTCGTCGCGCTGCTCGAAGCAGGCCTCGTCCAGCCCGCTTTCCCGGGCTACCTCGGCCAGCAGTTCCTTGTCATAAACCTTCAGGCCGAATTCTTCAGACAGGCGCCGGGCCAGGCCCAGCCCGCCTGCGCCGATTTGCCGTCCGATGGAAATAATCAGATGAGATGCCATATCGCGTCAAATTGTATCAGTTACTTCAATAGGCTCAGGGACATGTGCTTCTTCCACTTTCCCGGCTGCTTCCGCGGCAGCCATCTCGCGCCGGAAGTTTTTCTTGAGGCCGGCCAGCATGATCTCCGAGACCACCACGGCTGCCAGGTCGGAGGCCGGCATGCTGAACCACACGCCATCCGCGCCGAACCAGAGCGGCAGGATGGCCAGGAAGGGCAGCAGGAAGATCAGCTGGCGGGAGAGCGACAGGAAAATCGCCTTGTTGGCCATACCGATGCTCTGGAAAAAGTTCGAGATCACCATCTGACGGCCGACGATGCAGAACAACAGCACCGTGATGCGGAAGCCATGCGCCGCCAGGCCGATCAGTTCCTCGTCGTGCGTAAAGAGAGAAACCGCCGCCCGCGGGATGAGCATACCCACCAGAAAGCAGGTACACGTCACCACGAGGGCACACTTGATGGTCAGCCGCAGCACTTCCAACGCACGGTCGTACTGCTTCGCGCCGTAGTTGTATCCCGCGATGGGCTGCATGCCCTGCGTGAAACCCATCACGATCATCAGGAAGAGGAACACCAGCCGGTTCACGATGCCGTAAGCACCTATAGCCAGGTCGCCGCCGTATTTCTTGAACTGGTTGTTGATGAAGATCACCACGAAGCACGAAGCCACGTTCATCAGGAAAGGCGCCAGGCCGATGGCCAGCGATCGCCGGGCGATGCCCCAGTCCAGGCCGAAGGTCTCGCGCGACAGGTGCAGGAACTCGCGCCTGTCGCAAATGATGTACATAATCCAGACCAGCGAGGTGGCTTGGGAAATGACCGTCGCGATAGCCGCGCCCTGGATGCCCATCTTGAAGACGAAGATGAAGATCGGGTCGAGAATCATGTTGAGGGTGACTGTCAGGATGGTAGCATACATCGCTTTCTGCGGGTGTCCCGACACGCGGACAATGGAGTTCAGGCCGAAGTAGAGGTGCGTGATGATGTTGCCGGCCAGGATCGGGATCATGTAGCTGCGGGCGAAAGGCAGCGTGGCGTCACTCGCACCGAAGAAGCGGAGGATCGGATCGAGAAAGATCAAGGAAATGGCCGAGAAGAGCACGCCGACCAGAATATTCAGGATAAAGACGTTGCTCAACACTTTTTTGGCCACCAGATAGTTCTTCTGTCCCAGCAGCACCGAGATCAGGGTGGCGCCGCCCACGCCCACAAGCGTGCCGAAGGCGGCCGACAGGTTCATCAGCGGGAAGGTCAGCGCCAGGCCGGAAATGGCCATCGGGCCGCATCCCTGCCCGATGAAGATGCTGTCCACCATATTGTAGAGCGAGGAGGCGGTCATCGCGATGATCGCAGGCGTGGCGTACTTCTTCAGCAACTTGCCCACCGGCTCCGTACCCAGTTCAAGGGGAATGTTTTCTGCCATATCTGGCAAATATACAAAAAAAGTGTTAGCGCAAATGGGACCAGAGTCGGCGGTAGAAGGCAGCCTTCTTTTCCAGGGCGAGCGGATAGGCGCGGGAGGTGGAAGGCATCCGCCAGAAAGTCAGCGGGCTTTGGCCCGTCGATAACGCAACATACCCGCCGACGGGCGGCTCTGCGCAGTTGAAAGCATCGACGATGACGTCCGTGGCCTTCTGGCCGGTGGTCACCAGCGTCCGGCATTCGGGGATGCGTGCCAGCAGGGCCGGCAGGTCAGTCGGCGTCACCACCTCGAGAAACTTGTCGGAAGCATTGTCTTTCAGACGTTTGACCTCGCAGGCCGTGTCGTAGAGCGCCAGTCCCTGCGCCCGGCAGAAATCCTCTATCCTGGCCTGGTCAAACCGTTTTTGTCCGGGCACGGCGAAATGGTCTTTGTCCTCGTAAAACAGCAACCCCATTACCCGCCAGAAATCGTTGTTCCAATTCGGGTAATAGAACGGCATCGACCATCGTTTCGGCTGCGGCGGAAAACTGCCGAGGAAAAGGATGGTCGCCTTTTCCGGCAGGAAAGGCTCAAAGGGATGTCGCTCTGTTTCCATGTCGTAAAAATACGTATTCTTTTGTACATCCACAATTTTTCGCTGCAATGTACGCAGCAGTATTTCAGCATCTTACAGAAAGTCCTACCTGTTTTCAGAAAGGGGATGACTTTCCATAATCGCCTGTCCGTCAAGTGCGTCCGTTGCAGCGAAAAAAATGATTATCTTTGCGACCATGACAAAAAAGAAGAAAATTCTGTTCATTTGCCTGGGAAATATTTGCAGGAGTCCGATGGCCGAGGCCATGATGCGGCATCTGGCTGCCGAGGCTGGCCGTTCCGACGAATTCGAGATCGCCTCAGCTGCCGTCAGCGAGGAAGAATGGGGCAATCCGATCTATCCGCCGGCAGCAGAAATCTTGCGCCATCACGGCATCGCCTACGATGGACAAAGAATTGCCCGTCAAATGAAAGCTTCTGACTACGAGAATTATGATATGATCATTGCCATGGATGAGGCCAATATCCGTGGCATCCAACGCATCGCCGGCGGCGATCCAGAAGAAAAAATACACTTGCTGCTCGACTACGCCGGCGAGCACCGCAACGTGGCCGATCCCTGGTATACCCGCGATTTCAAAACTGCATACGAAGACATCCTGAAAGGCTGCCACGCACTGCTCGCCACCCTTCCCCCATCAAAGTCGAAGTAGTTTGGCGACTTCCAGGTCCGTCGCACTCTTGTTTCGTATCAAACTCCGTTTCAGTCGATACCTGTCTGGGCGGGGAATACGGAGCACCTTTTCCATCGTCTCCATCTTTATTCCATAACATAATGCCAGGATCATTGTCTTGTAAATCCGATAATCCTTGGCATAGGTATCTTCCGTCAAGTCATACTCGCTGCCGGTGTTAGCATTTAAGGCAGTCACCATTTCTTCGTACGACCCATAGTAGGAGATAGCCGCATCATAATCGATGCAATTGTACTTTCGAATCGTATAATCTGTAAACTGTCGCAATTCACGGGGCGGCAGATGATCCGTAACCTTTTCGATTTCCGTATAATCCAGCCACCTCCTACCTTTCCTGCACGCTTTTACGGTATAAAGCGCCTTCCGCAGAGCCCACCGGGCCTTGTCGATGCGCAGCTTTTCTGAAAAGGGATGCTTAGCGTTTGCATAGGCCAGGAAGTTCCATTGGCCATCTTCCACCTTAAGCGCCAGGTGGCCCTCGACCGGATTGTTATAAACATAGGCGATGGCCGACCGGACCTTTTTGTGTATCAACTTGGGAGCACGGCCGAAAGGCGTATTGAATAACGGACCCGTAAGCCCGTAATGCCGATTGTAGAGCTTTGTAAAAATGCTGGTATAGTCTCTAACAAATGCCCTGAACCGTTCAGGATCACGCACATAAACGATAAGGTGTATATGATCAGGCATCATGCTGATACCCAGGATCTGAATCCCGTAGCGGCGGGCGATGATTGTGATTACTGAAAATAGGATTAAATAGTCCTTGACGGAATAAAAGATCAAATATCCGTTCCGGGTGTTCTGGTAGACATGATGTACGGCATTTGCCCTGACAATAAGTTTTTTCCTTCCCTTCATATCGTTCGCCTCTAAAAAGAATTGACAGGAGCCACACCATGCAGCTACTGCATTTCAAAGTTCGGGAACATTTTCGGTTTTTGCAAATCGATTTGCACCGATCGTTCACCCCACTATCCTTCTGCTGCAATGTGCACATCAGTCATTCAGCGCCTTACAGAAAGTCCTCCCCTTCGCAGCGAAGGGGAGGACTTTCTGTAAACGATTGTCAATCAGTTGCGTCCGTTGCAGCGCAATAAGGGGAGCGCGAGGCCGGATGGCCGGACGCGAACGAATGGAGGTGTTATCGACGGGGTTCGAACGAGAAGCGGTCCCGGACGGCACCGGTCGCAAGATTGTGGACGGCTATCTCCAGTTGGCCATTACGGACGGCCCCTTCGATGACGGTAGGGAACTTCCCGGCGTCTTCGCGACGCTTGTCGCCCGAGCCAGTGAAGCCCATCTCCGGACCACCGCCGACGATTTGTGCCCAAGGGCGTTCGGACGTTGGGGCGTCATAGCGATAGCGGTGCTGATGCGCAGTGATAACCAGCTGACAGCCTGCCGCTTCCAGTAACGGTGCCCACATGCGGGCGCAGGTGCGCTGCCAGTAGGCATAGTCCGTGCTGTACTGCGGATCGCTGTCGGCGGGAGCAACATCGCCCGGATTGTGCCGGGGATTGCTGTCGAAGAGCGGAATGTGACAGCACGCCACGAGGAAAGGGGCCGTGCGGATCTCTTCGCGCGCAAGTGCATCGCGCAGCCATTCCGTCTGCGATTCGCGATAGGGCCCGCTGGTGAACAGGCCGGCGAATTTCGGGTTGGTGTCCAACTTATCCTCAGCGGTATCCAGGCCAATCAACGCAATGTCACCCAGGCGGATGGCGTAATTCCGGCCCAGGTCCCAGTCGCGGGGCTTCCGCTCCTCGGGTTGCCGGAACATCCACACGCGCTCCAGATGCCGGTTGGCCATGCCGCGGTTGTCGTGGTTGCCGGGGCAGAAAAGATATGGTATCTCAGCGGCATAGTCCTTCCGCTCGATGGCCGGATTCAGGAAAATGCGGATCTGGTCCTCGACCGTCTCCTCCACGTTGCTGGCGTCGCCGTTCCAGATGACGCAGGCCGGTGCCAGTTCGGCAATCTTTTCGACGGCCAGACCGAAAGGCTCCATGCGGACATGCGTGTCGTTGATGACACAGAAATGCGCATCCGATCCTTCGCCGGCTGTCGTAAAACTATAGGTTCGTGGATCTTCCTCGTTGCCAAGAACTTTCATCTTGTATCCGCCCTTATAGCTGATACGGTCGGCGCCAATCCGGTAGTAGTATTTCGTGGACGGCTTGAGGCCGGTCAGCCTGACGCGGATGACCCGGTCATCGATGTCTGTGACCCGGTAGCCGCCGCACAGCACTTTCCGGGCATCCGACAGGCCGGGGCGCTCGCCCACAAGCACATAGCCATTGGCCAGCGCACTCACGGCAAAGGTGACGCCCATGGACGTGGCCGCAAAATTCTGCAGCATCGGTGCCGAAATGATGAGCCGGTCGCCGACAGGGTCATCGGCCCGGACCGCATCCGGAACAGCCTCTGCTTCCGGACCCTCGTCCATCGAAGGAAGGGAAGATGCTTTCAAAAGTTCACCGGTTCCTGCCGCCGTAGCCAGCAGCGCCGATGTCTTTATAAAATCTCTGCGTTTCATATCTGCCAAGATACGATTTTCTCTCCATTTCAGCAAGTTTTTCCATACTTTCCGCTGCAATGTACGCAGCAGTCATTCAATACTTTACGAGAACTCCTCCCCTTTATTTTCAAAGGGAGGAGTTTCCACAACCAGCTGTTAATCAAATGTGTACATTGCAGCGGAAATAGGGACAGGCGGCACATGGCATCGCTTTTTTTCGTAACTTGCCATCAATTATGACTGGCATCCCCCTCATCATCGCATTCGTCGTGGCCATCGTCGCCATGATCCTGCTGATCTCGAAATTCAAGGTGCATCCGTTCCTGGCTATTCTCGCCGTATCGCTGGTACTGGCATTGCTGGCGGGGATCCCGCTCCGACAGATACCGGGCGTCATCGGCAGTGGCTTTGCCGGAACGTTTACCTCCATCGGCATCGTCATCATCCTGGGTGCCTTGATCGGCGCCATATTGGAGAAGACAGGCGCCGCATTCCAGCTTGCCGACATGGTCATCCGACTCGTAGGGCGGAAGCATCCGGAAATAGCTATGGAATTGATGGGTTGGGTGGTGTCGGTCCCTGTATTCTGTGATAGCGGATTTGTGATGCTCAATCCCATCCGTAAGGCGCTGGTGCGGCAGACCGGTACGTCAAGCGTCACCATGACGATGTGCCTGTCGTGCGGCCTTTTCATCGCCCACGTGTTCATCCCGCCCACACCTGGCCCGCTCGCCGCGGCACAGGCACTCGGCTTGGAGCACAACCTGCTGCTGGTCATCGGGATGGGCGCTCTTTGCTCCGTTTTTCCACTGATTGCGGGGTACTTCTTTGCCCGGCGGATCGGCCAGAAAGTCAAGAGTGCCGACGAAACGGCAGCCAGCGGCGAGACCGTCAAGACCTACGAAGAACTGAAGGCCGAATACGGAAAATTGCCCGGCGCGCTGGACGCCATAGCGCCGATCCTCGTGCCCATTCTGTTGATGGCCATCGCATCTTTCGTGTCCATGATGCACGGAGAAGGCTGTTTCGCCGACATCCTGGTCTTTCTTGGAACGCCCATCATGGCCCTTTCGGTGGGAGTCGTGCTGGCCATTATCCAGTTGTTTCGTGCAGGCAAAGGCGCAGATTTCTATACATTGACCAACGACACGCTGAAGTATGTCGGACCCATCCTCTTCGTGACGGCGGCGGGAGGAGTGCTGGGCAAGGTCATCGCTTCGTCCGACCTGGTGCATTTCATTACGTCCCACGCCGATATGTCCAAAGCCGTGGGCATCTTCTTCCCGTTCCTGCTGTCCGCGGTGCTGAAGAGCGCGCAAGGGTCCTCGACGGTGGCCATCACTACGACGGCTGGCATCCTGGCGCCGCTGATGGCTGCGTTGGGCTTCGTAACGCCCGTCGATGCTGCGCTGGTAGTGGTTGCCATCGGCGCCGGCGCCATGACGGTCTCCCATGCCAACGACTCGTACTTCTGGGTGGTTACCAGCTTCGGCAGGCTGACCCTGCGGGACGGCTACCGCACGCAGACCCTGATGACGCTGGTCCTCGGACTGGCCGCGATGGTGGAAGTTTTTATTCTCAGCTTGATATTCTGACGTATGGTAACGAAAAGCAAAGCAGAATTGGAAGAAGAAAAGAAAACCGACCGTAAGGCCTATGGAACTATACTGGCCATCGGCCTGGTCGCCGTCGGCGTGATCAGCTATTTCTTTTTCCCCTTTGCACAAGTCTGGTTAAGCCGGGTTCTCACCGGCTGGAAAGGGTTCGTCTATCTGCTCGGAGCGGCCGTCATCCTTGAAGCCTGGTTCCTGATTATCGGTTATCGGGGCAAAGCATTGCTCTACGCCCTTGGAATCCTGGTCTTTACGATCCTCTGCATCTGGCTGGCTATCAATTTCGACCTGGTGTGGGACTCGATGGTCTCAACGCTGGGCCTTTGGCCCACCATCCTCATCGTCCTGTTCGGCGCCATCGGACTTTGGTACGTCATCAAGGTACTCCTGTAAATATCACAGGGAGGCGATGAGCCGGAGGAGGGTATTCAGCAGATGGATGAGCCAGCGGAGGGCTTCGGCCGTCCATGTGGCGACAGGGACGAGAATGGGAAACAGCGCGGAGAGGCCGGCTGCGGCGACAGTGGCTGCCGTGGCATACATGACGGCGGTGGTCAGGGGGATGGCCAGCAGGGTCGTCAGCAGGAAATACCGAGGAAATGTACCGAAGTACATCCAGGCCAGGACGCCGCATGTAGCCTGGCAGCAGATGCTGACGCTGAGCAGCTCCCAAACCCGCGTCAACAGCCGCGAGCGGCTTTGCAGGAGGCCGGAGAGCCGGGGATGCAGCAGCAGGATGGACAGGACAGCCGTGTAGGACAGCTGGAAGCCGATGTCGCGCGGCGATTCCGGCCGGAAGATCATAAGCAGCAAGGCGCTGCCAGCTAGCGCCGACAGCCCGTCGCGATCGCCTGAAAGGAGGCCCGATATCTCGTAGAAGGTAATCATCAGCACGGCACGGGAGATCGAGGCGCTCATGCCGGTGATGATGGCATAGGCCCATAAAAGGCAGAGGATGAGCAGGCTGCGCGTCCAACGCATAATGATGTGACCGCCCAGCGGCTTCAGCAGCCACGCGAGCAGGGCATACACGAGCCCGACATGCAGGCCGCTCAACGCCAGCAGATGCATCGCGCCGCTCTCGCGGTACGCGAGGCGCAAATCGCGCGTCAGTGCGCTCTTGTCGCCGATCGAAAGCGCCTGGAGGACGGCCCGTTCATCGCCCGGAGGCAGCAACCCGCCCAGCCAGGCCGAAAAGGAGGCTTTGATCCCCGATGCCCAGACGGCCAGCGGCGGCGGCCCGGCAGCCGGAGCCATCCGCCCCAGCTGCACCGCCGCCGCCCCCATCCACAGAAAGCAAAACAACAGCCACCCCCACCGCGGCCGTACGGCCGCGACCAGCGCAAAAGCCAGCAAAAGAGCCAGATAGGCAGCCGGGGACAGCGGGAGCGCATCGCCCAGCACATTGCCGGCCAGAACGGCCAGCGCACACCAGATGATCATCCTACCTTGCCGCATCCTCTCAATTTTTCAGCAAGGTACGATATTTTTTCCTAACTTTGTATGATTCGAACCTGTAAAATAAACGAAAAATATGATCATCCTTGTCCTGAACTGCGGAAGCTCCTCGCTGAAGTACCAGCTGCTCGATATGCGGAGCGCCCAAGATTACACCCTGATGAAGAAGGGCCTTGTCGAACGCATCGGCGAAGCCGAAGTCCCCGACCACGCCGCCGGCATCAAACTGGTGCTCGACGCACTGGTCAACCCCGAAGAGGGCGTCATCGACTCACTCGACCGCATCGACGCCGTCGGCCACCGCGTAGCGCACGGCGGTGAATTTTTCGACCGGAGCGTCCGTGTGACCCCCGACGTGATGGACAAGATCGCCCGCTGCTGCGAGCTCGCGCCGCTCCACAACCCCGCCAACCTGATGGGCATCCAGGCCGTCGAGAAGCTGATGCCCGGCAAACCGCAGGTCGCCGTGTTTGATACCTCTTTCCACCAGACCATGCCCGACTACGCCTACATGTATGCGCTCCCCTACCGTTTCTACGAGAAATACCGCCTGCGCCGTTACGGCTTCCATGGTACCAGCCACAAATACGTGGCCGAGAAGGCCTGCAAATTCGTCGGCATGGACATCAGGAAGAGCCGCATCATCACCTGCCACCTGGGCAACGGCAGCTCCATCACTGCCATCCGCAACGGCGAAAGCATTGATACCTCGATGGGCTTCACTCCGGTCGAAGGCGTGGTGATGGGTACCCGCGTGGGCAACCTCGACGTAGGCGCCGTAACCTTCATCCAGGAAAAGGAAAATCTGGACTTTGCGCAGGCCAACGCCCTGCTCAACAAGAAGAGCGGCCTGCTGGGCATCTCGGGCGTATCGGCCGACAACCGCGACATCGAAGCCGCAGCCAAGACCGGCAACGAGCGCGCCATCCTGGCCCGCAAGATGCTGGCCTACAGCATCAAGAAATATGTGGGTGCCTATGCGGCCGTACTTGGCGGCGTCGACCTGATCGTCTTCACGGGCGGTATCGGCGAGAACGCCTGGCCGGTGCGCGAGCAGGTGTGCGAGGGCCTCGAATTCCTCGGCGTGGATTTCGACCCGCAGGTCAACCAGGTCCGCGGCAAGGACGTGCTCATCAGCCGTCCCGGCTCGAAAGTCAAGGTCGTGGCCGTGACCACCAACGAAGAACTGGTGATCGCCACCGATACGATGAACATTGTAAACAATAAATAAAACTGATACGGATATGATTACCAACTTTAACGAACTTTTCGAAACCCTCCGTTCCCGCACCAAGAAACGCATGGTCGCTGCCTGGGGCGTAGACGATCACACCATCACCGCCGCCGCAAAGGCCATCGAGAAAGGCATTGTCGAAGTCACCCTCGTGGGCGACAAGGACAAGATCCTCGAAGTCTGCAGGAACGAGAAGATCGACCCATCCATCTTCACGATCATCGACAACAAGAAAGAGCTGGACGCCATCGCACAGGCCGTAGCCATGGTCCGCGACGGTGATGGCGACATCCTGATGAAGGGTCTCTGCAGCACCGACAAATACATGCGCGGCATCCTCAACAAGGAGCGCGGCCTGCTCCCGCCGAAGGCCGTCCTGAGCCACGTGGCCGTGATCGAGAACCCGAACTACCACAAACTCATGATCGTGAGCGACATGGCCGTCATCCCGCTGCCTGATTTCAAACAGAAACTCGCCATCTGCAAGTACCTCGCCGCCACCGCCAAGGCCCTCGGCATCGAGAAACCGAAAGTGGCTGCCATCGCCGCCACCGAACAGATGCTCGACGGCATGCCCGCCTGCGTCGAGGCCGCCCTGCTGGCCAAGATGTCCGACCGCGGACAGATCGCCGGCTGCGTGGTCGACGGACCGCTGGCCATCGACGTGGCCATCGACCCGGAATCGGTCGCCATCAAGAAAGTCAAGAGCGAAGTGGCCGGCGACGCCGACTGCCTCCTCTTCCCCAACATCGAGAGCGCCAACGTGTTCTACAAGGTCAACTCCAAGCTCTGCACGGGCGTCCGCCAGGCTGCCATCATGGCTGGCGGCATGGCCCCTTGCGTGCTCAGCAGCCGCGCCGACAGCATCGACACCAAGCTCAACTCCATCGCCCTGGCCGCCCTGACCGCCAAATAGCCCGCCTGCAGTATGAAGATTCTTGCCATCAATCCCGGAAGCACCTCGACCAAGATCGCGGTGTTCGAAGACCACGAACAGGTGTTCACCAAGACCCTCCGGCACTCCGCCGAGGAGATCGGGAAATACCCCAACATCGTGTCGCAGTTCGAGTTCCGGAAGAAAATGATCGTCGACGCGCTGAAAGAGAACGACATCGCCCTCAAGGAGATTGCGGCCATCGTGGGCCGCGGCGGCCTGCTGCGTCCCATCCCCTCCGGCGTGTATGAGGTCAACGACCGCATGCTCGCAGACCTGCGCAGCGGCGAATACGGCGAGCACGCCAGCAACCTGGGCGGCATCCTGGCCCAGGCCATCGCCCAGGAGATCGGCTGCCGCGCCTTCATCACCGACCCGGTGGTGGTCGATGAGCTCTGCGACCTGGCCCGCGTGGCCGGGCATCCGCTCTTCAAGCGCATCTCCATCTTCCACGCCCTCAACCAGAAAGCCATCGCCAAGATGTATGCGGCGCAGCAGGGCGTGAAATATGAAGACCTGAACCTCATCGTCGTCCACCTGGGCGGCGGCACCTCGGTCAGCGCCCACTGCAAGGGCCGCGTGATCGACACCAACAACGCCCTCAACGGCGATGGTCCGTTCAGCCCCGAGCGCTCCGGCGCCCTTCCGGCCCAGCAGCTGGCTGACATCTGTTTCAGCGGCAAGTATACCCCGCTGGAAGTCAAGAAGATGATCAACGGCCGCGGCGGTACGGTGGCCCACCTGGGAACGAACGATTTCATCGAAATCGAGCACAAGATGGCCGATGACCCGCATTTCAAGCTCATCGCCGATGCCTACCTCTACAACATCGCCAAGGAGATCGGCGCCATGGCAGCCGTGCTCAAGGGCAAGGTCAACGCCATCCTGGTAACCGGCGGCATCGCCTACGGCAAGGCCATGATGGCCGACCTGGCTACCTATGTGGACTGGATCGCTCCGGTGAAGATCTATCCCGGTGAGGACGAAATGGGTGCCCTGGCACACAACGGCCTCAGCGTGATGCAGGGCCGCGAAGTCGCGAAAGTATACTGACAATGAGACGCTTGCAAATAGCAACGGCCGTGCTCGTCCTGTGGATGGCGGGCACGGCCGCTTTCGCACAGCCCGCCACGCAAAAAGCCGCGCAGCAAGTCCGCGCCGACGGCTACTACAAAGACCTCTTCATGGACGGCGGCTGCTCCCTGAATTCCTATCCCGACCTGCCGGCCGCCGACTGGCTGGGCCTCTCGATGGAGCAGATCAGCACTGCACCGCGCCTCGAGATGACCCGCCTTGACACGCTGGCGCAGAATGACCGGCTGGTAGGCAATGCCCTCGACGAGAACGGCATCCTGCTCTACCCCGACGGCGCCCCGCGCTTCCGCGCGGTCTATCTCAACGGCGGCAAGGCCCTGGGCCACACCCGCTCGCTGACCGCGGAAGGCCGCGCGCATTTCCGCACCTATCTGCAAAACGGCGGCAGCATCGTCGGAACCTGTGCCGGGGCTTTCATGGTCTCGCTCGGCGCCGTGCGCGACACGGGCTATGTGCCGCGTCCCGACTACCTGTGCCTGTGGCCCGGCTGGACCGTGGGCACGGGACTGGAGAAATCGGCCACAGGCATGCGCGTGGAACCGGGCTCTCCCCTGCTCCGCTACTACGATTTCGGCGGCGACATGCAGATCGACTCGGTCCGGCACAATGGCGGCTGCTATGCCTACATGGAGGAAAACGTGCCCGCCGGCACGGAGGTGCTGCTGCGCTATATCGCTGATACGCTGCAACTGAAGAAGCCCATCCACGACAAGGTCAGCGCCTGGGCCTGGAAGGAATCGGCGCAGACGGGCCGCGTCGTGGTCATCGGCTCGCACCCGGAGCGGATGGTCGAAGGCGACCGGCTGGAGCTCATGGCGGCCCTCCTCCGCTATGCGATGGACGGCAACGGGGAAGCCCGGCTCAAAGGCGTGCTGGAGAATGGCGTTGCGCGCGAGATGGTCCGCACCACGAGCGACAACGATCCCGCCTTCACCCGCATCGGCGACCGCCAGTACCATCATTTCGCGGTAGACGTGCCGCGCGGCGTGAAGGAGATCACGGTCGAGCTGGCTGCGCCGGCCAAATGGACCGACCGCTTCGACCTGTGGCTCTTCGCCGATGCGGAAGACTTCGCCTTCCGTGAGAACGCGCGCTGGAAGAATGTCGGCCACGGCACAGACAAGCATTTCACCCTCCCGGTCGAGGGACCCGGCCGCTACTACATCTCCGTGTACTGCGCCACGACGGTCGACACTGTCGACAGCTTCTACGGCGAACAGTACACCGGCCGCACCGACGTCCTGAACGGCGTGCCTTACATCCTGAAGGTCAGCTGGTAGTTCTTCCGCTGCCTCGGCGGCGGGAAACGGGGCGTAAGATATTTTTGCTATCTTTGCAACCATGCGCAGAACCCTTATCTTCTTACTCAGCCTCCTGCTGCTGGCATCCTGCGGAGGCGGCCGCTGGATCAACGACGGCGGCAACAGCGACCAGCCGTGGCTGAATTACCGTTCGCTCAACGACTACATCGAAGCCATTTCCCCGCACTTTTTCGACGGCATCGCCGCCCGTGGCGTGAGTACTATCCACGGCAGCACCAAGCCCCTGCTGCTGGTCGACGGCTTCGAGGTGCAGACGCTCGATGACATCGACCCGCACGATGTCATTGCCATCGAGATTATCACGGACTCCCGCGTCGCCAGCTACGGCGTCCGCGGTGCCAACGGCGTAGCCCTGGTCACCACCAAGGCCTCCCAGAACGCCAATAAGAAATTCAAGGACAGGTACTGACCGGCCTTATTCCAGCACGGCTGAAGTGGAGATCCAGCGGCCGTCGGGTGTCCGTCCCTCCACTCTCAGGAAGTACGGGCCGTCGTTCTGGTCGTCGGTGAAGTAGGTGAAACTCATGTAGCGGCCACCCCGCAGGGACACCCAGGGATTCCAGAAGATGGTGTTCCGAGAGTCTGGTACCCAAGTGTGGGGACGGTCGTAGCGCGGATGGTAGAAATTCTGCGGACTCTGCCAGCCCAGCGGCACATAGATACGTGTACTGCCCTGCTCTTCCAATGTCCTATTGCCCGCACCGCTCAACTCCACGAGCACCACGCCGTCGGCGTGCAGCATGAAACTGTCGCTGTCGCGCGTCGAGATGCTCAATTTTTCGACATCGCCGACATGGATGGTCTGGCCCAGGTCCCAATCCATCACGATGCCATTGACACACAGCTTGATATCACCGAATTCGGAAGAGGTCGCATTGCGCACTACGGTACCGCCGGTTTCCGAAGTGCTGCTGGTGAAGGTCGGTTTGATGAGCAGCACGTAGTCGAGCAGGTTCATATGGTCGTAGGGGCCCAGTTGCTCGCGGGTCTTGGCGCCGGCACGCGGCGTGCTGCCGAAGGGCGACTTGATGCGCACATAATCGGCTTGCACGGTGAGGGTCTGGATGGAGTCGCGATGGAAGGTACCTTCCGTGAAAGGGATCGCTGCCTCCGGAGAGACCGGTGCCTCGTCTGGGACTGCCCGGTTGCGACGGGTATCGAAGAAAGGCCATCGGGCTGCCCAGGGACCAGATGCCGGTGCCACGGGATCCATGTCCATCACGGGAGCATAGCTCTGCAGGGTACCATCGCGCGTCACGTTCAGGATGAACACCGTACTGTCGCGGAAATCCAGCGAATCCACCACGAAACGCCCGCCTCTCGCCACTTCCGCCACCTGGGAATAGTTGAGTCCGGGCGCCATCACGGAAAGCACGTATTTGCGGGGCGTGCGGTTGGTCATGCCACGCACCTCGCCGGAAATCGACTGCATCCGTTCCCGTCCCTGGACAGGGGCCGGGATGAAATCATAATAGGTCCAGCCCTGGATCAGGAGCAGCAAGTCGAGGGCATTGCGCCGCTCCTTTTCCGGCACGGTCGCGTCAAAATAATAGTCTGGATTCGCAATGAAGCCGCGAAGCTCGCTGCCCAGCAACATATAGCTGCCGATGCCGCCTTCCTGCTGATAAGGGCTAAAAGCGTGCCTGACCACCGACACCGAGACGATGCCGGTATCGACGCCCGCGGGCAGCCGCAGCAGCACCTTGCGCTGTGTGCGTGGTGAATAGCTTTCCCCTTCGCTCTTGACGGTCAGCAAGATGGGGGCCACATCCCCGCTCTCGCGGAACACGGCCCGCTCGGAGAGAATACGGCCATCCTGCGTGGAAAGACGGAATTTTTGCAGGCCTGCCGGCAGATCGGCCAGTTCGACGCGAAGGGTCTTCGACACACCCTCCACTTCGCTGATCACGCTTTCCTGACCGGAGGCACAAAGCGACAGCCGGCACAATGCGCCGGTCCGGTTGATGACATTGACCAGCAACTGTTCCCCAATGCGCCGGACCTGAAGCGTAGCACCCTCCGCGCTCGGATCGGGCAACGGCCAGGTTTCCGATCCGTCATCGGGCACGAATCGGTAGTGGTGGCCCGCCTCAGGCGTAAAATGCAGCAACCCCATACCCTCATGCAGGGTCCGGCCTGTCGTAATCGTCATTCCCTGGTCGTCGACCACCTTTCCGGAAAGATCGACGCCCCGACCTTCCGAATTCATGGCCTTAAAGCCCACGGAAGCCGCTTCTCCCACGAAATAGCGTCCGCCTTCGGGATAGAAACTCACATCAAGGCCTGCCGCATGAATGGTTTCAGGCAGGCTTCCGTCCAGTCCGTAGATCTGCACCGGTACATGGAACAGCCGGTCCTGGGGCCAGCTCAGCTGCCAGCGCGTGTAGGCTCGCAGCAGATAGGTGCCACTAGCGAGCGTGTCGGGCAGGTTGAGGGCGCCCGCAAAGCCGTAGGGACGCCGCTTGATCTTCCCGCGCAGCACCGCCTCACCCTGGTCCGGATCGAGCAGCTCCACATAGAGGAAGCGGCTGGTATCCGCCGCAGGCTGGGCATTCGCCACGTAGCCCGCCAGCCAGATCGTCTCGCCCACGGCATAGCAGGTCCGGTCGAGGTGAACATAGACTTTCTCCGGCACGGGTGTCTCCTGCGCCGCCAGGATTCCGGCCAGCAGCAGGCAGAGGAGGGAAAAGATGAAGTTGCGCATAATTGCAAAGTTACTAAAAATATCGTGATTCTTCCGCTGCAATGTACACATTTGTCAGTCAACAACTTACTTCAACTCCTCCCCTCTGCGGAGAAGGGGAGGAGTTGAAGTAAACGACTGATAATCTGCTGCGTACATTGCAGCGGAAAAAGTGACAAAAAAAAAAGCGGATGGTCCGAAGGCCATCCGCTTTAAGGTTCGGGGCAGCGCCTCGTCTATAAGGCGTGGTTGTACTGCGTCTCGTTCTGCGGGATCACATACGTCCAGCGGTTGCCGTCTTCCGGTTTGATGGTGATGGCGAAGCTGGTGTGGAAGCTACCACCGTC
>CACZWU010000012.1 GCA_902784965.1 uncultured Bacteroidia bacterium | reverse complement strand
CGCGCTGAATTCAAGCTGGGTGGTATCGCCGCCCTGTTCCGACAGCACCACGGAACGAAGTTCTCCCGTCCTGGGATCGGTCAGCAGGGTGATGCGGGTGAAGAGCTGGCCCAGATCGCGCCGCAGGGGCTGCAGGTCCACCTGACAGACCTGGGGCGAGGCGTAGACCGTGACGATGAAATCTTTCTCGTTGATCAGCCCGTTTTCGCTGAGTTTCTCAACGTTGCGCAGCAGGGTCTGCTGCTGCCGGTTGCCTTTTGCCGTGCCGTTCATCACGAACACGCTCTGCCGGGGCTGTTCCACTTCCCAGCGCACTTTGTCGGGGTAGGCATAGGCGGCATGTCCGCGGCTCACGAGGTCTTCGGTCAGCATGGCGCTGTGGCGGGTCATCACGAAAAGGAACTGCAGGGTGGTTCGCAGGTCGTTGGCCTGGAGAATGGTGGCAATGGCTTTTTCACGCGCAGGGCCTTCGAGAACCTGCGCGGTCTGCGCGCGGAGCGGCAGGAAGCTCAGGCCGAAGAGCAGGATCATGCAAATTCTTTTCATGGCATTATCATCTGACCATCAGCGCCGTACCGGCCATGATAAGCAGGACGCCCACCCACTGGCTCACGCTGACTTGTTCATGAAATACCACAATGGCAGCAATCGTGCCGAAAATGTAAGCAATGCTGGAAAGCGGGTAGGCGATGCCGAAAGGAAAATGCTTCAGGATATACATCCACAGGACTGTAGCCACGCCGAACGAGATACCGCAGCCCAGGAACCACCAGTTGGTCAACTGGGCCTTGAAGAAAGACCACGACCAGCTGAACGGGCCGGATGCCGCCAGTCCGAGTTTCAGCAGCACCTGGCCGCCGGCCAGGAAAAAGCTCTGGATGATCGCAAGCGGTATGATTTTCCACATAGGCGTGCCCCCGGCCCTTCTTATTTCTTACGGTTTTTCGACACGTAGTCGGCCATCACGGCCACCGACTGGAAAACGGCCTTCCCTTCTGCGGGATTGGAGAGCTTGATGCCGTAATTCTTTTCCATCAGGACAATGAGTTCGAGGACATCGATCGAATCCAGGCCCAGGCCCTCATCGCCGAAAAGCGGCGCATTGTCATCGATATCGGCCGGAGTCATTTCCTCCAGGTTCAGCGCACTGATAATCTGCGCTTTGATCTCTTCAATCAGTTCTTTCATATCGTTTTTCTGTTTATTCGTCAATCTCTTTGTCGCTGCCGGCCGTCTTGATGGCTGCCGTCGCGATGAGTTCATCCTGGCAGCGGACCTCCACTTCGGTCAGCGTGATGCCGAAGATGTTTTCCTTGAAAACCACCGTGGTCTCAAGCAATTCACCACACAGCGGATGACGGTACACCTTGAGTTTACGGACGCTGCCGATATAGCCGATGGTCACGGGGATGTGCAGGACATAACGGGCAATGTAGCCGACCCGCGCCGCACTCGACTGGGCCATATGCTCCACCAGGCCGCCCGTGGCGAAACGGCCGTTCTCCACAAAGATGCCCTTCTCGGGAATGCGGAAGGACGTGCGGGTACACTTTTCCTCGTGATGCAGGAGATGGTCCACGAACACGAAAGGCGGACGTTGCGGAAGCAGGTATTCAATCGGAATTTGGTCAAAGGCAATCATTTCCAAAAATCATAAAAATTAAACCATTGCGTGGGATACATCCGGACCACGCTTTCCAGACAGGCGGCGAATTCCTGCGCCATCGCTTGAGCGCGTGTGCGCGAAGGCAATGCCGGATCGAGATTCTCGCCAATCTGCCGGACGAAGATACGGTAGCGGTGTATGCTTTCTTTCATTACGAAAACAGCGACCATCGCGACGGAGCGCTGGGCTGCAAGCATGTAGGGCCCTGCAGGGAACGGGGCAGGATCGCCGAAAAAGAGGCAGGAGAAAGTCTTTTGGGAACCGAACACCCGGTCTCCCGGCATGCTCACGATGCCGCCTTCGCTCAGGATGGCATTCAGCGTGAACAAGTGGGACATGTCGTCGGAAACGGGCACCATCTCGACGTTGTTCCGGGCGAACATGGCAGCGCGCTGCTGCATCACCGTATCGGTCTCACCGGAAAACACCAGGGTTCCCATCCTTTTGATCGAGCGCAGCATGTAACCGGACAGTTCGAAGTTTCCGGTGTGGGAACCCAATTGTACGAACCCCGGCTCCCCTTCCGCCAGCCGTGTGAACACCGGCATTTCGTCATTATCGAGCTTGAAAGACCGTCCTGCATACATCGCAAACCGGTCTACCACGACTTGTCCCATGCGGAATTCATTGGCATAGACGCTGAAGAATGCGTGCAACGGTCCCCGCCCGATCCTGTCGCGAAAAAAACGGTACGAGGCACGATAGCCCCGGCGGTCGAAGAGCATATAGAACGGAATAACCGGGGCCACGCACGCGTAGGCCAAAGAGAGGGGAAGGAAGCGGAAAAGCTTCACCATCGCCCGCTGCATCCATGACGTGCCGCCGGTCGAGCCCTGCCATTCGCTATGTTCGTACTGCGCCAAAACCCTTTATCCCACTCTCTCCGTGACGTAGTCGACGAACTGTCCAAACGTACTGATCGTCTTGAATTCTTCCGATTTCATCTTGAAACCGAATTCGCGTTCCACGAATACCACGGTATCCACGACTTCGAGACTGTCGATGCCCAGATCTTCTTTCAGGCGTGCTTCCGGAAGGATCTTCGCAGCATCGATTTCCATTTCTTCGACCAGGAAATTCTTAATTTTTTCCTCAATAGTCATTACTATTTTTTTGTTAAAAATCTGTTATCGAACCAATTTTAAAGTGACAAAGATACTCATTATTCTTTATAAAACCGAAAATTGCGTATCTTTGCACGATAATATGTGATTACTACTAGACCTAAATTGATATGGAACAACGCGTTGTCATAACTGGAATGGGCATTTGGTCGTGTCTGGGCACGACTTTGGAAGAGGTTCGTGACTCCCTCTATACGGGCAAGTCCGGCATCATCCTCGACCCCGCCCGCAAAGAAATGGGATTCCGTTCCGGCCTCACCGGATTCGTCCCCACACCCGAACTGAAAGGGGAACTTCCCCGTTCGCAGCGAGTCTATATGCCCGAACCTGCCCAATACGCTTATTGTGCCACCCGTGACGCCCTGCGCGACGCCCGCATCGACGCCGACTTCCTGGCATCCCATGAGATCGGCATCCTCTACGGCAACGACAGCACGGCCGATGCCGTGTACAAATCGGTGAGCACCATCCACGAGAAAAAAGATACGATGCTCTGCGGCTCCGGTGCCATCTTCCAGTCGATGAACTCCACCGTGACGATGAACCTGAGCGTGATCTTCAAGCTGAAAGGCATCAACCTCACCGTTTCGGGCGCATGCGCCAGTGGCTCCCACGCCATCGGACTGGGCGCCCTGCTCATCCGCAACGGCCTGCAGGACATCGTGGTCTGCGGAGGTGCGCAGGAAGTCAATGCAGCCGCTACCGGTTCGTTCGACGGCATTTCCGCTTTCTCCACCCGCGAAGACGCCCCTGAAAAGGCCAGCCGGCCCTTCGACCGCGACCGCGACGGCCTGGTCCCTGGCGGTGGTGCCGCCACGGTCATCCTGGAAAGCTACGAATCGGCCGTCCGCCGGGGCGCGCCCATCATTGCCGAGGTACTGGGCTACGGCTTCTCGAGCAACGGTGAGCACATCTCCAACCCCAATGTCGACGGTCCCCGCCGTGCCCTGGAGCGTTCCATCCGCCAGGCGGGCCTGCGCCTCGACCAGATCGGCTACATCAACGCACACGCCACTTCCACCCACGTGGGCGACACCAACGAAGCCAAGGCCATCTACGCCGTCATCGGCGACCAGCGCATTCCGATCACCAGCACCAAGAGCCAGACCGGCCACGAGATGTGGATGGCAGGCGCCAGCGAGATCGTCTACTCGATCCTGATGATGAAGAACGATTTCATCGGCGCCAACATCAACTTCGAGCACCCGGACGAAGATTCCGCCAAACTGATGATCCTGCCCGAACGGATGTCCTGCCACTTCGATACCTTCCTGTCCAATTCCTTCGGATTTGGCGGAACCAACTCCTCGCTTGTCATCCGGGACCTCCGCTAGCATGGCAGACCGGCACGTCATCATCATCGGTGCAGGCCTGGGCGGACTGGTCTGCGGTAAGTTCCTATCTCATAGGGGCTTTACCGTGACCATTCTCGAACAGAGCACACAGGCGGGCGGCGCCCTCCAGACCTTTGTCCGCGACGGCATCCGCTTCGACACCGGATTCCATTCCGTGGGCGGACTGGACAGGGGCGAACCCCTCGACCTGATCTTCCGTCAGCTCGGTGTGCGCAGCCTGCCCTGGTTCCGGATGGAAGATGATGAATGCATCGGCTGCAGCGAACCTTTCCTCCGCCTTTCGACAGGATGGGAAGTGGAGCGCAGGCACGTGCTGGAACCCTACCGCAAAAGTATCTGGCGCCTGGAAGGCGGCGGAAAAACCTTGATCGACGCCCTGAAAACCGGGCAGCAGGTACTCCTTCGCAAGAAGGTCGTCGCCATTGAAGACCGCACGGTGTACTGTGCCGACGGCAGCAGCTACCGCGGCGACTTCGTCGTGTCGGACATCCACCCGCTCACGACCATGCGGATGGTCCGCGACCATTTCCGCCCCGCCTATCTCCAGCGGCTCGAGATGCTGTCGAACGGTCCCGGCGCCTTCACGGTCTATGCCAAGCTGCGTCACGGAAGCATCAAGCACATCAAACACAGCATCTTCGTCAACAACGACTTCATGATCCACTTCGGCGACGAAGTGGTCGAGGGCTATGCCCGATCATTAGATATTGTAACTTTCCAGCCGGCCGACCGTGAACGGGACGCCTACGCCCAGGAACTCATCCGGAAAGCGTCCGTGCGGCTGCCCGGCCTCCCGGAAGCCATCGAGAAATACTGGACCAGCACCCCGAAGACCTGGGAGCGCTACACCGGCACCCCCGGCGGGTCCGCCTATGGCATCTGCAAGAACAGCACCTCCGATTATCTCGCGCCCCAGACACCCCTCCCCTGGCTCTTCCTCACCGGACAGAACCTCGGCCTGCACGGCGTCCTGGGCACTTCGATTTCGGCCATCAACACTTGTAATTCCATCTCCTTACTATGAACTATGCACTTGTAACCGGCGGTAGCCGCGGCATCGGCCGCGCAGTCTGCGTCCGCCTCGCATCGCAGGGATTCGCCATCCTCATCAACTATGTTTCGAACGAGCAAAAGGCCCGTGAAACCGCAGAACTGGTCGCGCAAGCCGGCGGGCAGGCCGAACTCCTGAAATTCGACGTGGCCAACGCCGAAGAGACGGCCGCCGTACTCGGCGGCTGGATGCAGGCACATCCCGACGATTTCATCGAAGTGCTGGTCAACAACGCGGGTATCCGCCGCGACGGCCTGCTCATCTGGACGGAACCGGAAGACTGGCACAAGGTGGTGAACACCACGCTCGACGGTTTCTACAACGTCACCCGTCCGCTCCTGCAGCCGATGCTGCTCAAGAAACGCGGCCGCATCATCAACGTGGCTTCGCTTTCCGGCCTGAAAGGCATGCAGGGCCAGACCAATTATTCGGCCGCCAAGGGCGGTCTGATCGCCGCCACGAAGGCGCTGGCCCAGGAGGTCGGCCGCAAGAAGGTGACGGTCAACGCCATCGCGCCGGGATTTGTGAAGACCGATATGGTCGACGGCCTCGATGAAGCGGCCCTCAAGAAAGACATTCCGCTTCAGCGTTTCGGCGAACCCGAAGAAGTCGCCGCCCTCATCGGCTTCCTTGCCTCCCCCGACGCCGCCTACATCACCGGCGAATGCATCTCCATCAACGGAGGACTGTATTCGTAGGCCCACGCACAGCCCGCCTGACAGGCAACTCTTTGATCCTGAGTATTTTAAACGAAATCGATTGCGCATTTTGACGCAATCGATTTTCGTTATAATGCTGGCTATCAGCCACTTTGATGCCAGGCGTCAGCGTTAGGGGGTGGTGCCCCGTTAGAACAACCCGTTCAGCTGCGCTTCGATGAGGTCGCAGATGGTGCCGAAATCTTCGGGGCTTTCTTCGAAGTTGTATTTGTCGACGTCGACAATCAGGAGTTTGCCGTCTTTGTAGCTCGCGATCCACTCCTCATAGAGAGCATTGAGCCCTTTCAGGTAGTCGAGGCGGATGCTGCTCTCATACTCGCGGCCGCGCTTCTGGATGTTGCCCACCAGGTGCGGAATGGAACTCCGCAGGTAGATGAGGAGGTCGGGCGCCTTGACCAGCGACGACATCAGGGTGAACAGGGATGAGTAGTTCTCAAAATCGCGGGTGGACATCAGCCCCATGTTGTGCAGGTTGGGTGCGAAGATGCAGGCGTCTTCGTAGATGCTGCGGTCCTGGATGACGATGTCGTCGTGCTTGCTGATCTCCACCACGTCGAGGAAACGCTTGTTGAGGAAGAAAATCTGGATGTTGAACGACCAGCGCTCCATATCGTTGTAGAAATCTGAAAGATACGGATTATAGTCCACCGATTCGTATTTCGGCGTCCAATGGAAGTGCTCGGCCAGCATCCGCGTCAGCGTGGTCTTTCCGCTGCCAATGTTTCCAGCGATGGCGATGTGCATATTGCGGGAGTTTTTGATTCGTCCTTCAAATTTACAACATCTTTTCGTATTTTTGTATGTTTGAAGTAAAAATATGGAGATTAAGACTTTCTATTTCAACCCGCTCCGGGAATGCTGCCACCTGGCGTGGGACGATACGAAGGAATGCGTGATCATCGATCCGGGCAACTATGGAGACCGGGAATTGCAGCGTATGGAAGACTTTGTGGCGGAACACCAGCTCAAGCCGGTGATGATTCTGCTGACCCACGGCCATTTCGACCACGTGCTTGGCCTGGAAATGACGGCACAGGCCTGGAAGATCGATGCCTGGATGCATCCAGACGACAAGATGATCCTGGACAGTTCGATTGACTGGTGCGCACAGCTGGGACTGACCTTATGTCGCTTCTCAGGTACGATGCACGACCTGGCCGACGGCGAAACCCTTCGCTTCGGCCACACGGAACTGAAAGTCCTGGCGACCCCCGGACATACGCCGGGCGGTGTCTGTTTTCTCAACGAAACCGACAAAATCATGTTTACCGGCGATACGCTCTTTGCCGGCAGCATCGGCCGGACCGACCACGTCGGCGGCGACTACGACCAGTTGATCCACAGCATCGAAACACAACTCCTGCCGCTCGATGGCGAGATCAAAATATTGCCGGGACACGGCCCGAACAGCTCCATCGGCTACGAGCGGGCCACCAATCCTTTCCTGCAAGGCCTCTGACATGACCGGAAGCGACAAGATCACGATTGCCGGAGCCCGGGTACACAACCTCAAGAACATTGACCTGGAGATTCCCCGCGACAGCCTGGTGGTGGTCACCGGACTGTCGGGCAGCGGCAAGTCGTCTCTGGCTTTCGATACCATCTGCGCCGAAGGCCAGCGTCGCTACATGGACACCCTGTCGGCCTATGCACGCCAGTTCATCGGTATCCTCGAACGTCCCGACGTCGATGAAGTGAAAGGTCTAAGCCCCGTCATCTCCATCGAACAGAAAACAGTGGGCCGCAACCCCCGCTCCACGGTCGGGACCATCACCGAAATCTATGACTTTTTCCGCCTGCTCTACGCCCGAGCCTCGCAAGCCTTTTCGCCGGAAAGCGGCAAGGAGATGGTGCGTTATACCGACGATGAGATCATCAACCTCATCCTCCAACGCTACGAAGGACAAAAAGTGCTGTTGCTCGCTCCGCTGGTACGGGGGCGCAAAGGACACTACCGTGAACTGTTCGTGCAACTGCAACGGAAAGGTTTTTCCCAGGTACGGATCGACGGGCAGCTGACCGACCTGAGCCAGGCCGGTCCCCTTGACCGCTACAAGATCCACTTCGTGGAGCTGGTGGTCGACAAACTGGTTCCCAAAGCGGACGACCGCAAGCGGATCAAAGATTCGGTCGCCGCCGCCATGAGCCAGGGCAAGGGCTCACTGGCCATCCTCTCGCTGGCCGACGGGCAGCTCGAGCATTTCAGCCGCAATCTCGTGTGCCCCGACACAGGTCTTTCGTTCGAGATCCCGGCGCCCTATACCTTCTCGTTCAACTCGCCGCAGGGAGCCTGCCCGCACTGCCGCGGCCTGGGCCATATCGCCCACGCCGATATCGACAAGATCATCCCCGACCGCAACCGCAGCATCGCAGAAGGCGGCATCGAAAGCATCGGCCCGATGCGGGGCAATACGATGTACCGCTACCTGGAAGCCATCGCCCGCCGCTACCATTTTTCCCTGCACGACCCGATCAAGGATATCCCCGAAGAAGCCCTGCAGGTGATTCTTTATGGCACCGACGAGCTGCTGCGCATCGGGACCGACGCAGATATGGAAATGGCCACCTTCCCCGGCATTCTCGCACAGCTGAATGCGGAGGCCGAAGATGAGGATGAAGGGCCCTGGAAGAAGAAACGGAAAGAACTTTTCTTCGAAGAAGCCGTCTGCCCGGTCTGCAACGGCACCCGGCTGAAGCCCGAGGCGCTTTGCTTCAAGATCGACGGGAAAAACATCGCCGAAGTAGCTGAAATGGACATTACCCAGCTCTACGACTGGGTGTGCGCCCTGCCCGGCCGCCTGTCGCCCCGGCAGCTGACCATCGGTACCGACATCATCAAGGAACTCAAAGACCGCATCGGCTTCCTGAAAGACGTCGGTCTGGAATACCTCTCGCTCAGCCGCACCACCCGCTCGCTCAGCGGCGGCGAGAGCCAGCGCATCCGGCTGGCCACGCAGATCGGCTCGAAGCTGGTCAATGTGCTCTATATCCTCGACGAGCCCAGCATCGGCCTTCACCAGCGCGACAACCGCAAGCTCATCTACTCGCTCAAGACCCTGCGCAACGAAGGCAACTCCGTGATGGTGGTCGAACACGACGAAGAGATGATGCGCAGCGCTGACTGGCTCATCGACCTGGGGCCGGGGGCCGGAGACAAAGGCGGCTGGTTGCTCTACAACGGAGTGCCCGGTGACATCGGCCAGGTGGCACCCGGAAAGAGCCTGACCATCGACTATCTGCTGGGACGCGAGCAGATCGACGTGCCCGAGGAGCGTCGCTCCGGCAATGGCAAACACATCCTCCTGAGGGGCGCTCGCGGCAACAATCTGAAAGACGTTACCCTTGACCTCCCGCTCGGCTTGTTCGTCGGCGTCAGCGGCGTGAGCGGCAGCGGCAAATCGTCGCTGATCGCCGAAACGCTGATGCCGGTCATCAGCAACAAGCTCTATCGCTCCCACTATCCGGTGCTGCCTTACGAGCGGATCGAAGGCGTGTCGAACATCGACAAGATCATCCAGATCGACCAGGCTCCCATCGGCCGTTCTCCACGCAGCAATCCGGCCACCTATACCGACGTGATGACCGATATTCGCAAGCTCTTCGAACAGACCCCCGATGCGAAGATCCGCGGATTCAAGGCCAACCGCTTTTCCTTCAACGTGAAAGGCGGACGCTGTGAGGCCTGCAAGGGGGCCGGGCTCCAGCTCATCGAGATGCACTTCCTCCCTTCGGCCCAGGTGACCTGCAAGGAATGCGGCGGCCGCCGCTACAAGCCGGATACGCTGGCCGTCAAGTACAAGGGAAAAAATATCAGCGAGGTCCTCGACATGACCATCAGCCAGGCGGCTGCCTTCTTCGAGGCGATCCCCTCTATCGCCCAGAAACTCAAGACCCTGGAAGAAGTGGGACTGGGCTATCTGACGCTCGGACAGCCGGCCACCACCCTGAGTGGCGGCGAAAGCCAGCGCCTGAAACTTTCCGCCGAGCTCTCGCGCAAGGACACCGGCAACACCCTCTACCTGCTCGACGAACCCACCACGGGCCTGCATTTCGAAGACATCAAGGTGCTCATCGGCGTGCTGCAGCGCCTGGTCGACAAGGGCAACACCGTGGTCATCATCGAGCATAACCTCGATATCCTCAAATCGGTCGACTGGCTCATCGACCTGGGGCCGGAAGGTGGCCAGGCCGGCGGCAGGATCGTGGCGGCAGGAACCCCCGAGCAGGTGGCTGAGACCCCCGGCTCCTATACTGGACAATTTTTGAAAGAAATGCTTTAAGATATGATCAAGGAAATGTCGATGTGGCGGAATCTGTTCCGCGAAAACAATGTAAGCACGCTGAACGAAGCAACGGCCTGCGGAAAAATCCGCTATGTGGTCAACCTGTCTGAAACGCTACACGACCATCGCTATGCCGAGATAGCCAACGAGATTGCAGAGCGCCCAGGGGTGAAACTCGTCCTGATCGCCGGTCCTTCGAGCAGCGGCAAGACCACCTCCTCGAAGCGCCTGGCCATGCACATGCGTGTCAACGGGCTGAACCCCATCATCATTTCGCTCGACGATTACTTCCGCGACCGCATCGACACCCCACGCGACGAGAATGGCGAGTACGACTTCGAATGCCTGGAAGCGCTCGACGTACCTTTCCTCAACGACCAGCTGGAGGAGTTGCTTAAAGGGAAGCGGGTGGAGATCCCGAAATACGACTTTGCGACGGGTTCCCGCAAGTTCGTCGGACAGTTCCTGACGTTGACGGAAAACGACGTGCTGATCATGGAAGGCATCCACGGACTGAATCCGGCCCTGACGCCGCTGATACCCGAAGAAGAGAAATTCCAGCTGTACGTCTCTGTGCTGACGCCGCTGAGCATCGACGAGAAGACCCGCATGTCAGCGGCCGACTATCGCCTGCTGCGCCGCATGGTGCGCGACAACCAGTTCCGCGGCATGACGGCTGAAGAGACCATCCTGCGCTGGCCGAGTGTCCGCAACGGCGAGGAGAAACACATTCTGCCTTTCAAAGGTTTGGCAGACGCCGTGTTCAATTCATCTCTGTTTTATGAGATTCCGATGCTGAAGTGTTATGCCGAGCCGCTGCTGCAGGTCATTTCGAAAGAATCGCCTGCTTTCCCGGTTGCCCATCGGCTGCTCGGCCTGATCCGCAACGTCATCGCCATGACCCCCGCCGACGTCCGCCACATCCCCCCGACCTCCATCATCCGGGAGTTCATCGGCGGATCGAGTTTTCATTATTAGTACGGGGCGCTGCCCCGAACCCCGCCGCTCCGACCGGCTATGGCGCAAGGCTCTCGCGCTCGGTCTCCGCTAGCGGCTGATGCCGCGGGTTACCGTTACGCGCTCGCTTCGCTGCTCTGGTTTTTGTCCCGCTCGCAGAAAAATGCTCGCGGCTCCAAAAACCACCCGCCGCTGCGCTCGCTGGCATCAGACGTGGAGCGACGGGCTGTGCGTTAGTCTGCTGGAGTGTTCAGGGTTTCTCGTTGCCCTCATTCAACAATCCCCATCAACTGCCGGATCTCCTGTTTCGCGGCTTTCCAGCGGGGGATGTCGATCTTCGTGCCGATGACTTCGACCACCTTGGCAGCGAGGGCGGAGCCCACTTCGCCGCAGATGTTGAGCGGCATGCCGTGGGCGTGCGCGAAGAGGAAGCCGGCCGCATAGGTATCGCCGGCACCGGTGGCGTCGACGGCTTCGCCCGGCCAGGCTTCGATGAAATGGTATTCGTCGCCCCGCTGGATCATCGAGCCGTCCTTGCCGATCTTCACCACCGCGATGTCGGCCATCTCCGACATGGCCTGCAGCGCCTCGCGCGGCGGACGGTGTACGAAGGCTGCCGCCTCCGTCTCGTTGGCGAAGACGATGTTCACGTAGTTCTTCACGATGTCCTGCAGGAACACGTTGTTCGACTCCACCACATTGTAGGAAGCCATGTCGAGCGAGATGATCATGCCACGCTCCTTGCCCATCTCCGCGATCCGGCGTACCAGATACTGGTTCTGCACCAGATACCCCTCGATGTGCAGATAGTCGTACCCCTCGAAGTATTCCGGCTTGAGGTCGTCGGGGCCCAGCTGGAGCGCCGCTCCCAGATAGGTGGCGAAGGTGCGGTCGGCATTGGGGGCCGTGATGAAGACCATGGCCCGGCCTGAAGCCACCGTACCCACCAGCAGGTTCGACTTGATGCCGTTCTGCATCTGCGACTGGCGGAAAAGCGAGCCCAGTTCATCGTCGCCCACCTTGCCGATGTACCCGGAAGGCATGCCCAGGATGGCAGTGGCAGACACCGTGTTGGCGGCCGAACCGCCCGCCACGTATTGTACGCCGATCTCCTTGAGGTCGGCCCAGATGGTGTTGCCCGTCCGGGCATCCACATGCTGCATGCTGCCCAACGGCAGATTGTATTTCTTGAGCAGCGTATCGTCGGGAAGGACCGCCAGGATGTCGGTCAGCGCGTTCCCGATACCGAGAATAGATTTCATGCTTCAGGATTGGTTTTCATTTTTCTGCGATAAAGCGTCCAGCTGACGAGCGAGATGAGGCCGCAAAGCAGCATCTGTACGATCTGGGACTCATGCGACAGCGTGGCGAAGAGCAGGCCCGTCGGCTTGTCGAAGCCATAGACAGGCATCAACGTCATCGCGACGATGAAATGATAGGCTCCGAATCCGCCCTGCACCGGAACGATCCAACCCAGGGAACCCACCACCATCAGGAAGAGGGCATCCCACCCGTCGAGCGCATCGGCGGCAGGCAAGGCCCGGAGCGTCCACAGGCTGCAAAGCCAGTAGCCGATCCAGATGATAAGCGTGTAGGCGAAGAAGCCCCATTTGTTCTTCATGCGGAAAGCGGCGGTAATTCCCTCGCCCAGGCCCTGAAAGAATTTCAGGAAGGCGGCGCCGGCCTTGCTCCGGCCGATCTGCTCGCGGAAAGCGCGCACCAGGAACACCAGCCCCACGATCGCCGCGATGACGATCAGCCCGATCCAGAACCCACCAATCTGCATTGAACCCGCCGCCGGCCGGAACATCTTCTCGATGATAAAATCGCGGAAACGGCCGAAAAAAAGCAGCGGAACACCCGCCAGGAACATGCAAAGTATATCCCAGGTCCGCTCGATCACGACTGTGCCGAGGGAGCCCTGGAACGTTGTTTTGCGCGTCTCGCCCATCAAGCCGCAGCGCACCACCTCTCCGGAGCGCGGGAAGGCGATGTTGGACAGGTAGCAGATGGCATAGGCGTCGTAGGTCTCGCGATGCGTGATGGGCGGTGTGCCTTCCTTGCGGATGGGCTGCAGCATGAGCCGCCAGCGGTTGCCCCGCAGGTAGGTGATGATCCATTGTACGGCGATGATGCCGATCACCCAACCCCAGCGGCACTGCTTCAGGTCCGCCGAAAATTCACTCCAGTCTACGCCACGGAACGAGAAAAAGAGAAGCACTGCCACCAGGACAAGCAGCAGTGCATACTTCAGGATCTTTTTCAGTTTCTCGCTCATCGCCTATCCCCAGAGACTGCGCGGATATACGCCTTTTTCAATGAGTTCATTGATCTTGGCCACCACATACGGGCGGTCTTCCTTGTAGGTGACGCCAAACCACTTGGCATCGCAGTTGAGCACCTTGAAGGACGCATCGTTCCGCTTGATGAGCACGTCGGCCACATACGGAATGAAGAACTCCGCCTTGGGATTGGTCTTGACGTCGTCGGAGCGGAGGAAGGTCTTGAACAGTTCCTCCGACCAGCCGAAATAGTCGGGCGTGAATCCCCAGAAGTTCATCGAGACCAGGCTGTCTTCCGACAACTCATGATCGCCGGTCTTGTCGGTATAATACACTTTCCCATCTGCCTTCCGCTGGATGGCCGTCCGCTCGGTGACCGTCGACAAGCAGCCGTTGTCATCGAGTTCGCACACTCCGCGCGATACACTGCCGAATTCGGAGAGCGTGTTTTTGAGGTAATAGCCCACCAGGGCATACTTTCCCCGGCAACCCTCGACGCCGCGCAGGAATTCCGCAATGGCCTCGAAACCCTCCCGGCCATAGAAGTCGTCGGAGTTGATGACGGCGAACGGCTCGTGGATGACGTCTTTGGCCATCATGATGGCGTGGTTCGTACCCCAGGGTTTCTCCCGGCCTTCCGGCACGGAAAAGCCTTCCGGCAGGCAGTCCAGTTCCTGATAGACGAATTCCACGTCGACTTTTCCGCCGAAACGCTCCTTGGAATAGATTTTCTCGAAAGCCTCGGCGAAGGAGTGCCGGATCACGAACACCACCTTGCCGAAACCGGCCCGGATGGCATCATAGATCGAATAATCGATGATGGCCTCGCCGCAAGGACCGAGACCGTCCATCTGTTTGAGCGAGCCGTAGCGGGAACCCATCCCGGCAGCCAGAACTAATAGCGTAGGTTTCACAGTATTTCGTTTTTATTTAAATTCAAGGATAGCAGCGGTGCCGGGCTCGACGACATACTTGGTGCTCACCTTGATCCGCTCGCCAGTCATCACGTTCACTCCTTTCCCCGCAAATTTAGCGGTTATTTCCGAGAAATGCGGCCAATCGACCGAATATTCTTCCGTGCCCGCATTGAGGATGGTCATGACGGCCTCCCCTTTCACCGTCCGGAAATAGACGTACACATTCGCTGCATCGGGACGGAAATGGATGAAATCGCCCGCTGCCACGGCCTTGGAATCCTGGCGCCAGTCAAAGAGGTTGGCCACATACCTGCGCAGGGCCTTCTGTTCTTCCGTAAACTTGCCCCAGGGCATATCCACGCGCTCCTGGGAGTGGCCTACCGTGCCGTCGGCACTTTGCAGGCCGTATTCATCCCCATAGTAGAGTTGCGGAACGCCACGCATGGTGGCCAGCAGCGCATAGGCCATCTTGATCTTTTCCGGATCGCCACCCAACTCGTGGGCCAGGCGCGCCGTATCGTGGTTACCCACGAAAATCAGGATGTCGGAAGGGTCGTCGTAGAGGCGGTCGAGCGCCAGGGAGTTGTAGACCCATACCATGCTCGGCTCCCACGACGTGCCCTGCTTGGAAAGCGCCGACAGGACATTGAACATCAGCGGGAAGTCCATCACGGACGGCAGGTTGGAGTTGTAGCCGTCTTTCTGCTTGACGCCCTCCCAGTAGGCACAGGAAGCCACGTCGCCGAACCACACCTCGCCCACGATGTTGAGCTTCTTGTACTCTTTGCGGATGGCTTTGGTCCAGGCGGCGATGCCTTCCTTGTCGGAATACGGGAACGTATCCACGCGCAAGCCGTCGAGGTCGGCGTACTCCACCCACCAGACGGCCATCTGCTCCAGGTAATGCCGCACGAGCGGATCGGCCATGTTCATGTCGGGCATCGTCGTATCGAACCAGCCCTTGATGCAGCTTTCCTTGTCGATCGAGGCGGCATGCGGGTCGCTGTGGGTGGTCATCGCGGCGTTGGTGCGGATGAGTTTGTCGCCGCCCCGCTTGAGGTTCTCCGGATAGTTGATCCAGGTTTGCGAAGGCAGGTCCTTCATCCACCAGTGGGCCGTTCCGCAATGGTTCGGCACCATGTCCATGATGACCTTCAGGCCCTTGGCGTGGGCTTTCTCCACAAAGGAGCGATAGAGTTCGTTGGTGCCGTAGCGCGGGTCGATGCGGTAGTAGTCGGCACAGGCATAGCCATGGTAGGAATATGCCTTTTCGTTGTCGAAGGTCAGCGGCGTGGGCCAGATGGTGGTCACGCCGAGCGACGCGATGTCGTCGAGGTGATCGATGATACCCTGAATGTCACCGCCATGGCGGCCGCCCAGGTTCGTCGGATCGGCCTTTTCAGCCGCTTCCTTCACGGAATCGTTCGACCGGTCGCCGTTGGCGAAACGGTCGGGCATCAGCAAGTACACCACATCGGCCGGGCCGAAAGATTCGCGCTTGGCCGATCCATCGCGGCGCTTGTAAAACGGATAGTCGAAACTGAACTGACGGCCGTCGGGCGTCAGGACATTGAAGGCGTAGATATCCGGGTCCAGCCGGTTCGAGACCTTCACTTCCACGAACAGGTAGTTCGGGTTGTCGGCCGACGTGACCTTGCCGATCGAAAGGCCTTTGACAGAGGCGTCGACCGATACCGTGGCACCGGCAAGGCGGTCGCCGTGGATCATCAGCTGGAGATCCGTCTCCATCCCGACCCACCAGCAAGGAGGCTCTACCCTGTCAATCTTTTCCGCCCGGAGCGTCGTCATACTCAGCAGCGCCGCACACAGCAGCAGGATTTTAGTCTTCATTTTCAAATTCGCTTTCATCGCAGTCGCCGAAACAGTCGCCGACGCTGAAGATAATGTGATAGCCGTAGGCCGGCAAGGTAAATTCGCTGTCGGTCGTCACCAGATGGTTCTCCACCTTGAAAGACACCTCTTCGCCGGAGAAATTGAACATCGCCAGGCACATGTCGCCCTCTTCCTCCCGCTCGAATGCGAACACCTGGTCGGGATGGTCGGTCGGAAGAACGGCCATCGAACCGCCCCAGGGCGAGGCCCACAGGCAGGCGTGCAGGTCGCGCAGAGCGATGAGCTCCTTGTAGAGCTTGGTCATCTCCAGCGGGTCGCGGCTCCAGTCGATCGGGTCTTTCTCGAAGAATTCCAGGCGTTTGCCCAGGCACACCTCATCACCGTTGTAGAGCATCGGGATGCCCGGGAGCATGAAGCTCAGGACGGTAAATTCCCTGAGATACGGTCCGTACAGCTCCAGGTTCGTGCCAGACCAGGAATTCTGGTCATGGTTGGAGATGAAGTTCATCGCGAGGGTACCGGCCGGCATGCCGACCTCCTTTTCGTAGTTCACATAGAAATCGGCCAGGTCGTTGGCGTTCTTCTTGCCGGCGGCCATCTCGTACCACAGGTGCATCTGCCGCCAGGCGTAATACGCGTCAAAGGCATCTTCCTGCAGGGCCGGCGTTTCGGCCTCGGCCAGGAAGAAGAGGCCCTCGGGGCGCTGGGCCCGGAAATCGGCGAAAGCCTTGTCCCAGAAGTCCCGGGGCACTTCGCTCGCCACGTCGCAGCGGAAACCGTCCACGCCGCGGTCGATCCAGAACTGCATCTGCGCCTCCATGGCGTCGTAGACTTCGGGGTGGTTCACGTAATCGAGGTGGGCGATGTCGGTCCAGTCGTATTGCGTGGCCAGGTTGCCGTCCTTGTCGAGATGATACCAGTCGCGGTGCTCGCGCGTCCAGGCATGGTCACGACCGGTATGGTTGGCCACCCAGTCGAGAATCACCTTGAAGCCCTTTCCGTGGGCGGCAGCCAGGAAATGGTCGAAGTCTTCCAGCGTGCCGAACTCAGGGTTCACGGCACAATAGTCCTGCACGGCATAGTAGCTGCCGAGCGTGCCCTTGCGGCCCTCGACGCCGATGGGATGGATGGGCATCAGCCAAAGGATGTCGACGCCCAGTTCAGCGAGACGGTCGAGCTGCGGCTCAATGGCGGCAAAGGTACCCTCGGGGGAGAACTGGCGCACGTTGACCTGATAGATCACGGCGTGCTGCGCCCAATCGGGGTGGATCACATGGGTCACATTTACCTCGGGAGCGGCCTTCTTGCAGGCCACCAGGCAGCAGAAAAGAAGCAGGAAACTCAGAATCTTTTTCATATGTTCGGATTATTGAATGATCGCATAATGAACGGGGGCGACTTCCACGGTCAAGCGGTTCTGCCCGTTGCAGGCCAAGCCACAAGGCAGGGTGAGGTCGACCTTGCGGGGTTGACGGCTCTTGTTGAGTACGACCACCGTGGTTTCGCCCATGTAGCTGCGGCTGTAGGCCAGCACGTCGGTGTCGGCGTAAAGCAGCTTGTAGTCGCCGTAGATCAGCGGCATCGACGTATTGTGCAGACGGGCCAGGAACTGCGTCTCCTCCAGGGTCTCCTGCTCGTCCTTCGTCAACCCGTCGAACTGCATCCAGCGCCGGTTGTCGGGGTCGTTGGCGCCCGGCTGCCCATATTCGTCGCCATAGTAGATGCAAGGCACGCCCGGAATCGTGAAATTCAGCGCGTGGAGCATCTTCAGGTAGTCGTAGCCGACGGGATCGGTTACCTTGATGTCGCGGTGCCAACCGGCCAGTTTCTGGTCTTCGTCCTGGCTCACGTCGCCGCTGGCCAGGCAGATATAGCGGGAGCGGTCGTGGTTGCCGGTGATGTTGCCCATCAGGTGGTGCGAGCCATAGACAGCCATATCTTCTCTGAGACGGTCGGCCAGCCCCTCGAAAGAGCCCGCCGGCCGCGTGGTGGCCCACACATAGGTATCATAAACGTTGAAGTCGAACTGGGCATCCTGCATACCGGGTTTCACATACGAATTGATGAGCGCAGTGGAACCGTAAGTCTCGCCGATCTGGTAGAAACTGCGGCCGGGCAGGCTGTCGTAGAGCTTGCGGGTCAGCATCCGCCAGTACTGCTCGGGCACGTGCTTGGTGGCATCGTGGCGGAAACCGTCGAAGTCGAAGTGCTGCATCCAGTACAGGGCTGAGTCGGTGAGCTGGGCGCAGATGTCCGCCCGCTCCAGGTCGAGCGTCGGGATATGGTCGTCGAACCAGGTGGTCAGGCGGTATTCGTCGTAGAGCTGGCGGTTCGGGCGTCCGTCCGGCGTGTCGGAGGGTGTGGTCCAGTCGGGATGCTCCGTCAGCGTGGGACTCTGGATGTGCATATGATTCGACACATAGTCCAGGATGACGTTCTTGTTGTCGGCGTGGGCCTCGTCGAGCAGCTGGCGAAGCTCGGCTTCGGTGCCGTAGCGGACATCGACGGCCGTAGCATAATAAGGCCAGTAGCCGTGGTATCCGCTGAACTTCGTTTCGGGATCGTGGATCTGTCCCCAGGCGTCATAGGGGTTCTGCGTGATGGGCGAAAGCCAGATGGTATTCACGCCCAGACTGTCGAAATAGCCGCTTTCGAGGGTCTTGGTCACGCCGGCGATGTCGCCGCCCCAATAGTCTACCTTGGGATTCACGAGGGGAGAGTTGAGCGGCATATCGTTGTCGGTTCGGCCGTCCACGAAGCGGTCGATCATCAGCGAGTAGAGTACCAGTGCATGCTTGTCGCTGCGCCGGAGGTCTTTCGGATCGCGCATAACCTTGCCATAGCGGAGGGGAACGAGGATGTCGTTGCCGATGCCGCAGGCATTGGCGGCATAGGCGCGGATATAGGAGCGCTCCATCTTGCGGGCGTTCCGGGGTACGGTGATTTCGAGTCGGCTGCGGTCGATCACGCGGATTCCGTGCTCTTTGTCGAGGACGGTGTTCTGCCAGAGCACCAGCACGTCGTCCGCTTCAGGCTCGATCAGGATATAGAACCGGTCGCTCTTGCCGGGCACGGGAGCCGTGGTGATGAACGGAACCCTGGCAGGATCTGCTCCTGCCAATTTTTCGGGGAGACGGTTCTTGAGCACCAGCGCACCCTTCTGTCCATCGGCCGTCTGGATATCCATGTACCGGAGCCAGGGATCCGCTGCTGTCGCCGTCACTTCCAGCGTATCCATCGAAGGAAGTGTCGGGAAATAATCGCGGAGGATCACGGTGTTGGCGGCCTGCTCCAGCAGACAGGGCGCGGACAGCGGACCTTCGTCAAAAAGCGGAGAAGGCGTCACTTTCACGTGGCCGCATCCCGCCGCCAGAAGTATCGTAAAGAAAAGAAATGCGTTACGCATGATATCTGATTTATTGCAAAAATACCGCAGAAGCATAGGCGCCCAGCGCCACAGCACCGTTGGAAACCGTCACCGCGCCGTTCGAAACAATCAGCTTGTCGGTCTTGTAGCTGCTGAGCGGGAGTACCGGAGCACCGGAACCAAAGTTGTGAACCACCAGTACCGTCTGCCCCTCATGGCTCATCTTCCACATCGCCACGGCGCTGTTGGGGCTGGAAACGGCCTCGATCTGGCCTTGTGCCAGGGCCTTCCATCCATTGCGTGCCTTGGCGAAATCGCGGTAGACCCGCAACACGGACGCCGCGTTCTGCTCCTGTGCCTCTACCGAGATGTCTGCCGTTAGCATGTTGTTGTCCACCTTGCCGCTCAGGGCTGCGGAAGCAACGCTGCCGCCGCGCGTCCATTTGATGGGCGCACGGACATATTCGTCGCCCTTGCCCTTGTTGCCCCAATAGCCCAGTTCTTCGCCCTGGTAGACATAGGGTTTGCCAGGTGAAGTGAGCAACACGGCGGCGGCCAGTTTCTCCTTGGCGATGTCGCGGCCCAGGTCGTTGGCGGCCCGGTCCTCGTCGTGGTTGGAGAGTTTGATGGCATCGATGAAATCCGTGCGATACTTGCGGAACTGGTTCTGGAAATAGATGACAGTCGTGGCAAAATCGTCGCCCTTTCCCTTTCCGATACGGTCCTTGAGAGTGTACCAGTAGTAGAAATTGAAGTTCGACGGCAGGCCTTCATAGTAGGGCGCCATCTTCTCGGCGTTGTCGCACCAGGCCTCGCCAACCATGTAGAAGTCGCCCTTGCCTCCATGGGATTTCCAGGTCGAATTGCAGCGGTCGTACCACTGCTTGAGGAACGCAACGTTGGCTGCCGTGTTGTTCTGGTAAATCCAGATCACGGCGTCGAGGCGCAGGCCGGCCACTCCCATATTGATCCACTTGTCAGCCGCCGAAGCCAGGTCCTTGAAGGTCTCCGAGTCGGAAGCCTTGGCGTAGGGGCCGAAATACAGGTCGGGCATCGAAGCGTCGAAACTGGCCCAATACTGGGCGGAAGTACCCCCGAAGATGAGGTCATTGGCAGCGTCGCCTTTGACCAGGGTCTTGGGCTTGCCGAATTCGACGAGCTTATCGTTCGCACGGGCTCCCCATTTATGATCCCCCCACTGCGTGGGATCATCCTTTACCAGGACGCCCCAGTCGTTGTTGATGGAGAGCGTGATTTCGAAGATATTGTTCCCGGTCTTGTACATCCGGATGGCGTTGTTCTCGTAGATAAACCACTTGACAGAAGTGTCCGTGTTTCCGCTCTGCGCGTTTCCGCTTGCCTGCGTGATGGTAAGCTGGGGTTGGGAAGGATTCGAGACATCGAGCTTGAAATGCAGCAGGCCCTTGTAGCCGATACTGCCGCTGGACGTCGAGTTCCAGCCACCCATCCCGCCGGTGACGGATTCGCCAGGCTTGTCTTCAAAGATATAATAGCTTCCGTATTTGCTGGACGGGTCGGCGATGGCCTGCTTGAACCAGGCGTTGTCCTTGCCGGAGTGGTTGAGCACGAAATCGAGATAGATGTCGATATTCCGGGCTTTGGCCTGGGAGATCAGGTCCTTCAGGTCGTCTTCCGTGCCCAGATTGCTGCTCACGGAATAATAGTCGTTCACATTGTAACCGTGGTACGACATGGCTTCGTGGATGGGCGAGAGCCAGAGGGCGGTGGCCCCGATGCTGTCGAGATAGTCGAGGTGCTGGGTGATACCGCGGATGTCGCCCCACCCGTCGCCGTCGCTGTCGGCGAAGCTGTAGACGTTGACCTGATAGGTGATGCCGGAGAGTTTGGTCTTTGAGGCCTGGTTCCGCCAGGAATCATCGGGGGTGACCGGCGTATCCGGGTCGTCGGGGCCGGGAGGCGTGATGTGCGGGCACGCCGTCAGCAGCAGCGTCGCAGACACCACTGCCAGTATCAGATAGATTCGTTTCATTTTCATCATAACCTTCAAATATACGAAAATGTTATGATTTTTACAAAAAAGATGCCCGGGCCTTTCGACCCGGGCATCCGTTGTTCATAACGATTTCCGTTACTTGACAACCGTAATCTTTTCGGTCTCCTGGTTGTAGACGACCGTGAAACCGGAGAGATCGCCGACATTGATGTTATCGCCACCGGGGACGGCGTCGAAGGGTGTTCCCACCTCGACGAAGGTACCACCCCGGTTCACATCCCATCCCGCACCCTGACGGATCTTCCATTCGCCAGGAAGGGTCTGGTTGTAGGCAACCCACTCACCGTTGCCCCTGTACATCATAAACACATCGGCAATCCAGTTGTTGAATTCACCGATCAGACTCCAGAATTGGTGGGTCAGCGCAATCTTCTTTTCATTGGCATCAAAAGCCAGAACATACCAGCCGTCTTCCGCCACTTTGATGTTGTCACCACCATCCACGGCATCGAACGGTTCTTCGACGGCGACCATAGTGCCACCGTAGTTGAGATCCCAGCCACCCTGCCAACGGATCTTGAACTGATCGTCCTTGGTCAGGTAAACAGGAACGCTCGCCCATCCGCCATCCTGGAAGCAGTTCATCGGAAGGTCATTGTTCCAGTTGAAGCCGGGGATCGACGCGATGCTGCCGACCACGCCCCATCCAAGGGTACCGACGGTTTCGTTGTTGGCGTTATAGACCACGCGGATTGTGCCGGTAAGCGCGATGTTCGGGCCACCGGGAGCAGCGCCAAGGAACTGGCCGACCTGGAAGTTCTCGGGCGTAGCAGCGCCACGGTTGACATCCCAGCCGTGGTCGTAGCGGATCTTCCAGTCACCGCTGGTGACATCGATCGGACCGCTCATCCAGATGCCGGGTGCCGTTTCGATCATATCATAGTCGGTGTTCCAGTCACCATTCACGCCGATGACCGACCATCCGTAGGAGGCGGCCTCGACAGTGATGGTTTCTTCGGCAGGATTGTACGTCACGGTGAACTTGCCATCACCGCAGTTGATGTTGTCACCATTGTTCACCACAGCGAAAGGCTCGCCGAAAGCGACGAACGCACCGCCACGGTTCTCGGCCCAGTCGTGGTTCTTGCGAATCTTCCAGCCGCCGGTGAGGTCTACGCCCTCAGCGATCCAAAGACCACCCTCAAGGGTCATGTCCACGTCACCGCCCCAGTCGTTAAAGTCGCCGATGAGGCTCCAGACCGTGCCTTCCTTCACGGTAACAGTCTCGTTCTCAGGATCGTAAATCACAGTAAACTTACCGGTACCGCAGTCAATGTTGTCACCGCCGTTGGTGACGGCAAACGGTTCGTCCAATGCCACGAAGGCACCGCCACGGTTCTCAGCCCAGTCGTGGTTCTTGCGAAGCTTCCAACCCGGCGTGAGCTGCACGTCCTCGGCTACCCACTTGCCATCGACTTCCACCATGTCCACGTCGCCGCTCCAGCTGTTGAAGTCGCCGATGAGGCTCCAGACCGTGAAGTCGTTGTATACGGTAATGGTGAGGGCTTCGGTATCCAGGACCACCTTGTAGAAGCCGGCGTCGACCTTGATGTTGTCGCCATCGGCCACGGCTGCGAACGGTTCACCGAAGGCTGCCATGACACCGCCGTAGTTCTCGGCCCAGCCGGCATCCTTGCGCCACTTGAACTCGGTAGCGTTGTCGGCGGTGATGTAAGCCGTCCACTTGCTGCCATCCTGCGTGGCGAGAACATCGTTCTCCCAATCACCGTTCAGGCCGATAATGTTCCAGCCGGTCACAGGTTCCGGTTCCGGACCCGGAGGCGTCGGTTCGTCGCCGCCGATCTTGCCGGAAACACCGCCGCCGAGGGTCTCGACGACCTGGGCCGTACCGGCGCCCGGATTGACGATCAGGTCGAAGACACCGTCGCCGACCTTGATGTTCGGACCATCCTGCGTCACTGCGAAGTCGGCGCCGAGGCTGCCGTAGTCACCACCCAGATTCACGGTCCAATCCTTGTCCTGACGGAACTTGAATTCGTCGGCTGCGGTCAACTTGACACCCTGCGCGACGTGGGTCACACCGTCGGTTATCATCGGAAGGTCGCCATCCCAGCTGATGCCGTATTCGGACAGCGAGCCGATGATGCTCCAGTTGCTGGCTTCCTTGTGGTCGGGATAAGCCTGGTAGGCCTCGGTCAGGGTGGCGGTACCGGCAGCGAGGTCGAGCCAGAGGTCATAGAGACCGGCCGGCGCTACGATGTTCGGGCCATCCTGGCTCACCGTAAAGGCGTTGTCCAGGCTGCCGAAGTCGCCACCATAGTTGACGCCCCAATCCTGGTCCTTGCGGAACTTGAACTCGTCACCTGCGTTGATGGTGACGCACTTGGCCACATGCTGGTTGCCATCGGGCGTCATCCACATTTCGAGGTCACCGTCCCAGGAGATCTCGTAAGCGGAGAGCGAGCCGATCACGCTGAACGGACTGGTCTCGGTGTATTCCTGATACGGGCTGCCTTTCGGGAACACGATTTCATAGCCGCTCACTTCGATGGCGCCCTGGGAATCGACATAGCCGTTGCGGCCATTGTCGCCCGCATTGGTCTGCATCGAAGCGCGGACGCGCAGCACGAAGTTCACAACGTCGCCCTCGGTATAGCCCATGGCGATCAGGGTATTGTTGATGCTGTTCTTGCTGGCGGTCAGCACACCGTCCTTGACGGACGAGGTAACGGCCTTGCTCACGTTCTTTCCGTCCACCTGCGTCATCACGAAGAAGTGGTTCGGCTGCACGTTCTTGTTGAAATCCTGGTTGAAGGCACCCGGAGTGAAAGAGGCCGAGACGGCCTTGTCGCCCATCTCATAGGAGCCCAGCACGGGAGCCGTGGCCTTGGAAGTGTCAAACACCGCCAGGTCTTCCGGATAGCAGGAGACTGCCATCAAGGCAATCACACTGACAAAGAGAATGGAAAATATCTTTTTCATGACAATGTCCTCCTATTAATAACCGGGGTTCTGTTCGAGACCCGTGTTGGCCAGCCGGTCGGAGTCAGGAATCGGGAAGAGGGCTCGGTACGATTCGACGTCCCGGCCTTCCTTCACGTTGCCCTTCCACTGCCAGTTGTAACCGGAAGTGAACAGGCCGAAACGGATGAGGTCGCTACGGCGCCAGCACTCCTGGTAGAGTTCGCGGCCGCGTTCGTTAATGATTTCATTCAGGGAGAGTCCGTTGGAGGCGGGGACGCCGGCGCGGGCACGCACCTGGTTGAAAGCGGTAAGACCATCGATCTTGGCACCGCGTGCGGCACATTCGGCTGCCATCAGCAGCACGTCGGCGTAGCGCATCATCGGGAAGTCGGTGTCGACAAAACCCATCTCCTTGCCATAGCCGCCGTCACTCGTCCGGTTGCGGAACTTCATGAAGGCGTAGCCGTTGGAGAATTCGCCGATATCGTCGATGCTCTCCTGCTGGGTCTTCGTGTAGAAGAGGTTGCGGGCGTCACCGGAGGTGAACAGATGATAGAATTCAGGCGTAGTGCGGAGACCGCCCCAGCCGGAGGAGATACCCATTTCTTCCGGATCCATCTCACCGCCGGTAGAGGCGAAGATCAGGTAGTTGGTCGCACCGTAGCTGGTGGTGTTCACACCGTCCTGCTCGATGGCGAAGATGATCTCGTCGGTGCAGCGGTTGTTGTCGGCCAGGAAGAGTTCCTGGTACGGCGAGAAGTCACCGACGGAGGTAGTATGAAGGCTGTAGCCGTCGTCCATCAGGTCTTTCAGGACATCCGCGCAGTCATCCCAGCGGGGCGTGCCCGTGTAGACTTCTGCGTTCAGGTAGAGTTTGGCGAGCAGGAACTTGGCCACACCCTTGTCGGCACGGGCAAAGCCATTGCCACGCGGCGCGGCCAGGGCGCTGTTGTTGATGAGGTCTTTCAGCTCGGCTTCCATCCATTCGAACAGGTCGGCGCGCTTGATCTGGCTGGGGAAAGAACCCACCACGGACGTCTCATCAGCGAACGGCACATTGCCGAAGTTGTCGATAGCGTGGTAGTAAGCGATGGCGCGGAGCACGCGGGCCTCAGCGATGTATTCTTCGCGGTTGGCGAAGGCCAGGTCGGAGGCTTGCAGCTCACGGATGAATTCGTTCGCGGCCGACACCTGCATGAAGATGCGGGAGTAGAACGCATAGATGAAGGTATCGTCGGTGGTCCAGTTCATCCAGTGGAAGTTCTTGATGGTCTGGTCGTTCCAGCCGCAGACCGATTCGTCGGTGGTCAGCTCGCTGTGGTGATACAGGCCGCGGATGTACTGCGACGCACCGCCGTCGAGACCGGAGATCGAGGCAGAACCGTTGGCTCCGTAGTAGCCGGAGGTGGCGAAGCCTGTGTAGACACCGGCCAGGTACGCAGTAAAGGAAGCCTCGTCCACGAGGGCCTTGTCCGCCGTATTGATATTCGGGTCGATCGGAGTGACGTTCAGGTCGCCGATACAGGAGGCCAGAAGGGCGGAGACTGCAAGTATGCTGAAGAAATATTTGATCGTTTTCATATTGCACACCCTGTTTTAGAAGTTAAACTTGAGACCGAGGGTGAAGGTACGCGGACGCGGATAGACCGTGCCATCGATGCCGTTGAAGACCTCAGGGTCGATACCGGTGTACTTCGTGATGGTGCAGATGTTCTGCACGGTACCGAAGATATTGAGGGAAGCGTTGTTCTCGGCCACCTTGAAGAGTTTCGGGAAAGTGTAGCCCAGCGTGAAGTTGTCGAGCTTCAGGAACGAGCCGTTCTGCAGATAGTAGTCGGAGAGATACTGTGCCTGGGAGAACATCGAGAACGGAGCCGAAGCGACGCGGTTGCTGATGAAGCTGTTGGTCCACAGGTCGGCGAGCATCTCGGTGTCGGACGCCACGTTGTTGTAGACCCAGTTGCCGATGGAGGCGTGGCCGGAGAGGGCCGCCGTCCAGTTCCTCCAGTGGAAGTTGGTGTTGAAGCCGAAGGTGACGTCCGGACTGGCCTTGAGGTGTTTGTCCATATACTTGTCGTCGGCCGTGATCTGGCCGTCGCCGTTCATGTCAACATAGACGCCGTTGACCGGCCGGCCGTATTCGTCATACACCTGCTTGTAGAGGTTGAAGGTGCGCATCGGATAGCCCACCTGGAACATCTGCACGTTGTTGCCGGTACCACCCGAGATGCCGCCCGTCTCAACGCCCGTGGCGTTCTCGTCGGAAGCCGTCAGCTTGGTGATCTCGTTGTGGTTGTAGGCCACGTTGAAACCGAAGGTCCAGCCCATGTCTTTCTTCTCCACGAGAATCGCGTTCACGTCGAGCTCGACACCGTAGTTGGTCATGTTACCGATGTTGGTGTTCAGGTAGTTGGTCAGGTTGGAAAGCGCCGGCACCGGGATGTAGTTGAGAATGTCCTTGGTGTCACGCTTGTACAGGTCGATGGCGGCCGTCAACCGGTCGTTCCAGAAACCGAGGTCGAAACCGATGTTGTAGGTCGTCGTGGTCTCCCAGCGGAGGTCGGCGCTGTAACCCAGCGCGGAGATCGGAGTGATCAGCTGGTCGCCGAAGTAGTAATACGAACCGAGCTGGTTGTTGAGGAACGTGGCGAAAGTGTCATAGTAGCCGCCCACTTCCTGCTGGCCGGTCTGGCCCCAGGAGAGACGCAGCTTCAGGGTGCTCATGCCTTTCACGCCGCTCATGAAGTTTTCGTTCATGACGTTCCAGCCGAAAGCCACAGAGGGGAAGATACCCCACTTATGGTTCTGGAAACGGGAGGTACCGTCGGCACGGACCGTAGCGGTCAGCAGATACCTGTCGGCGAACGAGTAGTTGGCACGGCCAAAGAAGGAGAGGAGGTAAAGCTCACCTTTGCCGACCGATTCGCCCAACGAAGCCTTGTCGCTGATACGATAGGATGTGCTGTTGCTCTCGCTGTAGAAGTGCTGCCAGGAGTAACCAGCCATCAGGTCGACGTTGTGCTGGCCGAAATCCTGGTTCCAGTCGCCGTAGAACTCGAGGGTCGTGTTACGGCGCATGTAGTCGTAACTGGTATGAGAGCCACCGCCGCTCTGGTTGGTGTTGTGGTAGGAAGCTTCGGAACCCATGGCCAGCTCGGTGACGCCGATACTCTTGGCCCAGTCGAGACCGAGGTTGAGGTTGAAGCGGAGGGCTTCGAAACCATGGACCTTGTAGTCGATCTGCGCATTGCCGATGAAACGGTAGGCATCAGCGTTGTCATACTTGGCGTCGAGCAGGCCCACCGGGTTCATGGTCGCCATGGTATTGATGTTGCCGCTCTGGTCGTACCAGGTGGTGTACTTGTTCAGGTTGTAGCCCGGAGCAGAGTTGAACACCGGCTTGGTCGGATCGTAGTGGTTGGCTGCGCCGATGGCATCCTGGTTCGCATACTCGTTGAATGCATACGTACCCTTTCCGTTGAGGTTGACGGTCAGGTGTTTCTTGAAGAAGGTCGGCGACAGGTTGATGGAAGCCGTGGCACGGTCCATTTTCGAACCGCGGAGCGTACCGTTCTGCTCGGTAAAACCGCCCGAAACACGGTACGGGAAGTTCTCGCCGATGCGGCCCGTAACGCTCAGGTTGCCGTCGAAGGTCGGGGCGATCTGGTAGATCTCGCGCTGCCAGTCGGTGTCGTAGAGTTTCTGTACACCGTTTTCATAGATACCGAGGTTGGCCTCGGCGGTGGAGTTCTCGCCGTAGAAATCGCGGATCAGGTTCACGATGCCGTCTTTGTCGAGCAAGTTGTTGTACTTGGCGATGGTGTTGACGGAAGCCGTGAAGTCGGCCGCTACGTGCGGAACGTTGCTGCCCGACTTCGAGCCTTTCTTCGTGGTGATCACGATCACACCGTTGGAGGCACGGGAACCGTAGATGGCGGTGGCCGAAGCGTCTTTCAGCACGGTAAAGCTCTCAATGTCTTCCGGGTTGATGGAAGAAAGCGGATCCGACATGCCGCTGATGCCGTCGTTCGACACCGGCAGGCCGTCGATGACGATGAGCGGGTCGTTCGAGGCGTTGAGCGAGGAGCCGCCACGGATACGGATCGTCGCACCGGAACCCGGCATACCGGATCCCGAGGTGACGACCACACCGGCGCTCTTGCCGCGCAGCAGGTCGGCAGGCGTGGTGATGACACCTTTGTTGATTTCATCGGCCTTGACGGTGGAGATCGAACCGGTCATGTCGCTCTTCTTGACCGTACCATAACCGATGACGACCACTTCGTCGAGGAACTCCTGGTCATCCTCCAGCATGACTTTGCCGGCCTTGCCGGCTTCGATCGTCACGGTTCTCAGACCCAGGAAGCTGATTTCGATCAGCGTGCTGGCAGAAGGGACGTTGAGCGTCCACGCTCCGTCCAGATCCGTCTGCACGCCGTTGCTGGTACCCACTTGGATAACAGCGGCCCCGATCACCGGACCGAACTTGTCTTCCACCACACCTTTGGCGGTATATTGCGCAAAGGCGGTGGCAGAGGTCAGTGCCAGGATCGAGAGCAGAGTGAGAATCTTCTTCATAAAACTGCTTTTGATTAAATATTTAGGTTATTGTTTGTGTTTCAATTCCTGGATGCCGAGCACCGCGACGGCGCCGCAAAGAAGCAGAACGCCGGCGATGGCCAGCATGCCGGCCTGCGAACCGCCGATGGCCTTGAGCAGGAATCCGCCCAGGGCGGCGGCCACGATCTGCGGCAGGCAGATGGTGCAGTTGAACAGGCCCAGGTATTCACCCATATGGGAAGTACCCTTCAACGCGTTGGTCAGGATCGAGAACGGCAAGGCCAGCATGGCGGCCCATGCGAAGCCGATCAGGAAATACGAGACGAAGAGCAGGAACTTGTCGTGGACGAACAGGATCGAGATGAAACCGATGGCGCCGATCACCAGCGAAGTGATGTAGGCAGCCCGGTCGGTCTTGAATTTCGGAATGAACAACGCCCAGCAAAGCGAGCCGACAGCCTGTACGGCGAACACCACGCCCACCCAGTTGCCGGCATCCTGATAGCCCGCCGACGCCACGTCGGTGGTACCCCAGACATTCTTTGCAATGGCGCCGTTCGAATAGGTCCACATGAAAAGGAAGGCCGCCCAGCAGAAGAACTGCACGAGGCCCACCGTCCAGAACGCCTTCGGCGCCTGTGACAGCAACTTGACAAAACCCTCTTTGCTGCCTTCCTGCTGTTTCTGGGGGTCAATGCCGTGGAATTCGGCATACTCTTTCGGCGGCATCTCCTTTATCTTAATAAAAGTATAGAGCACACAGAGGATGAGGATGGCCGCTCCGGCGTAGAAAGACCAGATGACCGAATCGGGGATCACGCCTTCCGGCGCCGTATTGGCGATACCGATCCAGGTGAAGAAAATGGGGAACAGGTAGCCCACGAGTGAACCGGCATTGCACAGGAAACTCTGGATGGAATAGGCCTGGGTCTTCTGCTCCTCGCCCACCATGTCGCCCACCATCATCTTGAAGGGCTGCATGGCCACGTTGATGGACGTGTCAAGGAAAATGAGGGAGAAAAGGCCGAACCACATGGCGCCGTTGAGGCCGAGGAACAGCCGCTGGCTGAAATTCAGGCTGCCGGCATTGGGCAGGAAGATCATCACCAGCACGGCGACGAGGGCGCCGATCAGCAAATAGGGCTTGCGGCGTCCCATCCGGTTCCAGGTGCGGTCGGACCAGTGTCCGATCAGGGGCTGGACAATCATTCCCATCAGCGGTGGGAGGATCCAGAAAAAGCTGAGCTGGTGCGGGTCGGCGCCCAGCGTAGCAAAAATCCGGCTGATGTTGGCACTTTGCAGCGCATAAGCGATCTGCACGCCGAAGAACCCGAAACTCAGGTTGAACATCTGGCCGAAAGTTAGTTTTTTCTTTTGCATAATCAATACAGGGGCATCATGCCATATTAAACCTTCAAAAGTAATCATTTTTTACAATTGTTATATCTTTTTGACCTTTTTTGATGATTTATCCTTATCTTTATCGTATGAAAAAGACGATTCTCCTTCTTGTTTGTTATGCGCTCCTCTTCCCCATGGCGGGCGCACAGACCACGAAAAACATGCCCGATCGGCATCCCGTCCTGAGCCAGGACCAGATCCTCGCCAACATCGAACAGACCATCGAACAGGTACGCGCCGACTGGAAAATTCCGGGCATCGGCGTGGCCCTCTGCAAAGACGGCGAAATGCTCCTCTGCAAGGGCTACGGCGTCAAAGACTGGAAAAGCGGCATGCCGGTCGACGAACACACGATCTTCCAGATTGGTTCGGTGTCGAAATCATTCACGGCCGCCATCATCGCCCAACTGGTGGACGAAGGCCTTCTCAAGTGGCAGGATCGCGTGATAGACCATCTCCCCGATTTCGAGATGTACGACCCCTGGGTCACCGAACACATCGAGATCCAGGACCTCACCTCGCACCGCAGCGGCATGCGCGACGATATCGGCACCTACCTGGGCAACCTGGGATACAACCGCGACGACATCTATCATATGTTCAAGCTCATGCCGCCCGCCTACACTTTCCGCGGCGACTACCAGTACAACAACATCACCTTCATTCCCGCCGCGAAGATCATTGAAAAGGTAACCGGCAAAAGCTGGGAAGAGAATGTCCGCGAGCGCATCTTCGAGCCCCTGGGCATGAGCGAGTCGACCCTCAACGGCGAGGGCTTCGGCGCTGCGCTGGAAAAGGGCACGGCCGCCCTCCCCTACGCCTTCGAGCGCAAAGGCCGCGAGATGGACGTCTGGCCCATGTACGGCGACGAGCAGTCGCTCTGGTGGCTGACCGTCGTGGGCCCTGCCGGCAGCCTCTGCTGCCCGCCCGTCGACCTCATCAAATGGGCCCGCTTCCATCTGGAAAACGGCAAGGTGGGCGACACCCAGCTCATTTCTGAAAAGCAGATGAACTTCCTGCACCGTGGCGTCACCATCACCTCGCAGACGCCCGAAAAGACGAATCTCTACGGCCACTGCTGGTTTATCGAGCAGACCCGCAAGGGCCGCCTCTATTTCCATACCGGCACCACCTGGGGCATGACCACGATGTGCGCCTTCATCCCCGAGATGGACTTCGCCATGACCATTCAGGTCAACAGCGAAGCGCCCTCCGAAGCACGCCACGCCATCCTGCGCCGGGCCATCGACCTTTTCCTCGGTTATGAAGACTACGACTACAACGCCGAATACCTCGCCGCCTGGTACAAACGGGCCGACGAGCGCGCCACCGCCGAAGAAAAGGCCGCCGCGGAGCGTGTGGCCGTACCTGCCCCTGCCTGGTCGCGTCTTCAGGGCCACTACACCGGCCAGCATGACGTGCTGGGCGACATCGACATCTTCATTGAGGGAGGGAAACTGATGATCCAACTCCACAATGAAAAAGCCTGGAAGCGTGAGCTCAAGCACGTGAACGGCAATGTTTTCAACTTCCGGGCAGACGGCTGGGGCTTCGACGTCACCTTCCATTTCGACAACCCCGATGAATGGGGATCCCTCGCCAAAGGACTTTCCATTACGGTAGGCTCGGGAGAGGAATTTGCAAATTGGGATAGAAAACTGTAATTTTGAGCCGTCATGAAACGGCTTCTCCTGTTGGCCGCCGTGCTGCTGGGTGCAGCATCCGGCCTCTTCGCAAAGACCCCCGTCATCGGCATTTCCGCATATAGCGAAAACGGCCGCTGCCAGGTCAATATGACCTATGTCAATTCCGTCCGGATGGCCGGCGGCGTACCGCTGGTGATTCCCCTCACCGAAGACGACGATCAGATCGAAGCGATCATTGACGCCATCGACGGCCTGGTAATGACCGGCGGGGAAGATTTCGACCCGCTCAAATGGTTCGGCGAAGAACCCATCCGCGGACTGGGAGAAGTCGTGCCGGAACGCGACGCTTATGACGTAAAACTCGTTCGCGCCGCCGTAGCCAAAGGCATTCCCGTGCTGGGCATCTGCCGCGGCGAGCAGTTGTTGGGCATAGCCTTCGGCGGCTCGCTCTGGCAGGACATCCCTTCCCAGGTAAAGGACAGCTATGTCAAGCATCGCCAGGGTCCGACCAACGGCGCTTTCGGCACCCACTCCATCCAGATTGAAAAAGGGTCCCTGCTATCGACCATTCTGGGCGGACGTACCACAGCAGTAGTCAATTCTTTTCACCACCAGGCCATCAAAAAAGTCCCCCAAGGCCTGAAGGTCGTCGCCACGGCGGCCGACGGCATCATCGAGGCCGTGGAGCGTTCCGGACGCCTGGCTCCTGACTTCGCCGACGGCGGTGGCATGATTCTTGGCGTACAGTTCCATCCCGAGGTCATCACCAACGCAGGCAATCCCGAATTCCTTCCCATTTTCCAGAAGTTGGTCAAAGAGGCCGCAAATTAGTTTTCTGACATGATTTTTCGAACTTTCCGGCTCAGGATCATCCTGGTGGCGGCCCTGGCTGCCGCAGTCAGCGCCTGTACCGACAATACCTATGATTTCGACCGCGTCGACCATGCCATCACGCTTGGCGGCGAAGACCTGGCCCTGCCGCTGGCCAAGACCGGCCAGATGACGGTTGCCGACCTGGTGGGCGACAAATTCAGCGAGTATATCGCCGTGGAGGAAGACGGCTCCTACGCCATCCAATACGACTCCGCTCCCTATTCTTTCACGTTCGACGGGCTGAAAGACTACGACGGCACCGGCCCGTTCCGCCGTTACATCAACTACCCCATCAGCTACGGCTTCAACTTCTTCTCCAAGCCGGTGCCCGCTCCCGCCTTCGACGAGCACGGCGAAGCCGACCTGACAGGCGTCCTGCCCGGCACCATCAGCCTGGGCAAGCGGAGCAAGAGCGCGTCGCTCAGCGTGCCCCGTCTCCCCGACGAACTGGTCTCCCTGGCGTCCATCACCCTGAGCGATGATTCCTGCTTCGAGCTCACCGTTTCGATTCCCGACTGCATGTTCACCGAGGGAACCGTCATCCCCGACCTGCGCATCGACCTGAGCGCGTGGTTCGAAAGCAAGGACGCCGTCGACGGCATCCTCCATTTCGACACGCCGCTCGAACCGGCCAACGGCTATACCGCGACCCAGTCGTTCAATCTTCACAAGGTGGTGTTCGATCCCAAGAATTACGATCCCCAGACCCACACCCTGATGCTCAAGGCCGTCATGAATTTCGACGGCAGCTGCTCCCTCCAGGGTGTCAAGACCGACCGCTCGCACTATGAAAGCGCCCCCGCCACCACCCAGCTGCTGGCCAGCGTCATCATGCGCCGGATCAACTGCCAGGCAGTCGAAGGCATCTACAAATACCAGCTCGACGACATCCAGACCTCGGTCAATTTCAAGGAGATGATGGACCGCCTCACGGCGGCCGTCGGTGACGAGGCCTTGTCGATCGACCTGAGCAACCCGGAGATCCTGCTCGACGTGGCCACCAACATCACCATTCCGACCAAGGCCAATATCAATCTGTCAGCCCGGAAGAACAACATCCGCTACGCCAGTATCAACAACATCCTGGTCAATTTCCCTTTCGCCGCGCCTGGTGAATCCATCAACAGCCGCATCCGACTGGCCGCCACGCCCAAACACGAAGAGGGCGTCGAGGAGGTCATCGTCGACTTCAGCAAGTTGATGAGCCGCGTCCCCGACGACATTCTGGTCGACGTCGACGCTTCCACCCGCACCGACCTGCCCGCCGAAGTGCGGCTCGGTGTGGTCTACAACATCGACATGCTGCCCCGGCTGCGCGTACCGCTGGCTTTCGGCCCGTCGACCCAGATCACGCTGCGCGACACCGTCGCCCTGCCGGAAGGCATGGGGACGCTGCTCCGTGACAACACGCTCATCGTGACCGGACAGATGACCAACACCCTGCCGCTCCAGGTCGATTTCGACATCGTGCTGATCGACCCTGCCGGAAAGGCCCTCACGGAACCTGTTACCCAGCATATCGATGCGGGCGGTACGAGCGCCATCGAAATCCCCTTGAAAAAGACGGCGGGCGACGATATCGACCGGGCTACCGGCGCCATCCTTACCTTCCAGGTAACCGGCATCCGCAACACCCGGGCCATCAAGGTCGACGATTACATCGAGGCCGACCTCAAGCTCCGGATTCCGGGCGGCTATCATCTTTCCTTCTAACCGACTGGCACCATGAAAAGAACGATCCTCCCTTTCTTCATTTTGCTGGCACTCCCGCTCCTGGCGACGGCCCAGTCGCACGGCAGCTATTTCTTTGAAAACTCCCTGCTGCGCAGCAAACTCAACGCCGCCTTCGCTCCGCAGGTAACCTATATCTCCGTTCCCGTACTCGGCAGTGTCGGCGTCGATGCCGCCAGCAACGTGGGACTCAAGAATTTCATTTTCCAATACCGGGGCAAGAGCTACACTTTCCTCAACGAGAACATTCCTGCCGAAACCTTCTTCCAGCAGCTTCCTTCCCGCGACCCCTATCTGGCCGAGCGCATCGAAACCGACCTGATCGGCGGCGGCATGCGCTGGGGTGAGCACGGCTATGCGACCGTAAGCCTGTCGGTGGTCGAATGCGGACAAGCGCTGGTTCCTGACGCCCTGCTGCGTTTCGCCAAGACCGGACGGAGCGGCGACGCGAAGGCCTGGGAAGCAGGAGGCCTGCAGGCCCGGCTCTATGGCTACACATCCCTGGCTGCCGGTTACAGCCACGACCTGAGTTCGCTCGTAGACGGGCTGCATGTGGGCGGACGCGTGAAATTGCTGGTGGGGCTGGCGGCCGCCGATGTCGCTGTCGACCGGCTTTCCGTTCAGATTGACGACGAACGCTTTGCCGTCTCCACCCATGGCGGCGGTCGTCTGTCGGGCATCGACTACACGGCCGATGGATTCAAACTGAAGGGCTTCGGACTGCGGGGGATTGGCGCCGCCATCGACCTGGGCGTCGAATACCAGCTGCCGCTCGACGGCTTTTTCAATGGCGTCAACCTCTCGGCTTCCATCAACGACCTGGGTCTGATCGGTTTCAACCGCACCCTCCAGACGCTGACCACCGACCGCTCCTTCTCCTTCTCGGGTTTCAACGATCTGGGCGGTGAAGGCCTGCAGGAGCAGATCGACCAGCTGACGCGTGACCTGGATCAGCTTACCCGTTTCGACGTGGAAGCGGGCAAGGCCTTTACCCAGCTGCTCACGCCCAGCATCTATGCGGGCGCGGAAGTACCGTTCCTCCACAACCTGCTGCACGCCGGCGTGCTCTACTACTACACAGTAGGCCGGAGCAACCTGATGGCGTCGCTGGGCGCCACGCCTTTCGACTGGCTCAACCTGGGCTTCAACTGGACCTTCCTCGGTCCTGCCAGCCGTTTCGGTTTCTACGCGGAATTCATTCCCCGGAAATATGTGGGTGTCTTCTTCGGCATGGAGCGCGCCTCTTTCAAGCGCAACAACGTCCACCTGGGTGTCGGCAACTTCACCGACAGCTTCGCTTTCGGCGTCAATCTCCTCTTCGGAAACTACTCGTTCGTGAAATAGCTTTACTGCGTAGCGGCTACATGCCCAAGCCCAGGATCAGGCCGATGGTGACGGCACGATACTGCGGGCCGATGCCTTCTTCGAACTGCGGGATGGGATTGAAGCGGGCGTAGATGCCCAGGCCGCCATAGCTGACGGCCGCCGTGAAATGGCAGGTCAGCGTCCGGGTCGGAATGCCCTTGACGACCGATTTGATTTTTTCGCCTTCGATGCTTTCGATCTTCAGGCGGGTCGTGGCATTCAGGTTGAAGTCGAGGGCAGCATCGGCACGCAGCAGCCAACTGCCGAATTTGTGCTCGAAGCCGACCGGGAAGGAGAACGTGTTGACGATGAGATTGGATTTGCGGACCCGCTCGCTACCCCGGTGTATGATGGTGACACCTTCATTTCCGTTGATGGGCTGCCATTTGTAGTTATTGTTCAAGCGATAGCAGTCGCGGTCCCAGTCTACGCCCAGGGTAATATGCCCCTGCTCGTAAAGGTGCACGCGCAGTTCCACGATATTGAGAAACAACTCGCTGTTGACAGCCTTCTTCTGTTCCGGGGCCATCTGGTTGGTAGGCACATGGAAGCCCCAGCCCACATAACTGATTGCCTGGAAGGAGATGGGTCCTCTTCCCAGGGAGAAATCCGTATTACTATTGAAGGGGATGCCGGTAGACTGGGCCATCAGGCCCGGAACTGCTATCAAAAGTGCAGCCAGAAGAATCGATACTCTTTTCATAAATAGGTTTAAGTTTTTTTCGTGTTCGTCAGATAGTCAGGTGCTCACCTTCGGAGTGGGCGATGATCACGGCGCCACAGGAGTCGCCGTAGGTATTGATGCAGGTACGGGGCATGTCGCAGAACTGTTCGACGGCGAGTACCAGTCCGATGCCTTCGAGCGGAAGGCCGACGGCGGTCAGGACGATGGTCAGCATCACCATGCCGGCCATCGGGATGCCGGCCGTGCCGATGGCGGCTAGCAGGGCAGTGAAGACAATCATGACCTGCTGAGCCAGTGTCAGGTCGATGCCGTAGGCCTGGGCGATAAAGATGGCCGTCACGCACTCATAGAGGGCCGTCCCGTTCATATTGATGGTGCTGCCCAAGGGCAGGACGAAACTGGCGATCTTGTTTGAGATGCCGCATTTCTCCTGTGAGTCACGGATGTTGATGGGCAGTGCCGCGCCCGATGAGCAGGTGGAAAAGGCCGTCAGCAAGGCCGTGGACATCTTGGCAATGTGCCGCCAGGGATTCTGCTTGCCCAGGACCCGCACCAGCAGCGGCAGCACCACGCCGCCCTGCAGCAGCAAGCCGCCCCAGACCACCAGCACGAAGACGCCGAGCGAGCCGGCCATCGACAGCAGGGCCTGCGGGTTGCCGGCCTGCTGGCCCACCGTGTTCGCCACGATGGCAAACACGCCGATGGGTGCCAGCCGGATGATGAACATCGTGATCTTCATGATCACCTCATACACCGCCGTGAAGAGTTCTTTGAGCGTATTGGTATGTTGCTCCGCCACCTTGTTCATGAAGAAGCCGAAAACCACGGCAAAGAAGATGATGGGGAGCAGGTCGCCTTTGGCCATCGACTCGAAAATGTTCGACGGTACGATCGACACAATCTGGTCGATGAACGAAATTTCACCGGTGCTGACCGATGTGGCCTTCTCTGCCAGGTTGAGGTTCGCTCCCACACCCGGCTTGACCAGATTGACCAGCGTCAGGCCGATGGTGGCGGCAATTGCGGTCGTCACGATGTAATAGAGGATGGTCTTCCCGGCGATGCGCCCCAGTGAAGCGGAGTCGCCCATACCGGCCACGCCCAGTGCGATGGAGGTAAACACCAGCGGAATGACGATCATCTGCAGTGCACGCAGGAAGATGTCACCCACCCATTTGATATAGACCGACCAGTTCTCATAGGGCGTGATCTTGCAGAGCAGGATGCCTGCCACGACGCCCAGCCCGATGCCGATGAGGATCTGCCAGTGGAGCGCCAGCCCTTTTTTCTCCTTCGCTTCGCTCATGAATCTATTCTTTGCGGCCGCTGCGTTCGATCATGTCGGCTACTTTCTGGTTGAAGGAATTATTGGCCAGCATGTCTTCGAGCGTGACATGCATCCGCCAGCGCCAGTAGTGCTTGGGGTTGGCAGGGACGTTGATGCGCTCGCCAGCGACGTCTGCTACCCGCAGCGACGGTTCGATGGAGAACCAGTCCTGTAGCGGCAAGATGGTCAGCATGGCCGGAGAGTAAAGATGTCCGGCTACGATCCATTCACAGGCTTCCACCGGGCAGTCTTCGCCGTCATGGTTTTCGCCCCACCAGCCACGCAGCGTACTGGTGTCGTGAGAACCGGTGGTGCAGACACTCATATACGGATATTCTGCCGGGTTGCCGATAATCTGTTTCGGGTCTTTCGGCATACGTTGGACTTCCAAGGTAAGGACATGCAGGTCTTCGAGCACTTCGGGTACGCAGGAGGGAATCATCCCCAGGTCTTCGGCACAGGTCAGCATGTTGGTCGCTCCGATCAGTTCGGGCAACTTGCGCAGGGCCTGTTCACGCCAGAATTCGGTATTGCGAACATAGAAAAATTCGTCGTAGATCTGGTTGAATGCATCTTTCTCCCACTGCTGCAGGTCGTTGTAGCTGCGGGTATATTGCGCGCTAATGCGCGGATGCCACATGCCCTTTTGCACGGGATCCTCCACAAACAGCACTTCGCGGTAGTCATCACTGACATAGGGCTTGGCATGGCGGTTTTCGTCGAAGGGGAAGCCGCGCCAGCGCAGGTCGTCGGCCGAATAGGGCAGCGCCGGACTGAAATGGCCCATCAGGCCCGATTTGAACGGCACGGGGATTTCCCAGATGCGGAAGAAGCCCAGCACGTGGTCGATGCGGTAAGCATCGAAATATTCGGCCATCTTGGCGAAGCGGCGTTTCCACCAGGCATAGCCGTCCTGTGCCATGCGCTCCCAGTTGTAGGTCGGGAATCCCCAATTCTGGCCGTCGGTGGCGAAGGCGTCCGGCGGTGCGCCTGCCTGTTCGCCCATATTGAAATATTCGGGTTCAGCCCACGCTTCCACACTGTGCGGTGTGATGCCGATCGGAATGTCACCCTTGAGGGCGATACCCTTCGAGCGGGCGTATTCGTGGGCTTCGCGCAACTGGCGGTCGAGGTGGTACTGCACGAAAATATAGTAGTCCATTTCGGCCGTTGCCTCGGTGTAAAGCCGGCTGACACCGATCTTGCTGTATTTCTTGAGGCGCTTCCATTTTGAGAAGTCGGCCGTGCCAAAGTGGTCACGGAGTACGCAGAAGGCTGTGTAAGGCATGAGCCAGTCGCGATTGGCCGTCAGGAAGGCACGGAAGGCCTTGCCGGCCATCGTCCGTGTTCCTTTCTGCGCAAAGATGGCCCGGGTATAGCGCTCCTTGAGCTGGAACACCCGCTCGTAATCGAGTTGCGGCATGGCATTCAGTTCGGCAGCCTCCGCTTCGAATGCGGCCTGCTCTTTCGTATCGTGAAGAGGACCGATGTCCTTCAGGTTCAGATAGATGGGATGCAGCGCCATGATGGAGATGCCTCCATAAGGGTAGGAGTCGGTCCAGGTCTTGGTCGAGGTGGTGTCGTTGACCGGAAGCAGTTGCAGCACGGCCTGTCCGGTGGCAGCCGCCCAGTCGACCATCAGTTTGATGTCGGCGAAGTCGCCGATACCGGCGCTCGTGCGGCTGCGCAGTGCAAACACGGGGATGGCCGTACCGGCGTAGCGGGGATGCTGGCCGGGGAAGGTGGTTTCGCTGACATCGTAGGGGTCGGTGCGGTTGAAGCAGTTCTCCCAGGTGAAGGAGCCGTCGAGTTCCTTGCGCAGGAATTTGTATTCGAAATGGTCGGGTAGTTTTCGGGTGTCCAGGTCGATATGCCAGATGATGCCTTGCGTTGGGGTCATCGGCAGTGCTTTCTGGGGGTCCCATGTGCCCAGGGCGGGGCAGTCGCCCACGATATAGATTTGTTCGCCGTGGGGCATCCACGGGCCGATCGTCTTAATGGTAAGCTTTTCCATATATTGTTGTCTTTTGTTATCTCTCGGGTCCGGGTTCCGCTGGCTCTGGTTTTTGTCCCGCTCGCGAAAAATGCTCGCGGCTCCAAAAACCACCCGCACCGCTTCGCTCCCCGTCATTCCGGACTTGACCCAACGTCATGCCGGGCGACTCCAACGTCATGCCGGGCTTGACCCGGCATCTCATTCGTCCAGAATGTTCAAAGATACGATTTTTTTCGTAAGTTTGTCGTATGGCAACGAAGATTAAAACGGTTTGGTATTGTACGTCGTGTGGAAACGAGAGTCCCAAGTGGATGGGACGGTGTCCGGCGTGCGGGGAATGGAATACGATGGTGGAAGAGCCGAAGTCGGCGCGTGCGTATGCAAGTGCCGGCGGAGGCGGCGCTACGTCGCGCTCACGGGCCTATATCGACGCGGCCGACGCACGTCCAACGCGGCTCCGCGAAATCGACCTGAGCCGCGACAATCGTTTTTCCGTGGGCATCGAGGAACTCGACCGCGTGTTGGGCGGCGGTATGGTCGAGGGATCGATGATCCTTATCGGCGGCGAGCCCGGTATCGGCAAATCTACGCTGTCACTGCAGATTCCCCTCTGCTGCAAGGACCTCAAGACACTCTATGTGTCGGGCGAGGAAAGCCCCAAGCAGATCAAGCTCCGCGCCGACCGCCTGGGCGGCAGCGACGAGGACTGTTTCATCCTCAGCGAGACCGTGCTCGAAAACATCCTCGCACAGGCCCGCGAAGTCAAGCCTGCCCTGCTGATCGTCGATTCCATCCAGACCATCTACAGCGAAGCCCTCGACTCTTCGGCAGGCAGCGTGTCGCAGGTCCGCGAATGCGCCTCCTCCCTCCTGCGTTTCGCCAAGGAAACGGGCACGCCCGTCATTCTGATCGGCCACATCACCAAGGACGGCACCATCGCGGGACCGAAGGTCCTCGAGCACATCGTCGACGTAGTACTCCAGTTCGAAGGCGACACCAAGGGCTCGTACCGCATCCTGCGCAGCATCAAGAACCGCTTCGGCTCAACCGACGAACTGGCCGTCTTCGAAATGACCGGTGCCGGCCTTCGCGAAGTCCGCAATCCTTCGGAAATCCTCATTCCGATGCACCAGGACGATCTCTCGGGCATCGCCATCGCCGCCATGATGGACGGCACCCGCCCCTTCCTTATCGAGATCCAGGCACTGGTGAGCACGGCGGCCTATGGCACGCCGCAACGCTCCGCCACCGGTTTCGACGGCCGACGGCTCAATATGCTGCTGGCAGTCCTCGAGAAGCGGGCCGGTTTCAAGCTGGCGGCGAAAGACGTGTTCCTCAACATCGCCGGCGGCCTCAGGGTCTCCGACCCGGCCTGTGACCTGGCCATCGTGGCCTCCGTTCTCTCGTCGAATTTCGACCTTTATATTTCGCCGAAGGTATGCTTTGCCGCGGAAGTGGGACTCAGCGGGGAAATCCGTCCCGTCAGCCAGGTGGAACGCCGCATCGCCGAAGCCGAGAAGCTGGGCTTTGAAGAAATCTATATTTCTTCCTTCAACAAGGAATCCTCTTTTGCCAAACGCAAGAAAGCCGCCGAAGGCGGCATTACTGTCACCCCCGTCGCCGACATCGCCGCCCTCTGCCGGCGACTGTTCCAATAGCATGTTTAAAGTAAGCGATCCCATAACTACGCCGCCGCCCGTGTTCGCCACGGTCCTGCAGCAGCTCGTGTACGAGACCTTTGCCCGGCTGGAGATTCTTTTCGAGCGCGTAGATACCGACCCGGGGCTCACCATGGAGGACTGCCAGCATATTGATGCGAAGATCGGCGTTCGCATCGTCAAGACCCTCTTCCTGTGCAACCGGCAGCAGACGGAATTCTACCTGTATGTCACCACCGACGACAAGCCGTTCGTCACACGGGAATTCTGCAGCGCGCTCGGCATTTCGCGCGTATCCTTCGCTCCGGCCGACAAGTTATGGGAACTGACCGGGGTCGAAGTCGGCGCTACGACCATTTTGAGCACCATCCTGCCACAGGCCGCACCGGTGCATCTGGTCATGGACGGCGCCGTTGCCGAAAGCCCCTGGTTCGCCTGTACCGACGGCACTCCCACCTGCTTTGTCAAGCTCCGCACCCGCGACCTCCTCGACAAATATCTCGCCGGCCGGCCACTGCGGTTTATTTAGAGGATGACGAAACGGTCTTTGCCGAAGAGGTCGGGAAAGACCTGGGCGCCGGGGAAGAGCGCAGCCACCTCGGGGCCGAAACGCTCGTTGATTTCCAGGAAGATGCGGCCGCCCGGGCGCAGAAGGGCGTCGGCCCAGCGGGCGATAGCCTTGTAGAAACGCATCGGATCGTCGTCAGGGACGAAGAGCGCTTCGGCCGGCTCGAAATCCAGCACGTTGGGGCGCATCTGCGCCCGTTCGCTTTCGCAGATGTACGGCGGATTCGACACGATGACATCGAAAGGAGGCAGACCGGCGGGCGGCGCGGCCAGCACGTCGGCCGTAAAGAAGATCGGCTTGGCCCCACCCGTCTTGACCCGCTGCTTGCAAGCGTAGCGCAAAGCCGCATCCGAAAGGTCGCAACCATAGACCATGGCTTCAGGAAACGCCGCCGCCAGCGACCAGGCAATGCAGCCCGAACCGGTACACA
>CACZWU010000011.1 GCA_902784965.1 uncultured Bacteroidia bacterium | reverse complement strand
GAACCGCCATTGAGATAGATCAGCGCCCCGGCATCGTAAAAAACCAGATTCGTGAACCTGTTGTAGAAGACGTTCACTTCCGCCCACAGGTTCGGGGCGATCTTATTTGAAGAGAAAGAAGCCTGGAGGGAATGCAGGTACTCGGGCTCGAGTCCGCCTCCCCAGGAGGTGTCAAATCGCCCGTTCCTATAGAAGTAGGGGGCGTCCACAAACGCCTTGGAATACGACAACTTGGCGGTCAACGCAGGGAGGTTCATGATGAATGCGACACGCGGCGAGAGCACATTGATATTCTCATGTTTGTCGTCCAAATAGTTGTAACGGCGTTTGAAGTCGTATCTGGCACCGGCATTGACGATGAACATGTCGTTCCATTTGTACTTCAGCTGTAAATAGGCGTCCGCACTCATCTCGTAGTTCACCATCAGGTTCTTGGATTCGTCCCAAACCTTGATGACACGATTGAAATCATCTCCTTCCTCATAATAGCTATATTCCAAGTCCATCCGGTTGGAATGCGCGCCCAGGAGGGCGACAAAGTCGTGTTTCCCCCACTTTTTGCTGTAACTGCCCTGCAGATGTCCGCCCAGCGTATGCTCACCCCAGATATGGTTTTGGAAGAAACCATCGCCCACGTAGACTGTGTCGGTCGTAGCGTTCGGGATCAGGTAAAAACCCACCGGGGAAAGATCTCCGCACACTTGATACTGCTGCTGGGTGGCCGCGTCGTAAGTCACATTGGCAGAAATTCCCCAGTTTCCGAAACTCTTTTCATATTTCAGGTCAAAATAGTTGGAAGAAGTCCCGAAGCCCGGTTTGTTCCCGTTGAAGACGCCATATTTTTCGTAGGGATACGCTGTGAACAACATACTCATGGAGTAGGGAGCCACTGTCTTCGAGAAGGTGTTGTTAAACGTGAAAGTCAGGTCTTTCCATTGCAGCGTAAGGCCCAGGTCATGAGTCGGTTTCTTGTTGTAGCCGCCGATGGTGATGGTGCCGGGGTTCGGAATCAGCGCGTACGGCTGGTCATCATAGCCTACTTCAAAAGACTCGCCGGTCGACCGATAGATGTTTGCCCACGCCAGGATCGAGAGGTTCATATAGCGTTTGCCGAACAGCAGGTCTCCTTTCAGCTGTCCATAGTTGCCGACACTCGCCTTGATCTTCAACCCGTCGACATCAGCCGCATCTTTGGTGATGATATTGATCACAGCCGTCAATGCCACACCACCGTACAACGACGAAGCCGGTCCCCGCAGGACCTCAATCTGCTTCACCTTTTCCAGGCTGATACTGAAATCGGGAGCAGCCGCATTGGTCGAATAGCTGTTCAGCCGGTGACCGTTCAACATGATGAGCATCTTCTCCTGCCGGCTCGCATAGATGCCCCGCATGGCAATGTTCATCTCCTCGTTGCACTCGATGTGGGACATGCCGGGCACATAGGCGGTCAGTACTTCCTTCAGGTTGCGGGCGCCGCTCATGCTGATCATTTCTTCCGTAATCAGCGTCACGGGGACAGGCGCCTCTTCAATGGACTCGGCCTGCTGGGAAGCCGTAGTAATCGTGGCTGTCTTGCCGGCCTTGAGCCGGTTCACCATCTCGGCAAAGCGCGGAGCATCGTTATAAACGCTGTAGTAGGGATCGACAGCCAGCAGCCTGGCGACCCATTTCTCGGCTACTTCGGGCTTGTCCATGTTCAGGTTGCACAATGCAAGCAGTCTGTACACGCCGATCCGGTCCTCTCCCTTGAAACTGCTCGCTGAACTGCTCAAAAGAGAGTCAGCCCTCGCAAACAATCCGTACTCGTATGCCTCCTGCGCCGACTCATACAGATGCGTATCATCCTGAGCCCTGACGGCATACGAAAGGAAAAGAAGAACGAGGGCGAAAAGGTATCCTTTGATTCTCATTTTACAATCTTTACAGGAATGATGAACGTAAACGTGGATCCGACCTTCGGTTCGGATTCCACGAGCAACTGGCCGTTATGGTTCTTGGTAATGATTTCATAGGTTATGCTCATTCCCAGCCCCGTCCCCTGACCGGCCGGTTTGGTGGTGAAGAAGTTCTCAAATATCTTTTCCCTGACCTCAGGCGTCATACCCATGCCGTTGTCCTGGATGACGATCCGGAGTTCTCCCCCGCCATTGCCGTCGGGATCCAGTGAAACCTTCACGTCTATTTCCGGTTTATAGTCCTCACCCTCCTGGCCTGCCCGCTCCTTGACCGTATAGCAGGCATTGTTCATGACATTGAGCACGGCCCGGCTGATATCCTGTGGGATGACCATGACTTTGGGCATATCCCCCGGTATTTCCTCCCGGATGGTGATATTGAAGCTCTTGTCATTGGCGCGCATGGCGTGATAGCTGAGCCACACGTATTCGTGGACCAGCTGCCCCACATCGGTGGGAAGCATCTCTCCGGACTTGCCGCGGCTCTGCTGCAAAATGCCCCGGATGATGCTGATGGCCCGCTCGCCATGCTCCTGGATCTTGGAGAGATTCTCCTTGAGGTCCGCCGAGATGTCTTCCAGGTCGGCTGCGTCATCCGCATCCAGCTTGTCCGCGCAGTCATCCAATATATCCTTCAGGTCATCCAGCAACTTGACCGACATCTTGCTGAAATTGATTACAAAATTCAGCGGATTCTGTATTTCATGGGCAATGCCGGCACTGAGCAGCCCCAAGGATGCCATCTTGTCCTGTTTTTGCAACTGCTGCTGCAAGTCTTCCACCTGATTCTTCAGGCTTTCCATATCTTCTTCGCTCATATCAGTTATCTTACGCCAAGTTAATGACAAATTCAGTATATTCATCCTTCACGGAATCAACCGTAATCTCGCCGCCGCAATCATGCAGGACCTGTTGGCTGAGATAGAGTCCCACTCCCGGGGCCTCTGCCGTAGGCTTGGTCGTGAAGAAGGGGTCGAAGATCTTGTCAACGATGCTCCGCTCGATGCCGATTCCGTTGTCATAGACCTTGATGAGGACGTGGCCTGAATCCGGTTCCTGCAAGACCGATACGCGAAGCACAGGTTCATAATTTCCGACCTTGTCCGCCTTCTTCTTCAGCGCGTAGATGCTGTTTGAAAGCATGGACATAAGGGACTTGCCGATCTGATCCGCAACGACGTCCCGCATGAGCGGCGTTTCGGGCCTGATACATTCCACCTGGATTCCGAGCGCAGCGATATCGTCGGCATAATAGTTCTTGAACTTATCCACGCACTGCTGGCACAGGAGGGAGACATCTGTGGATTCGAACTTACGGGAACGCTCTTTCAGCAGCTCCTCCATGGCTTTCAGGGTACGTGTCGTGGAGATTCCGTGCTGCTCGATCTTTTCCAGGTTGGTCTTCATCATATCCATCACATCCATGGAATCCTCGTAGGTATCGGGCGTAATGCTCTCTTTTTCATCCTCGATGTTCTCCCGCAAATCTTTCGAGAGTCCCAGTGTAAGATGTGCGAAATTATTGATGTAGTTCATCGGATTGAGGATACGGTCGATAAGGCCCTTGGTCAACTTGCCGATGGCCGCCTCGCGTTCCTGCCGCAGCAGCTGGTCCTGGGCCTCGCGCAAAGCGTCGAGCGTCTCTTCCAGTCTGACAGATTTCTCCTTGATCTCATCCCGCTGGGCCTCAATCTCATTCTTCTGTTTTACCACCTCTTTTGTACGCTTTTCGACAATAGCCTCAAGCCTTCGCTGTTCCTCGGCCATTCGGCGCATACGATACCGGAAGAAAAGGTAGACAAGGAATACGATGACAAGCAAGTAAAACAACAGGGAATACCAGCGGATGAACCACGGGAACGGCCGCTTGAAATCAATCGGACCGGTTTCGCTTACCTGCCCGAAGGCGTCCTTTGAACGGAACGATATCTGATAGGAGCCGAAACTGAGGTTGGCAAACAGGAATTCCTGCTGATCACTCCATTTTGACCATGCGTCATCCTCCTGCAGGCGGTAACTGTACAGTGTCTGTCCGATAGGGTCTGTCTTGTCGTTGGCAAAACTGACGGACAAGTCACTGCCATTCGTGCTGAAACGGCGGACATACAGCTGCGGTTCAACCAAGCCGGTCGTATGGCATTGGGCAAGATTGAAGCGTACCAGTTCATCGTTGTCACCCAACCAGACGAGACCGTTGTCAACCAGCATGGCCTTGACACTGAAATCGGCGAAAGGCTCAACCCACGCTTTCAGATCCTCGGGCATATTATCAAAATAGAGGCCTGAGCCATTGTCATGGCAACGCCAGACATTACCGTCAATATCTTCATATTCAAACAGTTTTGACAAAGGGCCATCCTCTCTTTTCTCAAACGCCGGGCTTCCGGCCGCCATATAGTAGTACTCTCCGGCCAGCGTCATGGCCCACACACCCCCGTTTTCATCCTTCTTGAAGCGCGTGACATTGGGAACCGCATTGATGGTCACGGTCTCCTTGCCAGGGCGGAAGCGGACTATGCGCTCGAGTTCTCCGACCAGATAGGAGCCGTCGTCCATGGCCAGGATGGAAAGGGCAAACGGGGTGGTCAACTGACGTGCCGCACCTTTTGCGTATTCATAGACACCATCTGAAGTGGCCACATATACCGTCTCCCTGGAGTCCTGGGCCATCTGCCAGCAGGCGTGACTGACGCGGTCAATCTGTCGGAACTGCTGCCCGCTCAGACGATACAGGCCCTGGAACGTTCCCACCATCAAGTCCGGACCGCACATCGCTATGCAGGAAATCTGGCCCCTGAGACCTTCCTTTTCCGTAAAGTGGGTGTATATCTCAGAAAGCGAAATATTGAAAACTCCGTTGTCCGTAGCGCCCCAGACCGTTCCCTTGCCGTCATAAGCCAACTTGGTGATACTGTTGGAGCAGAGTCCGTTGTCAACATTGATGCGCCAGACTTCCCGGTCCTGGGCATCGACGGCAATCACACCTTCAGTCGCCGTGGCCAGCAGCGTACGTCCGTCATTCAGCTTGAGGCGCTGATAGACCTCGACCTCATTCCACCTGTCCACTTCGCCGTCCTTGATCCGCTCACCACCGGCTGTCACACTGGCACTGTTGTCGTTGCGCTGCGTAAAAGAAACGCGGACCGAATCTCCGTCGACAGACAGGACCCGTCCCGTCACATTGATCCCCTCGAAAACGATGTTCCCTTCCTCATCCCTGTTCAGGCTCACCACGCGGGAGATATCGGGGGTGTGGACAATCCGCCATTCGACATGGTCATAGACAAGCAAACCCTCAAAATTCGCAAAGAAGGTGTGTCCCTCACCGTCACAGATGACATCAAAATTCCGGTTGTGGGCATTGTACTTGCTCGCCGAATAGTTTCTGAAGAACGGAATGCCCATATAAGCATCCGCTCCATTCTGAGCGACCGCCTGCACCACGGAAAGCAGCACGGCAACCATCAAGCTGATAGGATACAGAAACCTTCTCATTTGAACGTCATATATGGTATGGATGCACCAACATAGCGCGTCCATTCCTGTTGGGTCAGATTACGGTTGATTTTGTCGTACAGCTGCGCAGCCATGCCGTCAGCCGATGTATTCAGCAGGAGGACACTTCCTGCAGAGGTCCCGATCCACACGGATTTCCCGTCCGCGTCACCGCATACGGCAAGCGTCCACCCGTCAAAAGAATAATCCACCGGCACCAGCCACTCTGCCGGAACCTCCTTGCCGTTTGCCACACGCTTGCCGGCGCTTTTCGTCTCCAGCTCCTCGTGGAAAGACAATCCGCTCTCAAAGGGCATATTGTCCAGATTCCAGATGTACGCAGACTTGTCATATCCGCCCGTAACAACGACCGAGCCGAGCATATCCATGCTCATACACCTGGCCTTATGGGCGGACATCGTCTCCAGGACGCGGTTGTATCTGTTGACAGGATATACCGTGCCGTCTTCCACTCCAAGCAACAGGCATCTGCCTGCCTTATCATAATGAGCGGCCGTAACCACTTCCTTCACCAAAGGGGCCTCTTCTGCAATACGGCCGGAAGAATCCATCTCAGCATAGGAGCCGTCAGCATAAAACAGGCAGACGCTGCCTTCCCGCTCGACAATGGCAGACAAGGGCTTGCTCAGACTCGCTTGTACCGAAATCTTTCCGTCAGCATACCAGCACAGGCTCCGGCGTCCCGCCACGAGCAGGCGCCCCCGTACCGGCAGCAGTTTGAAGTAGTCATCGTCAGGCAAGGGCACGATCACCTTGTCTCCCTTGAAGTCCAGAATGCACAAAGGACCCTTGAGGGAAAGAGCATAGATCTTCCCGGACAGAACCTGCACATCCCTGAAATCATACGCAGGATCGAACAACAAAACCGTGGAAGTAATCCGCCGGGCTCCGTTGTTCACGGTCGCGGTAAGCCATTCCACCTCTCCGTAGTTTGTTGCGGCCACACATTGCCCGGGTTTGCCGGGTACCTGCGAGATGGCATTTACGGCGCCGCCCTCCCGGACCTTATAGCGCGGAATGCCGCCAGTGGCCTGAGCCAGGGATTTGAAGGTTTCAGAATAATACTGGTTGCCCCTGTTACTCTTGAGGAAATACCAGCTGGCATAGGCGAGAATGTCGGCCACCTCGGTCTCGCCGGCCTCCCGCCGGACCTGAGAGCTCACTGCCAGGCCTTTTGCCTGCGTGCGCCGGTTCAAGGTATCTGCCACATTCCTTGCATACGTCGCCTCATCCCTTTGTTCCAGCGCGATCTCCTGCTGCCGCTCCGCATTGGCTCGTTCCTTTTCAGCCACATCTGCAGCCTCATTCGCCTTTCGCTCCGCTTCACGGGCGGCCCGGCTCTCCATCTCGGCTCGTGCGGCATTCCGGATAGCCAGGTTGGACTGTTCTTCGGCACGGTCACGCTGCTGGTCGGATATCGCTTTCTGCTGATAGGCGATATCCTCCATCTGCTGGCTGACACGCTTCACGATGGCAGCATCCTTCTCGGCGGCCACCAGCCGGTCCATCTCTTCCTGCACCGCGGCCAACTCCTGCCGGGACTGCCGACGGCCCAACTGATAGGCGACGATAGCCACACCGGCGATGACGGCCAATGCGATCAGAGACGACACTATGATTGAACGGGGTTTCACTTTCTGCGGATTACTAGTTGTGTAATATCATCACTCTGCGGCGCGCCGGAGACAAACTCAATGACCCGGATGTTGATGGTGTCGACGATCTGCTTGCTGGGAGCGCCTTTCAGTTCAGCCAGCACAGCAGCCAGCCTGTCTTCTCCGAATTGGGCGTGGTCCTTGTCCTCGGCTTCGGTCACGCCATCGGTGTACATCACGAGGGAGTCGCCTTCGTTCAGTTGAAGCGTTTCTTTATTGTAAGGGATGCCCCCCATTGCACCGAGCACCAGGTTGCAGGAGCACTTCAACATCTCGACTGCGCCGTCGGCGCGAAGGATGAAAGGCGGATTATGTCCGGCGTTGGTAAATTCGACAAGACCGGTCTGTATGTCGTAAATGCCATAGAAAACGGTCACGAACATAGAGTTCACGCTTTCATCGCAAAGCATGTCGTTGACTGTCTTCATGCATTCTTCCGGGGACTGGATATGCGTGCCGATCGCTTTGATGAGCGTATGGCTGACCGCCATGAAGATGGCCGCCGGAACGCCTTTGCCGCTCACATCGGCGATTGTAAATCCCATCCGGTGGTCGTCGATCGGGAAGAAGTCATAGAAATCACCGCCCACATCCTTGGCGGCCAGCATACTGGCATAAATGTCCACCTTTTCGGATTCTGCCATTTTCAGGTCGAATGTCCGGGGCAGGATACCCTGCTGGATCTCGCGGGCAACAGACAGGTCACTTTGGATATCCACCAGCTGCGCATGTTCCTTCTGGGCGCTCCGGATATAATCGATCTGCTCTACAGCCTTGTCAATGGTAATCTGCAGGTCATCCAGGTCTATCGGTTTGGTGGCGAAATCAAAGGCCCCGTTGTTCATGGCGTGACGGATGTTGTCCATGTCACCGTAGGCACTGACCATAATGCACTTGAGCGACGGGTTACGCATCTCGTTGACTTTGGCCAGCAAGGTCAATCCATCCATCTCAGGCATATTGATATCCGAAAGGATGATGGCGATATCCGGATTCTTCAATAAGATCTGCAGTGCCTCCAGTCCGTTATGGGCAAAGAAGAACTCATATTCGCCTTTTCTGATCTTTCTACGGAAATATTGCGTCAACAGCAACTCAAGATCGGTTTCATCGTCAACGCTGAGAATTTTAACTGCCATTGGTTATAACTACTAGTCAACTATACTTTTAAAATTCCAAAAATATATAAAAAATACAAATAATCAAAAATATACGCCATTTCCGGCCCCAAGCGGGTCAAACGAAAAAAATAGCGAAGCGCCGGCCGGAGGCCGAGGGGTCTGGGGATGTGCCCCAGTAGAAAAAGAGCCAGCTCAGGGCTGGCTCGGTCACAAAAAAGAATAGCAGCTACGGCTGCTATTCTTTTTTGTGACCCGCTTGGGGCTCGAACCCAAGACCCCAGCATTAAAAGTGCTGTGCTCTACCAACTGAGCTAGCGAGTCTTCCCTAAAAAGGGACTGCAAAGGTATGCATTTATTTATAAAATGCAAAAAAAACTATGCATAAGCCCAGCGGCGGGTGGTATTCCGTTCAGCGGGCTTTTTTTGCCCGCGGAACGGAATACCAGAGCCGCTAGCGTTATCTATGCACCAAAGTTATCGTACAGGATGCTCTCAGGCGCGACACCCAGCGAATCAAGCAGGTTCACGACCGACGAGACCATCATCGGCGGACCGCACATGAAGTACTTGATGTCCTCCGGCGCCTCGTGATCCTTGAGGTAGGTCTCGTTCATCACGTTGTGCACGAAGCCGGCCGTATATTTCACGCCTGCGGCATCGGCTGCCGGGTCGGGACGGTCGAGGGCCAGGTGGAAGTGGAAGTTCGGGAATTCTTTCTCGATTTCCGCGAAATCCTCGAGGTAGAACGCCTCGACGAGGGCGCGGGCACCGTAGAAGAAGTGGACTTCCCTCTTGGTCTTGAGCGTCTTGAACAGATGCATGATGTGGCTGCGGAGCGGAGCCATGCCGGCGCCGCCGCCAACGAAGATGTATTCCTGGCTGTCCGGATCGTCCTTCGGGAGCAGGAACTCACCGTAAGGACCGCTGATCCACACCTTGTCGCCCGGCTTGCGGGAGAACACAAAGGTGGAAGCGATGCCCGGAGGTACGGGGAGCATCTTGAACACGCCCTTCGGCTGGCTGCGGTCGAACGGCGGCGTTGCGATACGCACGTTGAGCTTGATGACGTTCTTCTCGGCAGGATACGAAGCCATCGAGTAGGCACGGATGGTCGGAACGGTGTTCTTGTACTTGAGGTCGAAGAAACCGTATTTCTCCCAGTCGGCCCGGTAGATCGGATCCACGTCCATGTCGGCGAAGTTGACGTCGTAGGCCGGAATGTCGATCTGGATGTATTCGCCGCTCTTGAATTCGATGTTCTCTCCCTCAGGCAACTTGACCGTAAACTCCTTGATGAAGGTGGCCACGTTCTTGTTGGAGATGACTTCGCACTCGAGCTTCTTGACGCTCAAGGCGGAGTCGGGCACCTGGATCTTGAGGTTGTCCTTGACTTTTACCTGGCAGCCGAGGCGCCAGTTGTCGGCAATCTGCTTGCGGGTGAAGAAACCGACTTCGGTGGGCAGGATGCTTCCGCCGCCTTCGAGGACCTGGCACTTGCACTGGCCGCAGTTGCCCTTGCCGCCGCAGGCCGAGGGGAGGAAGATCTTCTGTTCGGCAAGCGTATTGAGGAGCGAGCCGCCCTGCGGGACGTCGAGCACCTTCTTGCCGTTGTTGATATCGATCTTGACCGTTCCCGACGGGGTGAGCTTGATCTTGATGAAGAGGAGCAGGGCCACCAGGATCAGGGTGACCACGACAATCACGAGGATTGCTGTAAGAATCGTATTGGTCATCATCTTACTTCCTCCTTATAAAGAAATACCCATGAACGTCATGAACGCCATACCCATCAGGCCCACCACCATGAAGGTGATGCCCAGGCCCTTGAGCGGCGCCGGAACCTTTGAATAAGCCATCTTCTCGCGGATGGCGGCCAGGGCCACGATGGCCAGCCACCAGCCGATGCCCGAACCGAGGGCGTAGGTCGCAGCCTCGCCGACGTTCAGGAACTCACGCTGCTGCATGAACAGCGAACCGCCCAGGATGGCGCAGTTGACGGCGATCAGCGGCAGGAAGATACCCAGCGACGAATAGAGCGACGGGAGGAACTTCTCGACCACCATCTCGACGATCTGCACGAAGGCGGCGATCACCGCGATGAAGAGGATATAGCTCAGGAAGCTCAGGTCAACGTCCTTGAAGCCGTCGCCCAGCCAGGCCAGCGCGCCGGGCTGCAGGACAAACTTGTTGAGCAGGTAGTTGAGCGGGAGCGTGCAAAGGAGCACGAAGATAACAGCAATACCCAAACCATTTGCTGTCTTCACGTTCTTCGACACCGCCAGGTATGAACACATACCCAGGAAATCATATTGTCAACGAAAATTGACTTTACGAACAAGCTGATGTATTCCATAATCGATTTGAGTTAAGGTGTTATTTCTCCTGCAGGTCCTTCTGGATGGAGCGCTGGACCCAGACGATGCAGCCCAGAATGATCAGCGCCATCGGCGGAAGGATCACGAGGTTGTTGGGAACATAGCTTTCGGGAAGCACGCGGAAGCCCAGCAGCGTGCCGCTGCCGAGCAGTTCACGGAAGAAGGCCACGATTACCAGGATCATACCGTAGCCGGCACCATTGGCCAGGCCGTCGAGGAGCGACGGGATGGGCTTGTTGCCAAGCGCAAAGGCCTCAATGCGGCCCATCACGATACAGTTGGTGATGATCAGGCCGATGTAGACCGAAAGCTGTTTGTCGATGGAATAGGCGTAGGCCCGCAGCACCTGGTCGACCAGGATCACCATCATGGCGACCACGACCAGCTGGACGATGATGCGCACACGGTTCGGAATCGAGTTGCGGAGCAGAGAGACCACAAGGCTCGACAGTCCCGTGACGATGATCACCGAGAGGGCCATCACCAGTGCGCCCTTGAGCTGGACCGTGACGGCCAGCGACGAGCAGATACCGAGCACGAGGACCGTGATCGGGTTGCCCTTGAAAATCGGGTTCAACAGTGTTTTCTTCAGATCTTCATTCATGGCTTAACCCTCCTGATGATTGTGTTCGTGTTCACATTGTCCGTCGCATTCCTTCCCGCAAGCTCCGCCACAGCAGGCGTCGTCATCGGCGGCGGCAGCCCCGGCCTTTTTCTGCAGGAACGGCATATACGCCTTGAACCAGGTGTCGAGTGCGGCATCCAGTCCGTTGCAGGTCATCGTGGCGCCGGTAATGGCATCGACGGCCGACTTGTCATCCTTGGGCGCGCCGCCCTTGATGATGTCGAAGGAGTCATCCGGCTTGGCGAAATTCACCTCCTTGCCCACGAACTCCTCGCGGAACCAGGCCTCGTCCTTGATCTTGGCACCCAGGCCGGGCGTCTCGCTCTCATGGTCGAAGTAGGCGCCCACAATCTTGCTGCAATTGGCGTCGAAGGCGATGTAGCCCCAGATCGGGCCCCAGAGACCGGCACCGTAGATCGGAATCACGTTGATCTCGGCCCCGTCCTTCTCGAAGACGTAGACCGGAAGCGAAGGATTGCCGGCGGCAATGTTCTTGTTCTCGACCTTCAGGTTGTCCTGCAGTTCGATATCATTCACGTCGGTTTCCAGCTCGCCGGTCTTGTTGCCGTCCTTGTCAATCAGGAAAGCGGTCTTGATGTTGCCGCTGTACATGGCGAGGATCTGGTCGTTGCCGAGCTTGGCGAGCGCATCCTTGTCGGAGAAGCCGGCGGCTGTCAGCATCTGGCTGATGGTCTCGGCCTTGATGTTGGCGTCCTGCTTCGGCTTGAGCGCCATCGCGGCAATTGCCAGGATGGCGGCCGCTACGACGACCACAATGGTCGTGTAGACGATGGTATATACGTTGTTGTTGGTATTCATCACTATACGGTTTTAGCTCGCTTGATGCGACGTTGGATGTTTGCATTCACCACATAGTGGTCGATCAGCGGTGCGAAGGTGTTCATCAGCAGGATGGCGAGCATCATGCCCTCGGGATAGCCCGGATTGAACAGACGCACCGTGATGCAGAGGGCGCCGATCAGGAAACCATAGATCCACTTGCCGGTCTCGGTCTGTGCCGAGGTCACCGGATCGGTGGCCATGAAGACGGTACCGAAAGCGAAACCGCCCATGAGCAGCATTTCCCAGCACGGGATGTCGGTGACACCGCCGATATTGCCGAGCCAGCCCACGAAGAGGGCGCCGAGTACGGACGAGCACATGATCTTCCAGCTGGCCACGCCGGTGCCCATGAGGAGCAGCGCGCCGATGAGGATGGCGATGACGCTGGTCTCACCCACGGCACCCGGAACGTTGCCCAGGAAAAGGTTCCAGGCACTTGTGCCGGCAGCGGACAGGCCGTCAAGCGAAGCATGGGAAAGCGGGGTGGCACCCGAGATGGCGTCCACCACTTCCCCGCCCTTCCAGGGCGTTCCGCCGGCAAGGGCCTTGCTCAGGCCGCCGACCCAGATGGCGTCGCCCGACATCTTGCTCGGATAGGAGAAGAACAGGAAGGCACGCGCCAGCAGCGCGGGGTTCCAGATATTCATGCCGGTACCGCCGAAGACTTCCTTGCCGATAATCACGGCAAAGGCCACGGCAAGGGCCAGCATCCACCAGGGAACGTCGACCGGCACGATGAGCGGAATGATGAAACCGCTCACCAGGTAGCCTTCGCTCACCTCATGGCCTTTCATCTGGGCCGAAGCGAACTCGATGCCCAGGCCCACGATATAGGAAACCAGATAAAGAGGGATGATCTTCACGAAGCCATACCACACCATCTGCCAGAATCCCCAGTCCAGGCCAAAAACCCGGCTGTGCTGGTAGCCGAGGTTCCAGATACCGAAGAGCAGGGACGGGACCAGGGCGATCACCACGATGATCAGGAGGCGCTTCAGGTCGATGCAGTCCTTCACGTGCGTGCAGCCCTTGCGGGTAACACGGTTCGGCACGAAGAAGAAGGTCTCGAACGCGTCGAAGGAAGAATGGAGCCAGGCCAGCTTCCCGCCTTTGGAGAAGGTCGGCCTTATTTTATCGAAAAAATTCTTTGCCATACGGGTTCCTCCTTACATTTCTTTCATCATCAGGTCGATGCCCTGACGGATGATGTTCTGGATTTCGATCTTCGACGGGCACACATACTCGCAGAGTGCGACGTCTTCCTCGATCACCTCGTAGATGCCGAGCTGCTCCATCTTGTCGAGGTCGCCGGCCAGGCAGGCCTTGAACAGGTAGAGCGGATAGATGTCCATCGGGAGCATCTTGCCGTAGACGTCGTTCATCAGGAACGGGCGTTCACCGCCGTTCTCGTTGGTGTCCATGTTGTATTTCTTGCGGCGCAGGAAGGCCGGATATGCGAATGACACGGAGAACTTCTTGCTGCGGAGCGGTTTGATCCAGCCGAACATCTCGTAGTAGTCGCCTTCCTTGAGTACGCTCACCAGGTCGTCGTAGAAGCCCAGGAAACCTTCGCGGCCGACGGTTTCGCCCGTAAGGACGTTACCGCTGATCACGCGAATGTCACCGTCAGAGAAATACGGGGCGAGCTGTTTCATCCCGACGCCTGCCATCACTTCGACATACGAAGGGTTGACGGCGGCAGGTCCCGCCACGGCGATAATGCGACGGGTATCGTAGACGCCTTCACGGATGAATCGGCCGATGACGGCCACCAGCGGAAGGGATACCGTCCACACCACCTCGCCCTTGTTGATGGGGCTGATGTGATTGATCTGCACGCCGACGTTGCCGGCCGGGTGCGGACCCGTGAATTCGTGGAAGGTGACGTTGGTCAGCTTGTGGAACTCACTGCCGGCGAACGATTGGGCATTCATGGAAAGATGCACCCCGCCACTCGTCAGGCGGTTCAGGGCATCGATACCAGCCTGGATGGCTTCGACATCGTTTTTCAGCGTGAACTCGTAGTCCGCCCCGAGCGGTGCCGTGTTCATGCCGGAAATGAAAATGGCTTTGGGTTCAGCCTCCGGATCGGCAATGGTGCCGAACGGGCGCTGCTTGATGCAGGGCCAGAGGCCGCACTGCAGCAGCAGCTCGGTCATTCCTTTCTTGTCGAGCGTAGAAACCTTCGGGATGTCGACTTTCACCGATTCGTTCTTTCCGTCCGACTTGATCCGGACTTCGAGGAGCTTGCGCTTTTCCCCGCGGATCACGGCATCGACCGTACCGCTGACCGGCGAGCAGAACACCATCGTGGTGTACTTCTTGTCGGCGAACAGCGGAGTGCCGGCCTTGACGCTGTCGCCCTCCTTCACCAGAAGCCGGGGCACCAGCCCGCGGAAATCGGTCGGTTTGACAGCCACCAGATCGGGAGCGACGCGCGCAGTCACCTCACAAAGGGCCGCTCCCGCGATGGGAAGATTCAGGCCCTTCTTTAATCTGATTGGATTTGACATAAATTATTTGGTTAATAATAAATATTTTACAAAAGTGCGGCAAAGTTACCTATAAATTGTCAGTAAAAAAAGTATATTTTTGCACTATGATCGACAATTCGAAAACAGACCTGTTCGAGGGGTTGAACAGCGCGCAGAAAGCGGCTGTTCTGTGTACGGAAGGGCCTTCGCTCATCGTAGCGGGCGCCGGTTCCGGGAAGACGCGTGTGCTGACCTGCCGGGTCGCACACATACTGGAGGGGGACTGCAGGCCTGGCGAGGTGCTGGCCCTCACTTTTACCAAAAAAGCCGCCGGAGAGATGAAGGAGCGCGTGGCGCTGCTGGTGGGCGAGCAGAAGGCGCGCTGGATCCAGATGGGCACGTTCCATTCGATCTTCATCCGTTTCCTGCGGGAATACGCCGCCCTGCTCGGCTATCCGCAGAACTTCACCATCTACGACCAGACCGACTCCCGCAGTGTCATCAAACAGTGCGTCAAGGAGATGGAACTCGACGACAAGATCTACAAGCCCGCTGCCCTGCAGAATGTGATCTCGATGGCGAAAAACAGCCTGGTGACGGTGGCCGCCTACCGGCGCGACGCTGAACAGACGGAGCGCGACCGGGCCGCACGCCGACCCCGCACGGCCGACATCTATGAGCTGTACCAGAAGAAATGCCTGGCCGCCGGAGCGATGGATTTCGACGACATCCTGCTCAACATGAACATCCTGCTCAAGCATTTCCCCGAGGCCCGCGAAAGCATCGCATCCCGCTTCCGCTACATCCTCGTGGACGAGTACCAGGACACCAACCACGCACAGTATTCGATCCTGCGCCAGCTGGCCGAGCCGCACCACAACATCTGCGTGGTCGGCGACGACGCCCAAAGCATCTACGGCTTCCGTGGCGCCCGCATCGAAAACATCCTGCGCTTCAAGAAAGACTATCCGGAAGCCAGGGAGTTCAAGCTGGAGCAGAACTACCGCTCCACCCAGAATATCGTGGCGGCCGCAAACAGCCTGATCGCCCACAACGAGCGGCAGCTCCACAAGGAGTGCTTCTCCACGGCCGGCGCCGGCGAGAAGATCGGCGTTATCAAGGCCTACACCGAAAGCGAGGAGGCCCACCTCATCGCCACTTCCATCATCGAGCGCATCTACAGCGCGAAGGCCTCCTACGACGCCTTCGCCATCCTCTACCGCACCAACGCCCAGAGCCGTGCCCTGGAGGAAGCCCTGCGCAAACGCAACCTTCCCTTCCGCATCTACGGCGGACACTCTTTCTACGAACGGGCCGAGATCAAGGACATGCTGGCCTATTTCAAGCTGGTGGTCAACCCGCAGGACAACGAATCGTTCCGCCGGGTCGTCAATGTGCCGGGCCGCGGCATCGGCGACACCACCATCGACCGGCTGGCTGCCGCCGCGTCAGCCGCAGGCACCACGCTCTACAACGCGCCTCTTCTGGAGAACGAAAAACTCTATGCTGCCGGGCTCAAGGACGCCGCCATCCGCAAGCTCCGCGACTTCGTCGCCCTGATGGAATCGCTGGACGAACAGGTCGAAAGCGCCGACTGCTATGCCCTGGCCGTGGAGATCGGCAACCGCACGGGCTATCTGGCCGCACTGAAAGCCGACACGTCTCCCGAAGGGATGGGCCGCTTCGAGAACGTGGAGGAACTGTTCAACAGCATCAAGGAATTCAGCGAAGAAGAGACGGAAATGCGGACGGTCTTGGCAGAAGACGGCGAAGAGCCCGTCGACACCATCGTCCGCCTGGGCGACTACCTCGAAAACATCTACCTGATGAGCGAAGTGGAGAAAGACGACAGCCAGGACCCGGAGCGCGACCAGACCAACAAGATCACGCTGATGACGGTCCATTCTGCCAAAGGCCTGGAGTTCCCTTACGTCTACATCGCCGGCATGGAGGAGAATCTCTTCCCCACCGAAGGAATGAGCGATTCCATCGTCGACATCGAAGAAGAGCGGCGTCTCTTCTACGTGGCCCTTACCCGTGCCGCCAAGGCCGTCACCGTGTCGTACGCCCAGAACCGCCGCAAATGGGGCAGCGAGGTGTCGAACCGCCCGTCTCGCTTCCTGCGCGAAATCGACCGGCAGTACTACGCCGTGGAGCCCGACTCGTACCAGGACCGCTACGATCCCTTCCCGAAAACCCGCTTTCGCGCAGCGGACTTCCAAACCTATCGGCAACCCCGTGAGCAGGCACCCCGGCAGACACCGGTCCAGCCGCGGGCCTCACGCCCCATCCCCGCCGCGCCATCGGCGCCAGCGCATACGCCTTCGCCCGGATTCGCACCTTCCCCCATTTCCGCCCTGGCGGTCGGCCAGCGCGTCGAGCACGACCGCTTCGGCTATGGAAAAATCCTATCCCTGGAGGGCGATGGTCCCAACCGAAAAGCCGTCGTAGCCTTCGACAACGGCGGGCAAAAAACATTACTGCTAAAATTTGCTAAACTTCGCATCGTCTAAACCATGACAAAACACCTCGATGGCATAGGTTTTGTAACTTTTAGCATCGAAGTTTTTCATAGTTTAAGTTTAAGTTTAGGTTAAGTAAGAGGGCAGGTTTCCAACAGAAACCCGCCCTCTGAAAATTTATGCCTTCATCTTGATGCGACGCGAAGATGGCAACAGAGAGTTCGTGCGATTACCGAGGTTCTTTACGAAGCCCAGGCCAAGGCCTTGATAGGTCAGCAGCAGATAGCCGCGGGGCGCGTCCGGCAGGACGAGCGGCTCCTTCGAGAGAAACTTCAGGGCATCTTCCCGCGAGACTTCCAAGATTTCATAGTGCAGACCTTCCAGCGGCACCCGCTCGATAGCCAGCGCAAAATCGGCCTCGGGAACCAGGTCGCGGCCCTTGCGCATCGCAACGGCCGTCCCGGAGGCGATGACGCGCAGCGTCTTCTCCAGCTGCGGCAACGCCGCCGCCAGCGGACCGCTCAGTTGCTTGACCATCTCCTTGCGTTCGAGCAGTTTCATCGGCCGTCCTCCTTTTGCAGCAAGGCTGCGAAAAAACCTTCTCCCCGGTCTTCCCCGGGATAGAAATGCCGCATCTCTCTACACGCCGCACCCAGTTCCCGGACAATCCAGTCCACATTCTCCTCGTCCTCGAAGCGGTTGAAGGTACAAGTCGAATAAATCAGGAATCCGCCGGGAGCGAGCGACGGCCAGAAGTCCGCCAGGATCCGGCGCTGCCGGGCCGCGCAAAGCCGCACCGTGTCGGGCGACCATTCTGCCACGGCCCGTTCATCCTTGCGGAACATACCCTCGCCCGAACAGGGTGCATCGACCACGGCGATGTCGAAGAAGCCGCGGAACGAGGCAAAAGCCGCCGGGTCGGACGACGTAACCGCCACATTGGAACAGCCCCAGCGGGCCACGTTTTCTGCCAGAATCGTGGCGCGCGAAGGAACCACCTCGTTGGCCACCAGCAGAGAAGCATCGTCCAGATGCGACAGCAGCTGCGTCGTCTTGCCGCCCGGCGCCGCACACAGGTCGAGGACACGCAAGGCCTCCTTTCCCAGCGTCGCCTTCGCCCGCTCGAACAACTGCCCGACATACATCGACGAAGCTTCCTGCACATAGTAGGCACCCGCGTGAAACAGTGGATCGAGCGTAAATGAAGGCCTGTCATTCAGGTAGAAAGCTTCATCAGAAGCCCAAAGCACCACATCACCGGCCAGGGTGCCGAAATGCGCGCGCAACGCTACCAGCGTCAGTTTGCGCGGATTCACGCGCACCGACACCGCGGGCTCTCCGGCCAAAGCCGAAAGCACCCGCTCCGCCCGTTCCGGGCCGAGAGAATCGCGCATTTCGTTGATAAATTCCGCAGGAAACACTACTTTTGCAGTTGCTTTTATCCATACAAAGGTAGCAAAAAATGCAGAACGTCTATTTTGAGCGTGAACGCATCGTCGTCGACGACGCATCCTTCCCGGAATTCTGTTCCCATTTCACGGAAATCACTGCCGGCGGCGGCCTGGTCCGCAACCGGGAGGGGCAGTATCTGCTCATCTACCGCCACGAACTGTGGGATCTGCCCAAGGGCAAGCAGGAACCCGGCGAGACCATCGAGACCTGCGCCCTGCGCGAGGTCGAAGAGGAAACAGGCCTGCACGAACTCCAGCTCGGCCGCCTCATCTGCATCACCCACCACACCTACCAGCTCTTCGGCCAGAAGATTCTCAAGCACACCTACTGGTATGCGATGAGCGACGACCGTGAGGAGCCTCTCCTTCCCCAGCTGGAAGAAGACATCTCCCGGGCCGAATGGGTAGAAAAAGAGCGCCTCCCGGAATATCTGGAAGGCACTTATCCCTCGATCGTCGAGGTCTTCGTCAACGCAGGTCTGTTATAATCGTATTGTCGCCGAACAATTCGGGATCGATGATGAAGAAGGTGCCCGACCAGGGCTCAGCCTTCTCCTGGATGTCGGTCAGCGTGATGGTATAGCCTTCATAGTCGATGACAGCCTTTCCACCTGTCTGACGGGTCACATCGATATCTTTCAGGAACGACACGTCGTTGGGCTCAATGACCAGTTCCTCGCTGGACGAGGACCAGATCCAACGGTCCTTTCCATTGCACCATACCTGCATCCATTCGGTTTCCAGGCGATAGCAATCGCCCTGTACGTAACCTTTCCCTTCCGCGATGGTCTTGCCGCTTTCCCGCTCCACCATCTTGAAACGGCAGGAAAAGCGTTCCTGTGCGCCGGAAACGGTGCAGAGGAGGATGGCCACGAGAAAAAAGAAGCGTTTCATCACTCGATCATTTTAGATATGATTGAGTGATTCCAAAATTCGGTCCAAAGTATCGAGATCGGTCACCAAAACCGCACGCGCCTTGCTGCCTTCCTGCGGTCCGACAATGCCGGCGGCCTCCAGCTGGTCCATGATGCGGCCGGCACGGGCATAACCCACGTTAAGCTTGCGCTGCAGCATCGAAGTGGAGCCCTGCTGGTACTGGACCACCATCCGCGCGCACTCCTCGAAAAGTTGGTCGCGGCGGTGCAGGTCGATGTCGTTCATGCCGCCTGCATCCTCGTCGTTGGGATCCACGTATTCAGGCAATTCGAAAGGACCGCTGTAGCCCCGCTGGCTGCTGATGTATTTCACGATATTGATAATCTCGGGCGTATCGACCAGGGCACACTGCACACGGGTCAGGTCGTGGCCCGGATAGACCACCAGCATGTCGCCGCGGCCCACCAGACGGTTGGCACCCGGAGCGTCGATGATGACCTTGGAGTCGGTGCCGGTGTTGACCTTGAAGGCCACACGCGAGTTGAAGTTGGCCTTGATGGAACCGGTGATGATGTTGACCGTCGGGCGCTGGGTGGCGATGATCAGGTGGATACCCACGGCACGGGCTTTCTGCGCCAGGCGGGCGATCGGGTTTTCGATCTCACGGCCCGCTGTCATCAGCAGGTCGCCGAACTCGTCGATGATCACCACGATGTAGGGCAGGTACTTGTGTCCGTTGAGCGGATTGAGCTGGCGGTTCAGGAACTTGGCGTTGTACTCCTTAAGCTGGCGCACGTCGGCCTTCTTGAGCAGCTCGTAGCGGTCGTCCATCTCGATGCAGAGGGAGTTCAGCGTGTTGGCCACCTTCTTGGTGTCGGTGATGATGGCTTCGGTGGCGTCGGGCAGCATGGCCAGATAGTGCTTGTCGAGCTTCTCGTAGAGCGAGAATTCCACCTTTTTGGGATCGACCATCACGAGTTTCATCTCGGCGGGATGGCGGGCATACAGGAGCGAGGTGATCATCACGTTCAGGCCCACCGATTTGCCCTGTCCCGTGGCGCCGGCCACCAGCAGGTGCGGCATCTTGGCCAGGTCGAGGAAGAAGGGCTCGTTGGTGACGGTGATGCCGATGGCCATCGGCAGCTCCATCTTCTGCGAGGCTTCCTGGTATTGCTGGCAACCCAACACGGACTTGAGGGCCACCACGCTGGGCTTGACATTGGCCACCTCGATACCCACGGAATCGAGCAGCGTGACCACACGCACACCCTTGGCTCCCAGTGAGATGGCGATGTCTTCCTCCAGGTTGCGGACCTGGGCGACCTTGATGCCGTCGTCGAGCTGGATCTTGTAGAGGGTCACGGTCGGGCCCATTTTGGCCGTAATGCCCTTGACCCGGATCTTATAGCTGTTGAGCGCATTGACGATGCGCTGCTTGTTGTTCTCGAGTTCCTCGCGCGAAACCTCGTACCACATGTCCTTGTAGTCGTTGAGCAACGACATCGGGGGCAGTTTGAAGCGGGGCAGGTCGAGCCGCGGGTCGTAACGTTCGCGCCACTGCTCGTCGGAGAGGCCGTCCACAATCTCATTTTCACTCTTCTCGACGGTCAGGGGGACATCGGCGGCCGTATCGGCCTCTTCTTCACCTTTCGGTTCCGGTTCCGGTTCAGGTTCCGGTTCCGGCTCCGGCTCCGGTTCCGTATCGGCGGCATCGAGCCAGTCGTCGGTCGGATCGGTATCAGCCTCCTCGGCCCCTTCCACGATCAGCGGGACTTCGTCCACTTCTTCCTGATCTTCTTCCTCTTCTTCCGTTTCTTCCTCTTCTTCCTCCGGTTTCTCCCGATGCGACAGGCCATAGAGCAGGTCATCGAACCAATATGCCACCTTCGGGGTGAGCAGGCAGGCATAGAGGAAAAGGATGAGTACCAGCACGGCTGCCGTTCCGGCCTTGCCGATCATCGAGCAGAGCCAGCGGCAGGCATAGTGTCCATAGGAGCCCCCTGCCCCACTGCCCATCATTGTCCCATAAGGCGTAAAGCTGAAAATAAAGGCCAGCAGCACGGAGAAGATCACCGCGCCGAAGGCACAGAGCAGGAAGACCCGCAGCAGATTCACGTTCCGGAGCCGGAAGCAATAGACCGCCAGGGCACCCAGGAAAATGGGGATGGCAAAGGCACCCAGGCCGAACAGTTTGGAGATCAGGAAATTCGCCCAGACAAAACCAATCTTTCCACCGGCATTTTCGGCCGTCACCTCCGTGGTGAACATCCGGCTGTCGAAGCGCAGGCTCTGGTCGGACGTCCAGGTGAAGATATAAGACAGCAGCGCTACCAGCGTATAGATGGCCAGCAGGCTGAAAGCCACCCCGAGGATGATACGGATCATTCTCCTGCGACCGTCGGTCAGCAGGGGTTCGCGCGGGGCGGACACCTTCCGCGCCGGCGCTTTTTTCTTCTTGGCCGGCTTGGGGGTTGCCTTGGTGCTGGCTTTCCGGGTCTTCTTGTCTGCCATCGTTATTTCTTCCGTTTCCAGTTGCGGTTCTTCTTGTTGTTGTAACCTCCGCCGTTCTGCGTTCCCACGCTGATACCCGGCCGGGCGAAGTTGGCATTCTGGGAGATGGCGCCCAGGTGGATGTCTTCAGGCACCTTTAGCTTGCCGTCGGACAGGCGCTCGATGTCGGCGAAGATGGTCTCTTCCGCCACATTGTCCTTGTTCCAGATGAGGTATTGCTGACGCATGTAGAGGGCCAGGGTGCGGATCATCTCTTTCTTGAGATCATCGTCTTCCCGCTCGGCGATCAATGCGATCATATTCTCGATGTTCCGGCCATAGCAGGCAGCCTTGACGGGCGTATTGGGAAGCTTGATGATATCGGGGCGCTCCTCGAACTGCTGCGGCGTGGGAGCCGGATACGGGGCATCGATGTCGAGGTCGAAGCCGCCGATCACCTGGGCGTGGTCCCAGAGTTTGTGCTTATAGTCGTTCAGTTCGCGGATCTGCGGGTTCAGGATACCCATCACCTGCACCACGGCGCGCATCTGTTCGCTGCGTTTCTCCTTGTCTTCGATGGCTTTCACCTGCTCGATCATTTTCTGCACGTTCCGGCCGTACTCGGGCAGGATGAGTTTCTCTCTCTGCGTATTGTAATCCATAATAGCGGTTTTACCTTAATTTAACTTACAAAGATACTTTAATAATTCTTAACTTTGCACAAATTTTTAAGCGGGATGAAGAAAGTATTGGTTACCGGCGCCTTCGGGCAACTGGGCACGGAACTCCGGCTGCTGACGGAAGGACGGCCCGATTTCATTTTCACCGACATCCGCCCCGACGGGCAGGTGCGCAAGCTCGATATCTGCGACCGCCGCGCCGTCGACCGGATGCTGACCGAAGAGAACATCGGCGCCATTGTCAACTGCGCCGCCTACACCAATGTGAATGCGGCTGAAAGTGAGACCGACCTGTGCCACTTCATCAATGCCACGGGGCCCGGTGTCCTGGCCCGCGCCGCTCTCCGCCACGACGCAGCTCTGGTCCACATTTCCACCGAATACGTGTTCGACGGACGGAAGGCTTCCGGCTACCGGGAGACCGACCGCCGCCATCCGCTCTCAGCCTACGGCCGGAGCAAGCGCGACGGCGAAGACGCCGTACGCAACAGCGGATGCCGCGGCCTGATCATCCGCACCTCCTGGCTCTATTCTCCTTTCGGAAACAATTTCGTCAAAACGATGCTCAGGCTTGGCGCCGAGCGGCCCGAAGTGGGCGTGGTCTGCGACCAGGTCGGATCGCCGACCTATGCCCGCGACCTGGCCAAAACCATCCTGGCCCTCCTTCCGCGAATCGGCCATCGCCACGGCGAAATCTATCACTTTACCAACGACGGCGTCTGCTCCTGGGCAGACTTCGCCGCCACCATCATGCGCGAAGCCGGCCTCCCCTGCCACGTGAAGCCCATCACCACGGCCGAATACCCGTCACCGGCCGTCCGCCCTGCCCATTCCACGATGTCCAAAGCCAAGATCGTCCGCGACTTCGGCCTCCAACTTCGGCCATGGCAGGAATCCCTGAAAGACTGCCTGAAACGGCTGTAAGCTTGCGCTTGGCGCTCTGATCTCTTCAGTAAGAGGCGCCATCAGGCGCTAGCGGAAGCCAAGCGGGAGGGCCTTGTGTAATAGCTGGCTGGAGCGGCGGGGTGTGGGGCAGCGCCCCAGTATTACTTGAACGCCTGCTCTGACAAGCCGGGGCCGCCGAGCGCGAGATCGCGGAAGTAGTCGGGGACCTCACGGCCGAGGAGGGCGTCGACGTAGAGTTTCGCGATGTACTGAGACAGCATGAAGCCGTGACCGCGCATGCCCACGAAGAGACCCAGCGCCGGATCGATGATGTAGCGCGGCTCCGTGTAGTAGCCGCACCAGGTGGCCTGGAAGCTCATGCCTTTCAGCTGCGGAATCCACTCCGTGAACACCTCGGAAGCAATCTCCAGGAACTCTTGCGTGTTGACCTTCAGATTCTTGGCGGCGTCGGTCGCATCCTGCGCCGGGGAGGCGCAGCCGATGATCTGGCCGGTCTCCGCCAGCTGCTGGCCGTAGACGGCAGAGAATCCTTTGTAGTGGCGGCGGTCGATGAGCATGTCGAGCGAGTCGCCGTCCTTTCCGAGGAGCGGCAGGCGCTTGGTGATGAAGGCCTGGTGCCGCACAGGATAGAGCCCGGTTTCGATGCCCAGCTGCCGGGCGAATTTTTCCGCGCCGGCACCCATCGCATTGACGAACACCTCGGTTTCATACCGGACATAGCGTCCCTCGCGGCTGCGGACGGTGATGCGGTACTGCGCTCCGACTTTCTCGACGTTGATAACTTCCGTGTCTTCGAACACCTGCCCGCCGGCCTGGATACCGAGCTGGCGCACCGTGTCGATGGTCTTGCCCGGAGTGGCCTGCCAGCAGTCCAGTGAGATCAGCGCATGGCTGTAGAGGTCGAGAGAAGGATTGATGTACGGCGAAATCTCTTTCGCAAAATCCTTCTTGTCAATCATATAGGCGTTTGACCAGGCGCGCGAGGCATCGAGTGAACGGTAGGTGGCGTCGTCGTGGACGAAGTTCACATAGCGCGTCATCTTGAGGTCGATGTTGCGCAGTGCCTGCACTTCGCGGAAAATCTCCAGGTTGTGGGTGGCGATATCGGCCAGTGCGGGCAGCGAGAAGGCGGGACGGCCGCCAGCGATGCAGCGCCATGAACTGCCATGCTCGTTGTTGACCAGCACCGGCTTCATGCCGGCTTCCGCCAGGTAACGGAACAAAGCGGTGCCCGCCATGCCGCCACCGGCCACAAAAGCGCCCACGCGGTGGATTTCCACGTCGGTGCATTTCGGATTGGTGATGAGTTCCATCTTCCGGTCGACGTTGCAAACGCCACCGATCTCCACGAGGTTGGACATCGGGCCGCGGGGCGTAAATTCACCGGTAATCTCGATCCCATAGGGACGGAGTGCCTGTTTTGCCCTCGGCAGGCAGCGGGAACCGCGGCACGGGCCCATGCCCAGGCGGGAGATATGCTTGAGTTCCTGGGCAGTGATGCTGGTGCGGCCCTTCAGCAGGGCGAGCAGGTCGCGCAGGCGCACGTCTTCGCAGTGGCAGATGTAGGTGAAGTCGTCGTCCACCTCAGCCGGCGTGAGTTCCAGCGGTTCGGGATATTGTTCCTTGACGATGAAACCGCGGGCGGCCAGCAGCGCTTCTTCGGAGGTCGTGTCGTAGAGCTTTTCGGCCTTCACCACGGCGATATTCGTCTTGTTGGGTTTGACAAGGATGCGCTCCACGACACCTTCGCCCACCTTCTGGCCGTTGTCGTCGACCAGGAAGACTTCGGCGCCTTTTTCGACAGCGAATTCAATGGGCAGGAACAACTGCTTGCGGTCGGGCCGGTAGCCGAAGATGGCCAGGCCCGGACAGTGCGACACGCACTCCATGCAGCCGATGCACTTGTCGTAGTCGATGGTCGGGGTGACGGAGGTGGAACTCTTGGTGATGGCGCCCTGCTTGCAGGAGAACGAGCAAGGGTTGCAGGCGAAGCCGTAGAGGCAGTCAGCGATCACGAAGCCACCTTTGCGCTGACGATCGGGCGAGGGTTTGCGTGGTTCGTCGAGCAGGCGGGTGGGCCGCTGCTGGGAGTCGATATATTCCTTGGATACGGCGAGATAGGCATTGTAGTCGATGCGGCGGCCGAGTTCCATCTGGATCTCATAGGCGCACTGGCGGCCCCGGAGTACGGCCGAGGTTCCCTCACCGATGCGGACTGCGTCGCCTACGCCGTGGCAGGCACGACCGAACACTTCGGCGCCCTTGCGCAGCAGCTGGCTGTCGGGCAGCAGGCCGGTGCAGATGTTGATGCAGTCGATGCCGTCGATGCGGACTTCCGTGCCCGGAATCGGCTTGAAGTTCTCGCACTGGGCGATGATGGCGCCCGTCACGCTGCTGTAGTCTTCGTTGGGGATGGCCTCGACCAGCGTATAGCCGGTCATGATGGGAACACCCAGGCGGCGGAGGCGGTTGGCCTGTACGGGGAAGCCGCCCTCATGCGGCATGGCCTCGATGATGGCTTTCACATGCGCGCCGGCCTGCATGGCCTGATAGGAGGTGAGGTAACCGATGTTGCCGGCCCCCACGGTCAGGATGTTTTTGCCCAGGAGGGTGAACTCCTTGTTCATCATCCGCTGCACGACGGCCGCTGTATAGACGCCGGGCAGGTCGTCGTTCTTGAAGGCGGGCATGAAGGGCAGGGCGCCCGCCGCCACGACCAGCTGTTCGGCATCCACATAGAAGATTTCCTGGGTAGACACGTTCTTCACAGCCAGCCGCCTGCCTTCCAGGATGTCCCACACCACGCAGTTGAGCAGGATGCCTTCGTGCGAATCGCCGGCCAGTGTCCGGGCGATGTCGAAGCCGCGCATGCCGCCGAATTTCTGCTCCTTCTCGAAAAAGAAGAACTGGTGTGTCTGCATCTGGAACTGTCCGCCGATGGAATCGTTGTTGTCGAGGACCAGATTGTCGATGCCCGCCTTGTTGAGTTCTTCGCGGACGGCCAGGCCGGCCGGACCCGCGCCGATGATGGCCACGGCCGTGCGGTAGACTTTCTTGGCCGGATTATCCCTGCCGGAAGCGGTGTCGACCGAGTTGAAGCTTTCCTTGCCGACACGGCGCACCTCGCGCACGCCGTCCACCTTGGTGATGCAGATACGGCGGATGTGTCCGTCGACCAGCATTTCGCAGGCACCGCATTTGCCGATGCCGCACTCCAGGGTGCGCTTGCGGTCCTTCAGGCTGTGGTGGTGGATGGGAAAGCCGGCCTGGTGCAGGGCGGCGGCGATGGTCTGGCCTTTCTGTCCGCAGACCTTCTGTCCATCAAAGAGAAACTCGTGGAGATCCTCCTGGGGGATTTCCAATATCGGGTGGGATTCGATCTTATACATGGGTGTTTTGGTTTCAAATCCTACAAATTTACGAAAAATAAACGTACCTTTGTACAGTTTAAAACAGAAACCGATGAATTACCTAAAAACTGACATTGAAGGCCCCCTGATCATTGAGCCCCGCGTTTTCGGCGACCACCGCGGCTATTTCTTCGAATCGTTTGTGGAGCGGGAATTGCTGGAGCAGGTCGGGCCGGTGCATTTCGTGCAGGACAACGAATCGCTTTCTGCGAAGAAAGGCGTGCTGCGCGGCCTTCATTTCCAGAAAGGCGACCAGGCGCAGGCCAAGCTGCTGCGCGTCGTGCGGGGCTGCGTGCTCGACGTGGCGGTGGACATCCGTCCCGGCTCGCCGACGCTGGGCAAGTACGTAAGCGTGGTGCTGAGCGGGGACAACAAGCGTCAGTTCTTCATTCCGCGCGGCTTTGCGCACGGTTTCCTGGTGTTGGAGGACGACACAATCTTCCAGTATAAGTGCGACAATTATTACGCTCCCGAAGCCGAAGGATCGTATCGCTGGAACGATCCGTTTTTCCATATCGACTGGGGCATCTCCCCCGACGAGGTCATCCTCTCCGAAAAAGACAGCAAGGCGCCGTTCTTCGAATAGGCTTGCGCCGGGCGCTCTGGTATCTCTTCCCGCGCCGTAAAAGCGCAAGCGTCCATCCTCAAATGACACCCCTGGTGAGGACAGCAGCTCCAAAAACGGCCTTCCATCCTCAAATCAAGACTCCAGTGAGGACGGCGAACATGGGAGCGAAAGATCAGAACAAACCGAACAGGCGGGCGTCGATCTTGTCGGTGATGGAGGCGAAATCTTCGGGATTGTTCTGGAAATCGAGATGGTCGGCATCGATGGTCAGGACTTCGCCCTTGTACTCCTTGTAGATGAACTCCTCGTAGCGCTGGTTCAGGCCACCCAGGTACTCGAGGCTCATCGACTGCTCATAATCGCGTCCCCGCTTCTGGATCTGCGCCACCAGGTGCGGGATCGAACAACGGAGATAGATGAGCAGGTCGGGCAGCTTGACCATCTGCATCATCACTTCGAACAGCTCCATATAGGCCGCATAGTCGCGCTGCGAGAGATTGCCCATGGCCACGTTGTTGGCTACGAACACATACACGCCTTCGAAAATGGTGCGGTCCTGGATGATGGTTTCGCTGCTGCGCGCGATCTCCATCACGTCCTTGAAGCGCTGCGTCAGGAAATACACCTCCAGGTTGAACGACCAGCGCTGGATGTCCTTGTAGTAATCTTCGAGGAACGGATTATGGGTTACGGCCTCGTATCTGGGCGTCCAGCCATAGTGCTGGGCCAGCATCCGGGTGAGGGTGGTCTTGCCGCTGCCGATGTTGCCGGCGATACCGATGTGCATCTTTTCGATTTTTGGAGTGAACGATGGCGAAGTTACACAAAATTTTCGTAATTTTGAAGATTGTGAAACAATCCAACAAACAATCATACTGAAATGAGAGACGCCATCTATGCATTCCCCGATCCGGCCAACGAGCCGGTAAAAACCTATCTGAAAGGATCCCCTGAGCGCGAAGCCCTTGAGAAAGAGCTCAAACGCCAAAGCTCCATCGAAATCGAGATTCCGCTGATCATCGGCGGCAAGGAAATCCGCACCGGCAATACCGGAAAGGTGGTGATGCCGCACGACCATCATCATGTGCTGGCTACTTACCACAAGGCAGGGCCGAAGGAGGTCCGGATGGCGATCGACGCAGCCATGGAGGCTCACAAGCAATGGTCCGAGACCGACTGGACGGTGCGTGCCGCCATCCTGATGAAGGCTGCCGAACTCATTTCAACGAAATACCGTGCGCTGATGAACGCCGCCACGATGCTCGGTCAGAGCAAGAACTTCTACCAGGCCGAGATCGACTCCACCTGCGAGCTCATCGACTTCCTGCGCTACAACGCCCACTTCGCATCCGAGATCTACGGCTTCCAGCCGAAGAGCGCCAAGGGGCAGATCAACACTGTGGAGTACCGCGCCCTCGAAGGCTTCGTCTTTGCGCTGACGCCGTTCAACTTCACGTCCATCGCCTCGAACCTCAACATGTCGCCGGTGCTGATGGGCAACGTGACCGTGTGGAAACCGTCCACTACGGCCATCCTCTCGAACTATTACCTGATGCAGATCTACAAGGAAGCCGGCCTGCCCGACGGCGTGGTGAATTTCATCCCGGGACAGGGTTCCGTGATCGGCAAGGAGATCTTCGCATCGAAACACCTGGCCGGCGTCCATTTCACCGGTTCCAGCGCCACGTTCAATACGCTCTGGCGCCAGGTGGGCGAAAACATCGACACCTACGTGAACTACCCGCGCCTGGTGGGTGAGACGGGTGGCAAGGACTTCATCTTCGTGACTCCGACCGCCGTGGCCGAGGACGTGGCCACCGCCGCCTTCTGCGGCGCCTTCGAGTTCCAGGGCCAGAAATGCTCGGCCGCTTCGCGCATGTATGTGCCCAAGTCGCTCTGGCCGAAGATCCTGAAAGGCATGATGGCCTTTGCGGCTGAAGTGAAGATGGGCGATGTGTGTGACCCCGACAACTTCATCAACGCCGTCATCGACGAGGCTTCGTTCGACAACATCGCCGCCAACATTGCGTATGCGAAGAAATCGCGCAAGGCCAAGGTCGTTATCGGCGGCAAGTGCGACAAGAGCAAGGGCTACTTCGTGGAGCCGACGGTCATCGAGACCACCGATCCGCACTTCAAGACGATGGAAGAAGAGATCTTCGGACCCGTGCTCACCGTCTATGTCTATGAGGACAACGACATGGACAAGGCCGTCGAACTCTGCGATACCACCTCGCCCTACGGCCTGACCGGCGCCGTGTTCGGACAGGACCGCCTGATGGTGCAGAAAGTCGCCGACAAGCTGCGCTATGCGGCCGGCAACTTCTACATCAACGACAAGCCCACTGGCGCCGTGGTCGGCTTGCAGCCGTTCGGCGGCAGCCGCAAGTCGGGCACGAACGACAAAGCCGGCGGTGAGTTCAATCTCATCCGCTGGGCCATCCCGCGCGCCATCAAGGAGACCCTGGTCCCGGCCCGCGGCTACAAATATCCTTACATGAAGTAAGCGCTGCGTGGCGGAAAACCGGCAACTGCGCAATTCGCTGCTGCTCACGCTGACGGCCGTCATCTGGGGCGTCGCGTTCGTGGCACAGAGCGAAGGGAGCCAGTATATGGGCTCCTGCACCTTCACGGGGCTGCGATTCCTGATCGCAGCCCTTGCGCTGTTGCCGGTGATCCAATGGCGGGATCGGTCCAGGGCGGCTGATCCTGTTCGCCATGCCAGGCTTGCCTTTCGTCATGCCGGGCTTGACCCGGCATCCCGCGCTTCGCGCGGTCTCTGGAAGGCGGGCACCCTCTGCGGCGTGCTGCTCTGCCTGGCCAGCCTGCTGCAACAGGAGGGCATCGCGCTGGGCACCAGCGCCGGCAAGGCAGGTTTCATCACAGCCACCTACATCGTGCTGGTACCGATCCTCAACTGGGTGGTCTTCCACCGGCGGACCGGGGCGCTGCTCTGGCTGGGCGTGGCCGTCGGCCTCGTCGGCCTCTGGTTCCTCTGCATCGACGCCTCGTTCTCCGTCCAGCTCAGCGACCTGCTGGTGCTGCTCTGCGCCGTGGCCTTTTCGTTACAGATCCTGGCTGTCGACCTCTTCTCACCGCGCTACGACGCGGTGAAGCTGGCCGCCATCCAGTTCCTGACCTGTGGTGTGCTGGCTTCCGTGCTGATGATATTCATCGACATCGTCCCAGTCGGCCTGAAGGCATGGGCGGCGCCTTTCGCCACATGTGACGCGTGGATTCCACTGCTCTACGCCGCCATCCTCTCCAGCGCCGTGGGCTATACCCTCCAGATCGTCGGCCAGAAGGGCCTCAATCCCACACTGGCCTCCTTGCTGATGAGCCTCGAATCGCTCTTCGCCGTACTGGCCGGCTGGCTCATCCTCCACCAGCGCCTCACCCCGCGCGAACTCCTCGGCGCCGCCCTGATCGCCGTCGCCGTTATCCTCGCGCAACTCGCCCCGTCCTCAAAAAAGGCCTGATTTGAGGATGGAAGTCCTTTTTTGGAGCTACCGTCCTCACTGGAGGCGCCGGATGAGGACGGGAATCACTATCGGGGAGGAAATAGTTGATTAAGATAGCTGAGCGAAAGGTTTAGCATGCGTCTGATCTGCTCGTTGTCGGCGTTATAATCGTAGTGAAGCATCCGGGCCATTTCAACCTTTTCGTTTTTCCCCAGCAGGGTAGGCCGCTGTCCGTCATATTTATTTTTACAGACGCGTCGGACAACATCAAACAGCTCGTCATCCGTATAGTAGATGGTGTCTCCCAGCATGGAGGCAATCTCTTTATACGATTCGATGTCCTTGCCCAACTTGTTGAAGTAATGTCGGGCATCCCGGAACACGGCCTCACCGATATCCAGCCGACAGTAATTCATTGGGGAGAAGTATCCGTCTGTAATGACGAAATCTTCTGGGTAATTGGGCTCACGTGCATGGATCAGGTTCCGTTTTTCGCGAAGGGTCAGTTCGCCGAAAGTGCAGTCTTTCTGCGCTTGCAACTTCGGTGTGAAATAATAACTGTTCGCTCCGTAAGGAAATGAAAACGGTGTATGGTCGGGATCGACGACAAAGTTGTTCCGGTTGGTGTAACATATCTGGTTACGCATCGACTCGAGCGATTCGATGGAAATCGGCTTCTCGCAGGAAAAGTTCGTCAGATCCATCCGCTGGCCTTTCGACGCAAAATACCGTTGCAGGCGTTTCTTGAACAACGCAAAGAAAGCCATTACGGCCGATTCGCTCCCGCACAGGATGAAATGAACGTGATTGCTCATGATCTCAAAGGTGATGACCTGCACATCCGGGCAATCGTACGCGCAAATCGCCACAAGCGTCATCGCGAACGCATAGTCATTGTCCTTGAAAATCAACGATTGTTTTTCACCCGGGGTACAAAGATGCCACACACCGCCATACTTCCGAATCGTGTATTCGAAAACCCGTCTGCACCGATCTTCCTTCTCGAAGAAGGAATGCTCCTTTACTTCCTTTGCCATATTCTTTCTTCACATGAACGCCAACGCCACCATGGCTCTGGTCTGTTACAAATATACGACGCAATGGCTCGAATTGCAAGCCTTTCGAAAAATAATTGTTCGCCATCCTCACTGGAGGCTTGATTTGAGGATGGAAGGCCGTTTTTGGAACTGCCGTCCTCGCCAGGGGAGTCTTTTGAGGATGGACACTATCGCGGGGCCAACTCGCGCGAGACGGTTCTGGAGCAACATCCAGAGCGCCCGGCGCAAGCCAGAAAACAATAACGTTTTTGTTGCAAAGTGGCGGGAAAGTTGGATTTGAGCGGGATTATTTCTATATTTGCAGGATATGAGCGACGAAACCCTGAATATCCCCGACCACGACTACGGCGACGAAAGCATCGTCCATCTGGAAGACCTGGAACACATCCGGCTGAGGCCCGGCATGTATATCGGCCGCCTGGGCGACGGTACCGCGCCCAATGACGGCATGTACGTGCTGATGAAGGAGATCATCGACAACTCCATCGACGAGTTTGCGATGGGCTTCGGCAAGCAGATCCTCATCCGGATCGAGGGCAATCGCATCTCCATCCGCGACTTCGGCCGGGGCATTCCTTTCGGATTCAGCGAGAAAGACAAGACCCAGAACCTGCTCGACGCGGCCGTGAGCAAACTCCACACCGGTGCCAAGTTCGACAACAAGACCTTCCAGAAATCGGTGGGCATGAACGGCGTCGGCCTCAAGGCCGCCAACGCCCTCTCGTCGCATTTTACCGTCCAGTCGTTCCGGAACGGCGAAACCCTCGCCCTCGAATACGAACGCGGCATCCTCCAGACACCCGACTTCACTCCGAAACCCACCTCCGAGCGCAACGGCACCCTGGTGAGTTTTATCCCCGACGACACCCTCTTCGAACCCTACGAATACAATACGGAGTACATTGACACGATGCTCCGCAACTACGCCTACCTCAACGTCGGCCTGAAACTCACCTTCAACGGTGTCGACTACAAGTCGGAGAACGGCCTGCTCGACCTGCTCAACGAAAGCATCGACGAGGAGCCCCTCTACGCTCCGATCCATCTCAAGACCCAGGACATCGAAGTGGCCTTCACCCATGGCAGCGGCTACGGCGAGAACATCTACTCGTTCGTCAACGGCCAGAATACGACCCTGGGCGGCACCCACCTGGCCGCCTTCAAAGAAGCCATCGCCAAGGTGCTCAAGGACTTCTACAAGAAAGATTTCAACCCGGTCGACGTGCGCCAGTCCATCATCGGCGCCGTGAGCGTCCGTATCCAGGAACCCGAGTTCGAAGGCCAGACCAAGGTGCAGCTCGGCTCGAAATACATGTGGCAGGACAAGCAGGCCGGCACCCACGGCCCGACCCTGAGCAAGACGATGCTCGACTTCCTGTCGACCGAACTCGACAACTACCTGCACCGGAACCTCGACGTGGCCGACATCATCCTGGCCAAGATCCAGGATTCCGAGAAGGAGCGCAACGCCATTTCGAGCATCAGCAAGAAGACCAAGGCCCGCCTCAAGAAAGCCACGGTCCACAACAAGAAACTGCGCGACTGCCGCATCCACTTCGGCGACCGCAATCCCCAGGCCGAACTAAGCACCCTCTTCATTACCGAAGGCGACTCGGCCTCCGGCAGCATCACCCTGAGCCGCGATGCCAACGTCCAGGCCGTATTCAGTCTCATGGGCAAGCCCTTCAACTGCGCCAAGGCCTCGAAGAAAGACCTCTACGCCGAAAAGAACGTGGAGCTCTGCCTCCTCCAGTCAGCCCTGGGCATCGAGGACGGCCCCGACGGGCTCCGCTACAACAACATCGTCATCGCCACCGATGCCGATGTCGACGGCATGCACATCCGCCTGCTGATGCTCACTTTCTTCCTGAAATTCTATCCCGACGTCGTTCGTGCCGGGCATCTTTTCATCCTCCAGACGCCCCTTTTCCGCGTCCGCGACAAGAAGACCAACATCTATTGTTACAGCTCTAATGAGAAGGATGATGCCGTGAAAAAACTGGGGCGCAGCGCCGAGATCACCCGTTTCAAAGGCCTCGGCGAGATCTCGCCCGATGAGTTCAAGGGTTTCATCGGCGACGGCATCCGGCTGGAGCAGGTACACCTGACCGGCGAAGACAAGATCGCCGACATCATCCAGTTCTATATGGGCGACAATACCCCCGTCCGCCAGAAATTCATCCGCACCAACCTCCGCTCGGACATCGACAACACCGAAGAAGCCCAGTAAGGCCATGAAACCCGCTACCGCCCACAAGATCCTCACCCGATGGATGCACTGGACCCCGCTCGAAAGCCAGCTTCCGCCCGAGCCCAAGCTCATCCTGCTGGGCGTGCCCCACTCTTCCATCTGGGACTTCGTCGTCGCCTGGCTGTTCTACCGTTCGCTGGGCGGGAAGCCGCGGGTGATGATCAAGAAGGAATTCTTCTTCTGGCCGCTGGGGGCCCTCCTGCGTAGCCTGGGTGCCATCCCGGTCGACCGCAAAAAGCCCGTGGGCATTACCCGGCAGGTCATCGATGCGATGGAAAAAAGTGAGCAGTTCGCCCTCTGCATCGCCCCGGAAGGCACCCGCAAGCAGGTAAAACGCTGGAAAACAGGATTTCATACCATAGCCAAGGCAGCCGGCGTACCGGTATACGTAGGATACTTTGACTGGGGCAAAAAAGAAATCAGCTATGGCTGGCGCATGGAATGCTCCGACGACGCAATGGCCGACCTGCGCAAGATCCAACAGTATTATAAAGAGAAAGGCGTCCAGCCCAAACACCCGGGCTGTTTGGCCTATCTTGACGACTGAAAGCTATTCTGCCCGTTCAGCAGCCTGGATCAGGGCGATGTTGAGCTGTTCCAGCAGGGAAAGCTGGATGTCGGCGTTATTTGCGGCCGGATGATACCACGGCTGCGCTTCAAAATAAGATTTCAAGTCTTTTGACCGGAACACATAGCCGTGTGCGGCCAGGATGGCATTGCGCATGACGCGCAGCAGCGACTTGTCGTAGCGGTGGAGCATACCATTGAGCAGGATGTCGCCGGCGAAGGCGAAACGGCTCTGGTTGCCGGCCCATTTCAATGCATAGGACGAAACGGTTCGCTCGAACCATGGCTCCCCGTCGTTCATCTTGACCTCGGTAAGCAGAAGGCCTTCCCGGGTCGGGACGGCTTCCAACCGTCCGGAGAAGGGCTCCGTGTTGCCGAAATCGAGCACGCCCGTCACCATCCCGTTGAACGTGACCGGCTCCAGGGGATAATCATATCCCTTATATGCGAACCATGTATCTGCTATTTCAAAATCTGCCCCGCCTTCGGTCTTATAATTCCCGCAGAGCAGTGCCATCCATTGCTTCACGTTGAGTGCCTGGGCATCCTGGACGTGCGTGGCTTGCATCACGTCTGTCAGGCGGTTCTGCTTGTCGTAGAAGCAGATTACATCCAGCCCGTCCTGCCGGATCCGGCGGGCGTATGCAGCATACTCATAGGCATTCATCGCCCCGTCCGGGTCATCCGACACCTCGAACAGGTCGGTCCCGCCCATCGCCGGGGTAATCAGAAACGCATGCTCCTCGCCTTCAGCCATGGCCGTCATCCGGATGATGCCGTCCTCGCTTGGGGTGGCGTCATACACCAGCGATCCGCTGTACCAGAGACTGCCTGCCGCAATGTTGTCCATCGGCTGGACAAGCGGCAGCACCTTGAGGACAATATCGTTGTCGCCGATGACCTCCAGATACTGGTTGTCCGCCTGGCTGACATAGTTGACGCGGCAGCCGAACTCGGCGCCGTATTTCGGCTCTTCAGCGTTGCGGCTGGGGCGCAGCCGGTAGACACCCGGCGTATCTCCCCATTGCTCCAGCGTCAGTTCCTCGTCTCCGAGGACATCTGTCATATAGATGATATTGCCTGGCCGGATCTCCCGGACGGTATAAACGGCAAATCCGTCATAGAAACGGTCTCCCTCCCGGATGGACTGGGCCTGCATGAGGGTCAATGCTCCCAAAAGCAGGAAAAAACAAAGAATTAACTTTCTTTTCATACGAATCTTACTTCTGCCTCAAGAAGATCTGTAATACGCAGCCGGTGTAGTCGAAGTGGCTGCGGAGCTTGTTTTCCAGGAAACGCTTGTAGGGGTCGCGGATGTACTGCGGAAGATTGCAGAAGAACGCAAAGCTCGGCGACGGGGTCGGAAGCTGCGTGATGTACTTGATCTTGATGTATTTCCCCTTCCAGGCCGGCGGCGGATAGTTCTCGATCTCGGGCAGCATCACATCGTTGAGCTGCGAGGTGGAGATGCGGCGGGAGTAGTTGGCGTACACGTGGTCGGCAGCTTCCAGCACGTCCATGATGCGCTGCTTGTTGGTGGCGGAAGTGAAGACGACGGGCATGTCGCTCAACGGCGCGATGCGCTTCTGGATGGCTTCCTTGAAGGCTTTCATCGTGTTGGCGTCCTTGTCGGGAACCAGGTCCCACTTGTTGACCACGATGACACAGCCCTTACGGTTTCGCACAATCAGGTTGAAGATGGCCATGTCCTGCGCTTCGATGCCGCTGGTGGCATCGATCATCAGGATGCAGACATCGGAATTCTCGATGGCACGGATGGACCGCAGTACCGAGTAGAACTCCAGGTCTTCGGTTACCTTGGTCTTCTTGCGCAGGCCCGCCGTGTCGACGATCATGAACTCATGGCCGAATTTGTTGTAGTGGGAGGAGATGGCGTCGCGGGTCGTTCCGGCCACGGGTGTAACGATGTTGCGCTCTTCGCCCAGCAGGGCGTTGGTGAGGGAAGATTTGCCCACGTTGGGCTTGCCCACGATGGTGAAACGGGGAAGTCCCTCATAGGGATCCACCACGTCTTTCGTTTCCTTGGGCAGCAGCTCGACCACCTTGTCGAGCAGGTCGCCCGTACCGCTGCCGGTGGCGGCGGCGATGGCCATCGGGTCGCCCAGTCCCAGCCCGTAGAACTGATAGCTGTCGTACATCTTGTCGCCGGTGTCGACCTTGTTGACCACCAGGATCACAGGTTTGCGGCAGCGGCGCAGGATGTCGGCGATTTCTTCGTCGTAGTCGGTGATGCCGGTGGCGGCTTCGACCATGAAGAGCACCAGGTCGCACTCTTCGATGGCAATCAGCACCTGCTTGCGGATTTCCTCTTCAAAGACATCGTCGCTGCCCGATGTGAAACCGCCCGTGTCGACCACGGAGAATTCATGCCCGCACCATTCGCATTTGCCATAATGGCGGTCGCGGGTCACACCCGCCGTTTCGTCGACAATGGCCTGACGGTTGCCCACCAGCCGGTTGAACAGGGTCGATTTGCCCACGTTCGGGCGACCCACGATAGCTACCAGATTCATAATATTAACGATAATCGATTTCCTCAATCCAGCCGCTCCATTGATTGAAATAGAGGTTGCCGCCTTCCCATTCCACCTCGCCGCGCTGGAAGTCGACCGTCTCGCTGCGGATGAACTGCTTGGCCGGGAAGAAGTGGCCGGAATAGTCACTGTTACAGATCAGGCGGTATGCATCCAGGCCTTTGGTGTAGAAGTAGTACTCGTCGTCGTTGTCCCTGACGGCGGAGCGGCCGCGGCCGAATGACACGTCGGTCGGCACCCAGCCGATTCCTTCGTAGTACACCTCGCTCCAGTCGTGCATGTTCACGGCACCCGGGTGGAGCATCCATCCGCTCTGCCAGCGGGCAGGAACGCCCGCATAGCGGCACATCGTCACCAGCAGCAGGCCCACCTGACCGCAGTCGCCGTGACGGTTCTCCAGCACATACATCGGAATGTTCCCGAGCGTGGAGTATTCGCGGGCGCTGGCCCAGGGGAAGTGGTCCACAATCCAGCCGTAAATGGCCTTGACTTTCCGGTAAGGATTCGTTTCTCCGGCTACGAGCGAGTCGGTGATGGCCTTGATGCGGTCGGTGAAGACGATGTGGGTCTTGCGTTCGGCCGTATAGGTCTTATAGAGTTCGGAATCCGTGTCGTAGGGCAGGCAGTCTTCCGGCTGGAAGTCATACCATTCGTTGCAGCCGGTGAAAGAGAAGGTATAGGAGAACACGGTCGGCTTGCCTGCCTCGGCAGGTTTCTCCATGTAGATGCTCTTGTGCTCCACGTCATCGGGGGCGATGATGTAGTCGGGCTGGGAGGTCGATACGAGTTTCACCTCGCTGATGCTGTTCTGGTCTTCCCGCGGGAAGGGCATCCAGGCGCGGACGGTCTTGCCGGCCGGTACGACGTCAGGCTTGACAGTCAGTTCGTACTTGATGACGAAATTGACGGGTCCCACCAGGTTCTCGCCTGTCCGGCGCACGGTGGCGATGACGTTGCGGTTATAGTCGTCGAGATAGACGTCTTCCACGTCGCGGGTCACGCCGTTGACGGCTTCAAAGACCTTGCGGGCTTCCGGATCGATGCGGAAAAGGTTGCGTCCGGCGTTGCGGAAATAGCGTTTCTGTCCGTCGATCACGCGGCCTTCCAGGGCCTTGCTCGCTTCCCAGGCAGCCACCTGTTCCTGCGTCAGGTCGGGATAGTAAGGCTTGAGGTAGTCTACGATAAACGCGCTGTCGCGGTTGAAGTCGAGGGCAATGCGGGCATCGCGCTCCGCATCGCTGATGTCGAGCGTGGGGTCGCCGGATGCAGAATGTCCACACGCGCATACGACGAGTGTGGACATCAGGATGAGGAATGCTCTGCGCATGGCGGGGCGGATTTATTTGACGCGCTCGCCGTAGGAGCGGTCCGTCGTGTTGACGCGGATCTTGTCGCCCTGGTTGATGAAGAGCGGGACCATGATGATGGCACCCGTCTCGAGCGTGGCTTCCTTGAGGGCGTTGGTCGATGCGGTGTTGCCCTTGACGGCCGGCTCGGTATAGGTGACTTCCAGTTCCACATAAGTGGGGAGCTCGCAGGTGAGGCAGCGTTCCTCTTCGCCATCCACATGGAACACCATGTTGACGATCTGGCCTTCCTTCATCAGGTCGGCGTTCTCGACGATGTCTTTCTCAAGCTTGATCTGGTCGAAGGTTTCGTTGTTCATGAAGTTGAAACCATCGTCTTCGGCATAGATGTACTGGTATTCGCGGTGCTCGACCGTGATCACATCGATTTTCTCGCCCGCGTTCCAGGTCTTCTCCAGGATGCGGCCGTTCTCGAGGTTGCGGAGCTTCGACTTGACGAAAGCGGGACCTTTGCCCGGTTTGACGTGCTGGAACCACACGATGGAGCAAGGTTTTCCTTCGAAATTGAGATAAAGTCCGTTCTTGAAATCAGCTGTTGTTGCCATAAAGTAGTGTATTTATTGATTATTATTGTCTGAGGGTTCGCCGGCAAGGCGCTGCAAATATATGAAAATTTCTTCTAACTGCCATTTCGGGGTGGAAGTGGCGCCGCAAATCCCCACGTTGTCACCCTCCTGCAGCCAGGCGAGGTCGATCTGGGAAGCGTTTTCCACGCGGTAGGTGCGGGGGTTGACGCTGCGGCACAATTCGTAGAGTACCTTACCGTTGGAACTCTCCCGCCCGCTGACGAAAAGGATGACGGAGTGGCTCCGGGCGAATTCGACGAGCGACTGATGGCGCTGGACCACCTGGCGGCAGATGGTGTCGTAGACCTCGGCATCGGGGCGCCTTTCGCGGATGCGCCCGGCAATGTGGTGGAATTCATCGGGGTCTTTGGTGGTCTGGGAGAAGAGGGCTACGGGCCGGGTGAAATCGATCTGGTCCAGGTCAGCGTCGTTGCTGACCACGATGGCCTCGCCGCCGGTCTGGCCCACCAGGCCGTTGACCTCGGCGTGTCCTTTCTTGCCGAAGATCACCACCTGGCCCCCTTCGGGGTGGAGCCGCTGCCAGGTATCGCGCACGCGCTCCTGCAGCTTGAGCACCACGGGACAGGTGCAGTCGATCACCTGCAGGTTGTTGCGTCGGGCCAGCTCGTACGTTTCAGGGGGCTCACCGTGGGCGCGGACCAGGATCACGTCGTCGTGCAGCTGCCCGACATCATCGATGGAAAGGATCTCCAAACCTTTCTGTTTCAGCCGTTCCAGTTCCACGGAGTTGTGAACGATGGCGCCCAGTGAATAAAGCCGGCTGCTGTATTTGAGGTAGTTTTCCGCCTGTTCGACGGCCCTGACCACACCGTGGCAGAAACCTGAACGAGGGTCGATTTCGGCGGTCAGTCTCATAGGATGCTCAGGTTGAAACGCTCTTTCAGGATACCATCAAGCCAGACCATCTGCTCTTCGACAGTCATATGGCTGTTGTCGAGAACCAGCGCATCGTCGGCCTGGCGGAGCGGGTTCATGGCGCGGTGTGAATCGATGTAGTCGCGCTCCTGTACGTTCTTGAGAATGGTCTCGAAGTCGGGATGCTGCCCGGCCTCCTCCATCTGCCTGACGCGCCGCTGCGCACGGATCCGGGCGTCGGCCGTCATGAAGATTTTCAGGTCGGCATTGGGAAAGACCGCCGTACCGATGTCGCGGCCGTCCATCACGCAGCCCTTCGCCCCGAGGCGGTGGAGCTGTTCGTCTACGAAGTTGCGCACGAAGGGGAGGGCGGCGATGGCACTCACGTTGCGGGCGACCTCCAGTTCACGGATCTGGGCCGAAACATCGTCATCACCCAGGAAGACGCGCATGGAGCCGTCCTCCTTGGGCATCACCGAGATGTCGATCTTGCCCAGGAGAATGTCTTCCTGGAGTTGCCGTTCGTCAATCCGGCCGTTCCATTCGATGCGGCCGCTGCGCAGTCCGTAGAGGGTGACGGTACGGTAGAGGGCGCCGCTGTCGAGGTAGAGGATGCCGAGACGGCGGGCGATTTCCACGGCGAAGGTACCCTTGCCCGTGGAGGAATAGCCGTCGATGGCGATGATGATATGGGGATCTTTCATGTTGTCTATCCGGGGTCTATTCCACAAATATATGAAAAATATCGCTATCTTTGTAGTCTGTGAAAAAATTCTCTCTATGAAGGTTCTGATTATCGACGACGAGCGCAGCATCCGCAATACCCTCAAGGAAATCCTCGAATTCGAAGGGCATGAGGTGACCACGGCCGAAGACGGCAAGCAGGGCGTGGACAAGGCGCTGGCCGAGAGCTTCGACGCCATCTTCTGTGACATCAAGATGCCGGTGATGGACGGCAACGAGGTGCTCGAGACACTGGTGGCTTCGGGTTGTGAAGCTTCCATCATCATGATTTCGGGCCATGGCGACATCGACACGGCGGTCAAGTGCATCAAGAAAGGCGCCTACGATTTCATCCAGAAACCGCTCGACCTGAACCGTATCCTGATCACGCTCAAGAACGCGACCGACAAGACCTCGCTGGTCAAGGAGACGGTGAGTCTCAAGAAGAAGATCCAGAGCAAATACGACATCGTGGGCAGTTCCCCTGCCATCGAACATATCAAGGAAATCGTCGACCGTGTGGCTGCGACCGACGCCCGTGTCCTGATCATGGGTGCCAACGGTACCGGCAAGGAGCTGGTAGCCCGCCGCCTGCACGACAAGAGTCCGCGCGCCGCGGCTCCTTTCGTGGAGGTCAACTGTGCGGCCATTCCGAGCGAGCTCATCGAGAGCGAGCTCTTCGGTCACGAAAAGGGTGCTTTCACGTCGGCCATCAAGCAGCACAAGGGCAAGTTTGAGCAGGCAGAGGGCGGTACGCTTTTCCTCGACGAAATCGGTGACATGAGCCTGGCCGCCCAGGCGAAAGTGCTGCGCGTGCTGCAGGAGAAGAAACTCTCGCGCGTGGGCAGCGACAAGGACATCACCGTCAACGTGCGCGTGGTAGCCGCCACCAACAAGAACCTCACCGAGGAAATCGCCAAGGGCACGTTCCGGGAAGACCTCTATCATCGCCTGAGCGTCATCGTCATCCAGGTGCCGGCCCTGCGGGAGCGCCTCGAGGACATTCCGCAGCTGATGGACTATTTCATCGACCAGATCTGCCAGGAGACGGGCATGGCGAAAAAGAAAGTTACGCCCGAGGCCGTCGCGGAGTTGCAGAAGCTGCCCTGGACGGGCAACATCCGTGAGCTTCGCAACGTGGCGGAGCGTCTGATGATTCTCTGTGGCCCGGAGATTACGGCCGCGGACGTCGCGGCTTACGCCACACCGTCGATCTGATGCTTTAGGCGAGCGAAACCGCCGGTAATACAATCGTAAATCTTGCACCACCCAGCTCGGAGCGGCTGTAGGCGATCGTGCCCTGGCTCTGTTCGACGATGCTGCGGCAGATGGCCAGGCCGAGCCCGGTACCGGTCTTCTTCGTGGTGAAATTCGGCGTAAAGAGCTTTGTCAGATCCTCGTCCCCCACACCGGGGCCGTTGTCCTCCACGTCGATCTGCCAGGCGGCGGCCCCATTGAGCCGGGCCGGCGTCAGCGAGATCCGGATCTGTCCGTCGGGCGTACCGGCATTGTCGATGGCCTGGATGGCATTGGTGATGAGATTGACCATTACGCGTGCCAATTGGCTGCGGCGGGCATCCACCAAGGCCTCCCCTTCTTCCGGATGGACGAACTCGAAGCGGAGGTCTTCGCGGTTGTCGAACAGCTCCCGCTGCTCGAGGATCAATTCGCACAGGTCGATGCGCGTAATCTCCTCGCTGTAGAACCGGGCGAACGACGAAAACTCCGTGGCGGTCTGCGACAGGGTGTCAATCTGCTCCAGCAGCGACTTGCTCACGCTTTCGAGCTTCGCCTCCCAGCCCGGTACGTTCTCCTCCTTGAGCCGCATCAGATACTGAATGCTGAGTTTCATGGGCGTCAGCGGGTTCTTGATCTCATGGGCAATCTGGCGGGCCATTTCCTTCCAGGCCTGCTCGCGCTCATTCTGGGCCAGGCGCCGCGAACTTTCCTCAAGGTCTTCCACCATCTTGTTGTACGACTGGATGAGGACGCCCAGCTCGTCTTTCGTGTTGCGGTAGCGGATCTTCCGGTTGCCCGTGAAGGCCAGACGGTCGATACGTTCCTTGATCTCGGCCAGCGGCCGGGTCAGGGAATTGGAGATCAGGGCGCCGATCACGATGGCGGCGATCAGCAGGATCAGATAGATGTTGACCACGACCGAGATGGTGCTCGACGTGGCGTCCGTCACGTCTTCGCTGCGCGTGAAATAGGGTACGGCGGCAATGGCCACCATCGTGCCGTCGCCATTGAAAACCGGCTCGTAGATGCAGTAGAAACTGACACCGGCGATGCTTTCCAGGTCGATGAAGCGCAGCTGGTGCTGCTTGACGATCTGCCGGAAGGCCCGGTTGCTCATGCGTTTGCCCACCAGGTACTGGTCGAAGAGCTCGGGTTTGGTGGAGCGGATGAGTTCACCGTGGATATTATAGAGATGCAGGTCGTGGCGGGTGACCTTGTTGAACTCCTCCATCGCATTGAACAGCTGCGGCGAATTGATTTCGTTGTAGCGCAGCGCATAGCGGCAGGGCTCCGACAACAGGGTCTGTGCCGAGGCCATCAGGTGGTCCATCGCCTCGCGGTTGTTCTCGCGATTGAGACGCATCACATAGACGACGCTGGCAATGCCCATCGAACCGAGGGCCACGACCATCGTCAGGGTGATCCACAGGGTGATCTTCCGCTTGAGGGAATGCTTCGGCAGGTTGAACAGTTTCTCCCGGCGCCAGCGCAGCGTGAACAGCAGCAGGAACAATCCATAAAAGATGGCCAAATAGGAGAACGACACCACGTGCGGGAAGAAAGGACGCCGCGGGCGCGACACGATCGTCACGTCCTCGTCCGAAATCCGGTTGACGAAATGAAGATAGCCGTTCCGGTTGATCATCTGGTAACCGGCCCGCGCGTCTTCGGGGGGATTCACCGGATAGTCATAACTGCCGCCGTGCGACACCAGCCGGTCGTCGGAATAGCGGGCGTACGAATAATAGCGCGAAAGGGTGGGCGCCGTGCTGGCCTGGGTCGTAAGGGCATCGAGCGGATTGGTAACCACGTCGTTGCGGAATTTCGACTCCAGTTCCATAAAGAGCCACGACACTTTATAAGTAGCTGGATCGGGATAGGCGAACACGCCCAGATAGGAAGCCAGGCCATTGTAATCGTGCAGGTAGTAGATATTGGAACCGGCGGCCAGCTGCACGCCGTACTCGTCGATCATCCCCTTGTAGAAGGAGAAGCAGTTGCGGGGCTCCTGCCCCTCGCCCAGGGTGATCAGGTCGTTGGCCGAGCAGGTGGTCAGCGTGATGTCGTATTTGCGGACCACATCGTTGTAGAGGTAGCGCTCCAGCATACGGTTCTTGATCATCTCCGTCCCGCCTACGGTGGTCAGCACCGCAAAGAAGGGGTCGCTCTGGATGGCCGGTTCCACGTCGCGCAGGAACATTTCCAGGGAGAGGTCCCGCTCTACGGCCAGTTTGCTCGTATTGACGCGGTTGCTCTCATATTCCTTGACCAGGCCGTAATTGTTGATGGCCACCACGCTGTACAGGGCGATGATCGCCGTATAGGTCATCAGGTTGCGCCAGGAAAAGAGATTGACGTGGGCATCCCCGCGGATGAGCAGGACCACCATATAGATGTGGTAGAGCAGCGCCAGGAAGAGCATCGCGAAGGTCAGGTAGCTCAGGATGGCATAGATGCCGATGTCGGCGATGCGGTGCGGCTCCATCACGATACTGGAGTTGAGGATCAGCGATCGCATCACGTAGTGGATGTATCCCATCAGGGCCACGCCCAGCACGATCAGCCCGCCGATGACGGTCCACTGCCCGGCTACGGACTTTCTTTCCACCTGCCGGTGGAGGCGGTAGCGCATCACGAACAACGCATAGAAAGCGAAGGCCACTACCAGGTTGTTGAGCAACAGGCTGCCCAGGGAGCTGAACAGCGCCGTGTCGGCATAGAGCACCGGCGAGAAGATATTGCCTGTCGCATATCCGTTCCCCACATAATAGAAGGCCATCAGGCGGACCAGGACCAGCACGCCGATCGCCAGGGAGAAGGTCTTCCAGGTATGGTGCCGGTAATGATACGGGAACACCGCCAGCAGCATCAGCGCAAAGGCGATCCAGCGCATCGGCATGTTGCCGTGTCCGGGCGTGGGCGGTGTGGTCGGCACCACCGAGAACAGCGGCCCTTCCTCGATGCCGTAGACGATGGCCGCATCGTCGTCGCTGATGGCGACGGTGGTGTAGCCGTCCTTCAGTTTCAGGTGCTTGTTGACGACGTTCTGTACCGCGCTGCCGGGATATTCGGTCTTGATGAGGATACCCGTCACGACCTTGGTCTTGCGGTCGCGCTTGAAATGGGTGGTCACCACATACCAGCCGGAGCCCAGATTCACGTATTTCTCTTCGATGCCGATGTAGGCCAGCGGATTGGCATAGAGGTTCCGGTTGCTCATGAACTGCAGCCGGTAGGAATACGGGTAGACGTCCACCTCGTCGTTGTTGATCGGGAACTGGTGCGTCCAGCACTTCATCGTGTCGGCCTGGTAACAGTAGAGCACGATGTCCTCGGGCATGTCGTCGAAATCGACCCAGTCGGCATCTTCCTGCTGAAACACTTTCAGGGCGTATTTCTCAGCCAGCAGTTCCCGCTTGTGCAACGAGCGCTCCACCCGGGCCACCTGCCGCCTGAGGTCGGCGTTATAGTCCGGCCGGATGTTGGCCAGGGCCAGCAGGATGATGGCCAGCACGAACAGCACGTGGCTGCCGTAGCGCACCAGGAAGCGGCGCAGGCGGAGGAAGGACAGTTTGCGATCGCTCATTCGTGATGATAGGGCTCTCCCTTGATGATCGTCAGTGCCCGGTACAGTTGTTCCAGAAAGACCACCCGCACCAGCTGGTGGGAAAAGGTCATCGGCGAGAGCGAAAGTTTCTCATCGCTCCTGGAAAGCACGGCCGGCGAAAACCCATAGGGTCCGCCGATTACGAACACACAATCCTTCGGGAGATGCGCGGCTTTCTGCTCCAAATTCCGTGCCCAATCGACCGATGAAAAGCGGGCCCCGTGTTCATCCAGCAACACCAGATGGTCGGAAGGCCGGACCGCCTTGAGGATGGCTTCGCCTTCGCGCGCCTTCACCTGTTCCTCACTCAGCGAGGCGGTCTGCCGCAAATCGGGCAGTTCTACCAGCTCAAAGCCCACATAATGGCGGATACGGCCGGCATACTGCTCAATCCCCTGCCGGACCCAGGCCTCGGTAGTCTTACCCGTGAATAGCACCCTGATCTTCATTGGCGTGATTTTTGAATACTTTCGTCTGCGTTTGAAAAAAAAGAAGGATGAAGAAAGTTATCTGGTTCGCTTCCATGTTGCTTGTGTTTCTGACTGCCGGCCCCTCTACGGCCCAGGAGAACGGACAGGATGTCTTCACGCCCATCGGCAAATACCTTCAGGCCGGCGATTACGACAAACTCTCCGCCTGGTTTGCCGACAACCTGGAGCTGGATATGCTCGGAGCGGTGAACAACTGCACCCGCAACCAGGCCAAGCTCATCATGAAGAACTTTTTCGCCAACTATACCCCCAAGAAGTTCACCATCATCCACAAAAGCGGAAAAGCTCCGATGAAATACGCCGTGGGCTCGCTGAGCGCCGGCGGCGAACGCTTCCGGGTGATCCTCTATGTCAAAACCACCGAGGAGGGAAGCCACATCGAGCAGCTCAAGGTCGAACGCGAGTGATCTCCCAGGTTCCTACCACAATCCCCTGCCCGCCGCACTGCGAGATGGGCACCGTGCGCCCGTCCAGGTCCACGACTTCTTTCACTTCTTTGAGATAGGTATGGCTGTGCCCGCCGACCACCAGGTCGAGGTTGCGGGAATTCTCCACCATCACGATATCGGAAGGCCGTTCCAGCGAACCGCCGTTGTAGCCGAAGTGTGACAGCAGGATCACCAGGTCGCAATGCTTCTTGTTCTTCAGGTAATCCGCCCACTTGTTGACCTCTTCAATGGCATTGAGCCGCACCATTCCGTCGAGGTGTGATTTCAGCACCACACCTTCCAGATAGGAGGTCGTCCCGATGATGCCGATCTTCATGCCGCCGCGGCGGACGATGACATACGGCTTGACCAGGTTTCGGAGCGGAGTATTCGAAAAGTCATAGTTGCAGGTGACGGTCTTGTGGTGGCATTTCCGGAGCCGGCGGGCAAGATCCTCCTGGCCGTTGTCGAACTCGTGGTTGCCGAGGGTCATCACATCGTAGTCCATCAGATTTACCAGCTCCACCTCCAGGTCGCCGTGGGCCACCGTATAATAGGGCGTTCCCTGGTTGAAATCGCCGGCATCGAGCAGCAGCACCCGATTCCTGCCATATTTCTCCCGTACCTGGTCGATGTATTGCAGACGGCGTTCCACGCCGCCCAGACCCTTGTTGTACCCCACGCGGATCGGCTCGATCTGGCTGTGGGTATCGTTGGTGTGCAGGATTACCAGGTCCTGCGCCGGGAGGGCCAGCGCACCGGATAAAAGGGCCGTCAGTACCAGAATAACATGTCTTCTCATCGCCGTTCCTCCCAGTCCGTATATTGCACCCGGCCGTCGCGGTGCAGCGAAAGGATCTCGCCCCGCGCCATCTTTTCCCTCAGGTACTCGCAGATCGCGTCGCGGACCCAGATATCCGTGTCCTTGCGGTTGAAAGCAACGTCTGACAGCACGATGCCATCGCCGCCGTCCATCAGGAAATTGATGGTGGCAAACTTGTAGACCCGCTCGTCGTCGATGGGTGCGCCGGCCACCAGAAGCTTGTCGGCCTTTTTGCCGGTAATCACCATTTCCACCCCGCTGAGGGCCTCCACCCGCCGACGGGCGATCATCTGGTTGAGGAAGCGACGCAGGTCGGAGCCCTTGATGTCGAAGGTCACCAGATAGTTGTCGAAGGGAAAGATCGAATAGATGTCGTACACCCGGACGGCTCCTTTGGGCAGGCTGGTGCGGATGCCGCCGAAATTCATCAGCCCCACGTCCACGTGCTCGCCGGTCTTTTTTTCGGCGACGACCCGCACCACGTCGGCAGCGAAGTTCGACAGGCCGCTTTCCGGGCGTTCCCGGTTGTATTCTTCTTCCGTGTAGCCCACGATTTCCTGCAGCGGCGCTACCTGGGCGCTGTACTTGGCGATGGTCTCCGTGGCACGGAAGTCCGTCATCGCATCCCAGGTGGAGTCGATGGGAACGGGGGTCCATTTGTAGGTAAACTGCGCCGCTGCCACACCCGGGAGGGCGAGCAGCAGCGCAATCATCAGCAGGGTTCTTTTCATACGATCAGTCTTTCAGTTTCATCCACTTGAGCAAATCCTTGAAGGTGGACTTCTTGCCGTAGGTCAGGATACCGATCCGATAGATCTTGGCCGACAGCCAGGCCGTGGCCAGGAAGGTAAGTGCCAGCAGGACGATGGAAAGGATCAGCTGCCAGGAAGGCACCACGCCGAACGGGATGCGGGCCAGCATCACCATGGGCGAAGTCCACGGGATGATGGACGCCCAGACCGACAGGGGGCTGCTCGGATGCTCGAAGGTATGGAGCATGATGAACAGGCCGATGATCAGCGGGATGGTGACCGGCAGCTGCAGCTGGCTGGTGTCGGCCTCGTTGTCGACGGCCGCGCCGATGGCGGCGAACATCGAGGCATAGAGCAGGTAGCCCAGCAGGAAATAGATGAGGAAGCAGCCGATGATGGTTCCCCAATCCAGGCCGCGGACCTGCGCCAGGATCTTGACCATGCCGGAAGCGTCGGGATCGGAGCCGGCCGCCTCGAGGATCGAGGCCATGTCGTTCGGGCCGACATTGCCGTCTTCGCCGGCAACGGCCACCACTTGTTCCATGCCGCCCACGCTCTGCATGAGCTTCTGGCCGGCGAAAGCGTTGACGGCGGTCACGATGACCAGCGTCAGGGCGATCCAGATGAAGAACTGCGTGAGGGCCACCAGCGCCACGCCGATGATCTTGCCCATCATCAGCTCCACGCTCTTGACCGACGAGACGATGACTTCGACCACGCGGCTGCTCTTCTCATCGATGACGCTGCGCATCACCATCGTGCCGAACATGAACACGAACATGTAGATGAGGAAGCTCATCAGGTACGACAGCACCATATAGATTTCCACGCTGTCTTCCTTGGCATCACCGTCGTTGGTGAGCGTCATGGAGTTGACCTTGATGTCAGTCTTCACGTCAGCCAGGATGTGGTCGAGATCCACGATGTCGTACTGGGCGAGCTTGCGGGTCTCGACGGCCTTGTTGACGTTCCGGGCGATGGTATTCTTGAGGTCCATGTTGAGCGGTTCCTTCGAATACGAAATCACCGAGACTTCACCTTTTTCATCGAGCGGCGAGATGCCCACCAGGGCATAGTAGTCCAGTTCGTCGAAGCGGTCCCTGAGGGCCTCGATATCTTCATCCTGCCCTCCTATCTCATAGGTGGTATGCTCACTGTTCTCGAAATACGGGGCGACAATGCCCGACTGGTCGATGACCTTCACTTTCTGGTTTTCATTCCCCGAGAAAAGCATGATCAGCGCCGGGACGCAGATGAGCAGGGCCATGCCGATCGGCGTGAGCAAGGTCGTCAGGATAAACGATTTCTTGCGGACGCGGGTGGTATATTCGTGGCTGATGACAATGCCTACTTTTTTCCAATTCATAGCGCTTCCCTCCTATTTTCCGGTTACCAGTTTGATGAAGATGTCGTTCATGCGCGGGATCAGTTCGCGATACGAGCAGATGTCGACCTGATTGATCAGTTCGCCCAGCACATCGCGCGAGGCGCGGTCCGGAGCGACATTGAGCACGGCCCGGCGGCCGTCCTTGATTTCTTCGTCGGAGAAGATTTCGTAGGCCCTTCCCTGTGGCAGGGCCTCGCCGCTGCGGTAGAGCACCTCCACCTGGTTGTTGCCATACTCGCGGCGGATGGCATCGGTACCGCCGGTCACCACGAGGTGCGACTTGTTGATCAGGGCGATGTTGTCGCAGAGTTCTTCGACCGATTCCATGTTGTGGGTCGACAGGATGATGGTGGTTCCTTCGTCGCGCAGGCGCAGAATCTCATCGCGGATCATCTGGGCGTTGACCGGGTCGAAGCCGGAGAAGGGTTCATCGAGGATCAGCAACTGGGGTTTGTGCAGCACGGTGGTGATGAACTGGACCTTCTGGGCCATGCCTTTGGAGAGTTCCTCGACTTTCTTGTCCCACCAGCTCTGGATACCGAAGCGGATGAACCATTTCTTGAGTTCGGCGGTCGCTGCCGCGGTGCTCATTCCCTTGAGGCGGGCCAGGTAGAGCGACTGTTCGCCGACCTTCATTTTCTTGAAGAGGCCGCGTTCTTCGGGCAGGTAGCCGATGGCGCGGACGTCTTCGTCGTCGATGTGTTTCCCATTCAGGATCACCTCGCCTGCGGTGGGGATGGTGATCCGGTTGATGATACGGATCAGGGTCGTCTTGCCGGCGCCGTTCGGGCCGAGCAGGCCGAAGATCTTTCCTTCGGGGATGGCGACCGAAACGTCGTCGAGCGCCTTGAACTCCCCGAACTTCTTCGTGATGTTTTTACACTCTAACATATATAATGTAATAATTTCCTTTTACCGTCATGCCGGGCTTGACCCGGCATCTAAACATACAAAGGTAATGCTTCTCGATATTTTTCGCAAATATAAAAATAATTATTGAATTTCGATATATTTTTTCAATTTTTCGATATTTTCGACGGGCAATACGCGTTCGTGTTCGAGGTCGGCGAGGGTCCAGCGGGTGGAATCGTAGAGGGCTTTGTAGCGCACGATGCTGCGGGCGCCTTTGGTGCCGAGGTAGGGGTGGCGGGCCAGCGAGCTTTCAGATGCGTTCCACAGGTCGAGCCAGTGGCATTTGCTGGCGTCGACTTCGATTTCGTCGCAGAGTCCGTCGTAGCGTTCCTGGCCGAAGCCTTCGATTTCGAGCAGTTGTTCCTTCTCCTGAAAGCCGCCGAGGCGGTCGCGGTATTCCAGGATTTTACGGGCGTAATACGGGCCGATGCCGCGCAGTTCGACGAGGGCGGTGCTGTCGGCGGTATTGAGTTCGAGCCGGGCGATTTCGATAAAGGCTTCCAGCCGGGCGTAGAGGGTGTCCGACACGACGTACATTTTCAGGAAGTCGGTCTTCGTCCGGAAGCGGCCGCCTTTGCTGCGGTAGTTTTCGATGCTCTCGGCTTGCCGCAGGGTCAGTCCCAGTCGCTGGAGGTCATCCAGGGACACCGTATTCGGGTCGAAGGCAAAGGATTCATACGTCCGCACCGGCACGATAACCGCCGTCGGGCGTCTCTTCCCGCTCGCTACGCTGCTCTGGCTTTCGTCCCGCTCGCGAGAAAAATGCTCGCGGCTCCGAAAGCCACCCGCAGCTTCGCTCGCTTCAGGCAAACCAGCACCATCCGTCATTCGCGGCCCGGCGTCTACCGTCATTCCGGGCTCGACGTCTACCGTCATTCCGGGCTCGACCCGGAATCTCGGGCCATCCACGACCTTCACCACGAAAATCGCCAGCTGAAATCCCAGCACCAGAAACACCAGCGCCACCAGCCCCGATGCCGCGCCCTTCGACCCACGACCTTTCACCTCTTTCATCGTTTCGCCACTTTATCGGCAACAAAGATAAACCCTCCCACCTACAAGAAAAAGCTCCGATGAAAGATTAACCGTTTTTCAAATTTGTCGGGATTATATAAAAAAAACCGACCCTTTCGGGCCGGTTAATTATTCGTTTTTACCACTGATATCCTATCCGGAATCCAATGGAAAGCATATTAACACCACCGCCGTCAATCTCCTTACGGGACTCTTGTATTGCCTTGTATCGGTTCCCATAGATGCTGACGGACAGGTGTTCCTTGAATTGCCATCCCAACGACACATCCAAATAGGATAGAATCGGTATTCCCGTCTTTGCCAACTTGTCGGCAAACAAACCTGTCTTCGCCCGGATTTGATCTCCATCCATTTTTTTTATTGGACCCCAGACCACACAACCAGGGCGAAGATCAAAGAAAAAACTCGAGGCATTTCTCGATGTATAGAAACGAGGATTCAAATAGACAGGAAGACAGTCGGCTTGTTTCGTAAAAAGAACATATTCAGTGCCCACACCCAAATAGAACCACGGAACAATTGTCCTACCTGCCGTTATACCAAATTGCAATTGCTGGTTGTGAGAATTTCCGATTCCGGCGAAGCATGGAACAAGCGAAGCCGAAATCTCTGTTCCGATATTCCATTTGCACTGCCTCTCTTGCGCTGGTAAAGTCGTTATGCCACCAAAAAGAAATAAGGAAATAAAAATGATTCTTTTCATCTTGTCGCAGTTTGTATTTAAGATGCATTTCGCACCGGAAACGTTGCATTGCAGCAAATAAGTTGTTTCATATGCGTTTGTTATTTACTTCCACAAAGTTACGGGCGTAAATGCGTAGCGCAATGAAGAATAACCTTTCATTTTAAAAAGCCAAATCGGCCCCAGAGCGCGCTCTGGGGCCGATTTGGCGCCAATGAAAGGACTCAAAACCTTTCATTTTATAACTCTCTGTCTATCAATACATTATACCCCCCCCCGAGAACAAAACGATAGGCTTATGTATCTCGCTGTATATAAACAACTTACGAAAGAAGATTTAAAAACTGTTCCTTGTACGGACTGTCCGATTCACGAATCATCTTCTTGAGCCGGAACCTCTCAACATGAATGTTTTCCTTCTTGTATTCAGGAATGATGATACAAATGGTCGATGTAGCGAAACCTGCAAAAAGAAAACCAACGAGCTGATAAAAACGTGGCTTTCTTTTCGGAAATGCTTCTCTAAAATGTGTCATCACATTGTCGAAAGATTCATCCAGCAATTTTTCAAATTCACCTGCATTCTTATTGTCCATGCCGACGTCCTGCAGCGCTTGCTTCAAATCCTTGAACAACTTGTTGTCCGTATCCTTCGCCTTGTAAAGAACTTCATTGATTCCACCGAAATGGCTGAAATACGACTGACACAAATGGATGTACTGATTGCGGACCATTGCCTTCTCCTCTTCCGCCTGACTCGTCAACGCATCATAAGCTTCAAGTAAAGATTCTCTTTCCTGGGCAGACCTATTGCTACGGTGTTTGAAGAACAATGCCAAAAGAAAGATGATGACCATCAATCCAGCAATGGCGATTCCTCCGATGAGCCGCTGTCTCCGGGCTGTTCGTTCGGATTCCAGGTTCATCTCCTCCAGAAATTCTTTCTGGGCTTTGATCACGGATTGTTTCAATACCGACTTGACATTCCATTCTTGAATCTCAGAAGCATTTTTCTGATGGCGGTAGGCGGAGGCATAATCGCCTGCATAGGCATCAGCCTTGCTTTTCCAATAAGGATAGGAGAGCGTATTGGGCCTACTCTTGCTTTCAATCTGCCGGAATAGCTGATCAGACTTGGTCTGGTTTCCCGTTCGCGCAAGTGCATACGCATAGGCACCCCAGTAATTCATTTGTTTCAATGATCCACCGGATTCAATGACTTCTTCGAAAATGGAGACAGCTTTTTCAAAATCTTCACGATAGGAAACAAGTAGAAGTCCATATCCGCATTTCATGGAGTTATTCAGATTGGGATGAACCTCCTTCTTCTCAATCAGAAGTCGATACAAGGAATCAGACTCCTCATATCTGCCGACATTGTTGAGATCCTGTGCCATTGTGAACAATGCAGCATTGGCATTGATGGTATCGCAAGCTTGAAGGAAGAGTTTGTATGCGCGCTCCGCGTAATCTAACGCCTCCTCGTGAAGATGTGTTTGACCGTAAACTGTAGATATTGAAAGGTACACCAATGATCTAAAATCATTGTCAGACGCATTTTCTGCATATCTTTCCGCCTTCAGCAATGATATGCTCGCAGCCGGATAATCCATCCCATTTTGCTGTATCCTCCCCAGATAATACCACGCCTTCGCCCGCCGGTCGCCGGAGGGATGCCGGTCGTAGTAGCGGACCGCCGGCATCACGACGTTCACGTCGGT
>CACZWU010000010.1 GCA_902784965.1 uncultured Bacteroidia bacterium | reverse complement strand
GGACGACGCCGATCTGGACCGTTTTGCCCAACTGGGCGTTACAGCCAATTTCACGCCCTGGTGGCACAGCGGCAACGTGGGGGGCAATCCCATCGAGTACTGGCCCGGTTTTATCGGCGAGAAACGCGCCCATTCCATGTTCCGTTGCAAGACAGCCTGGGACAGCGGCGCGCTGGTGACCTGGTCCAGCGATGAGGTATTCTACGGCGATTTCAGGAACTGGAGTCCCTATCTGGCCATGGAAATCGGCATGACACGTTGGATCAATGAGAAGACCCGGTTCGACGAATACAGCAGAACTGTTGCCCCTTTCCCCCCTGCAAGTGAGAGGATGAACATCGAAGAAATGCTGCTGGGCTATACCATCAACGGCGCCAAACAGCTGGGCATCGAGGCGAAAAAAGGCTCCATCGAAGTGGGCAAGGATGCCGATTTCCTGGTGTTCGAGAACGACCTGCTCACGGCCGGGCACGAGGGCTTCAGCTACAACGCCCCGGCCGATGTGTATTTGGGCGGAAAGAAATGGAATTAAAAAAACACGGAGTGATCATTCAAAACCACAACTGAGATGTTTGACGAGAACAAGAAGATAAGCGGCAGCAATTATGACAAGTCGCTGGCCGTCAAGTGTATCAACGGTACTTTCGTGGGTACGAAGACGGAGAATATCATTTCCTACAAAGGCATTCCGTTCGTAGGCCGGCAGCCTGTAGGCGCGTTGCGCTGGAAGGCGCCAGAGGACGTTAAACCGGACAATGGCGTCTATGAAGCCTTTCATTTTGAAAAATGGTCCGTTCAGGATCTGTCGCTCATCGACGATCAGGGGGAAGACTGTCTGTATCTGAACATATGGAAGGCGGACGATGTCTCTGCGGTGAAGCGGCCGGTCATGGTGTGGATTCACGGCGGCGCTTTTGTTTCAGGCGGGACCGGCTTTGAACTGTTTGACTGTACGAATCTGGTAAAAGAGAATCCTGATGTGATTTTCGTTACCATCCAGTACAGGCTCGGCGTTCTGGGCTTCCTCCATTTGTCACACCTGGCCGATGGCAAGGACTATCCTGACGCACAGAATCTGGGGCTGTTGGACCAGAAGATGGCGCTGAAGTGGGTTCATGAGAATATCGCAGCCTTCGGCGGCGACCCCGATAATGTGACCATCTGGGGTGAATCGGCCGGCGCCGGAAGTGTGACCATGCAGCCGCTGATCAAGGGCTCCCGGCAGTATTTCAAGAAGGTGATCGCCCAAAGCGGCGCCCCCGGACAATCGAATTCTTTGGAGGAATCCATCGCCACCACCAACGATCTGATGAAGGCCCTCGGCTGCAAGACGGTTGCCGATCTGATGAAAGTTGACGCCCGGACGCTGGTGGATACGGCAGAAGAGGCCGTCAGATTCCGCATCTTCCCCGTCAGAGACGGACGCATCCTGCCTCTGAACCCCTGGGAGGCGTACGAGAACGGAGCGGCCAGGGACATCGTTTTCCTCCAGGGCTGCAACAAGGATGAAATGAATTGCTTCGTGTCTGACTGGGGCGTGGATGCTTTTAAAATTTGGGCAGCCGAGCGCAAGACGAAAAAATATGCCCATTTGTTGACGGATGAAGAAAGAGAGAAGATAGACAGCTACTGCAAGGAAGGGGCGGTCGAGGACTGGGATCCGGACAGCCGTCTGTTCGGCCATAGCTGGTTTATCGATGGCGCCATCAAATTGTCGGAGAGCCAGACCATGGGAGGCGGCAAGTCCTACACGTATTTCTATCGGGTGGAATCGTCTAATCCGATATTGAAGAGTGCCCATTTCGAAGAGGTTCCCATCGTATTCGCGCATCCGGAGCTGATCGAAGGCAGGCAGTACGATGCGGCTTTCTGCAAGGCCATGCGCCGGATGTGGGTGCAATTCGCCAGGACCGGTGTCCCGGCTCCCAACTGGCCACTCTACGACCTCAAGGACAAGAAGGTGATGGTGCTGGACGAGTTTGACATTCACCCGGCCAAGGAATCCGAGGTCAAGATTGTCGATTGGGACAGAAGCTATTTCCTGACCAAGTATTATATGCTTTAACAGACTATTAAAATCATATGGATAAAAACATTCCTATTGACTATTCCAAAAAGGCCAATTGGTATCAGATTCCTCAGATTACCAAGAAGGTTGACACGTTCTACATCTACGCAACGGAGTACATTATGGGGAGCTTCGAGGAGGGTGCTCCCGATTACGCGACGCTTGACAACGCAGAAATGCTGGAAGGTGTGAAGGTTGAATACAGGGACCACGCATCTGCCTTCGCAGAGGCCACCAATGTGTTTTTGCCGTATTACAGGCAGTCCGGCCTGAAGTTCGCCACAGGCGAGTGCGACACCGGCGTCATCGTCGCCTGGAACACGGAGGGCCCCAGGAACGTGGAGACCAACGCTCACAACCTGGTGGTGCTGCCCAAGACGAGGAGCATCAACCCCCTCAACTGGAAGCTTGACGAAACCTATGCCCCGGCAAGCCTGAACCTGGGCTCTGTCGTGCTGGATGAGGTGACCGGCGAGCCTGAGATCGGGGATGTCGGTGCGGACGCGCAGATCAACCTAGCCCGCGGTGTGGTCGTGACGAATGCCAAAGTTCCTCCGGTGCCCGAGGATGTCGCCAAGGCTTCCGCCGCGTTCTTCGGAGCGGATGGCCGCCACGCCTACGACTATATGTATTACTTCAACAACATCAAGGAGAACGCGAACAAGCGTGTCGCCGCTTACCTTAACAAAAAATAACGAATAAGAGAAAAGGCTATGGAGTTGCAGGAGATTAGAGAGACGCTGAAACAGATGTTCGGCGGCGAGAACAAGCCGATCGTCGGCGGAAATTATGACAAGTCGCTGGCCGTCAGGTGTATCAATGGTACTTTCGTCGGCCGTAAAACGGAGGATATCACGGTGTTCCGGGGTATTCCGTATGTCGGCCGGCAACCTGTCGGCGACCTTCGCTGGAAAGCGCCGGTGGATGTTGTCCCGGATGACGGTGTCTATGAGGCCTGTTACAACGCGAAGAGTGCCTATGGCAACGGACAGTTGGAAACGGGTTCCCTTTACTATATGGATGAAGACTGCCTGTATCTCAACGTGTTCAGGTCCGATGACGCGTCTTCCCGGAAGAAGCCGGTCATGGTATGGATTCACGGCGGTGCCTTTGAGGCAGGCGGAACCATCGATCCGATGTTTGACTGCGTCAATCTCGTGAAAGAGAATCCCGATATCATCGTTGTCACCATTGCCTACAGGCTGGGTGTCATGGGTTTCCTGCACTTGTCCCACCTGCCCGACGGCCAGGACTACCCGGACGCACAGAACCTGGGCCTTCTGGATCAGGTGAAGGCGTTGAAGTGGGTGCATGAGAACATCGCAGCCTTCGGCGGCGATCCCGACAACGTGACCATCTGGGGTGAGTCTGCCGGCGCAGGAAGCTGTACCCTGCTCCCGCTGGTTCCGGGCGCTCAGCAGTATTTCCGTCGCCTCATTGCCGAGAGCGGTTCCGTCAATCTGACCAGATCTCCGGAAGAGGCTGTTGCTTGCACCGAAAAACTGATGGAGGCGCTGGACTGCAAAACCGTAGCGGATCTCCTGAAGGTGGATGGAGAGAAACTTCTGGAGACGGCAAACGCCCTGCTCTTCCTGCATCAATTCCCTGAAAGAGACGGAATCCATCTGCCCACAGCTACATTTGCGGCCTATGCTGGCGGTGCGGCAAAAAATATCGGCCTTCTTGTGGGCTGTAACAAGGACGAGATGAACTTCTTCGTGTCCAGCTTCGGTCTGGAAGGCTGGGGTGCCTGGGTAGAAGAGCGCAAGAAGGGGAAGCTCTCCCAACTTCCTGCAGAAGAAAAAGCGCTGGTGGATAGTTTCAGGAAGGATGTGGAGGGAGACTGGTTCCAACCGGACGCCAGCCTATTAAGCCAAAGCTGGTTCAATGCGCCCATTATCAAGTTGTCTGAGTGCCAGACGATGGGTGGCGGCAAGGCATACACCTACTTTTTCACGCCGGAGTCGCCCGACCCAATTATGAAATGCGGCCACGCCATAGAACTGGCGATCGTATTCAATCATCCGGAAGCCACCTCTGATATGGGCCGTGCGTTCGATGAGACCTTCTGCCGGGCTATGCGCAGGATGTGGGTCCAGTTTGCCAAGACCGGCTGCCCGTCTCCTGACTGGCCGCTCTACGACCTGAAGGACAAGAAAGTGATGGTCCTCGACGAGTTCGACATCCACCCCGAAAAGGAATCCGAGGTAAAGATCGTAGATTGGGATAGAACCTATTTCCTCACCAAGTATTACGCACTTTAGTTTTACGTTAATTTTGTACTTGTGAACAAGATGATTCCCCTTGATTATTCCAATAAAGCCAGTTGGTACAAGATTCCTGAGATTACCAAGGATGTTGACACGTTCTACATCTACTCGACGATATTCATGGGCGCGAACGAGGGTGACCCCGACTATGCAACGCTTGACAATGCCGAGTTACTGGCGGGTATTCCGATCGAGCACGCAATCAAGTCCAGCGTGTTCGAGGAATCCACGAACCTGTTTATTCCGATGTACCGTCAGAGCAGTTTGAAACACGCGTTTGAAATCTTTGAGAAGGACGGAAACATCGATGCGGCGCTTACCGGCATACCCTATACCGACATCACCGCCGCATTGGACTACTACTTTGAGCACTATAACAACGGCCGTCCGTTCGTCATGGCGGGACACAGCCAAGGCGCAGCCATCCTCCGCCTGGTGCTGAAAGGCTACTTCAAGGAGCACCCCGACTACTATCAGCGCATGGTGGCGGCATACGCCATCGGCTATTCCATCACGAAGGAAGACTTGGAGGCCAACCCGCACTTTAAGTTTGCGACCGGTGAAACAGACACGGGTGTCATCATAAGCTGGCACGCCGAAGGCCCGAAGAATGTGGAGGCGAACTTGCCGCTCCCGAACCTCATTATTGCCAAGAACGGAGTGGCAATCAACCCGCTGAACTGGAAGCGCGACGAGACGTATGCAGCTGCCAGTATGAACCTGGGCTCGATTGTTATGGACGAGACCGGCGCAACCGCAATCCGTGACATTGATGCCGATGCGCAGCTGTGTCTTGCCCGTGGTACGGTGATAACTGGCGCCAAAGCTACACCCAATGAAATGGCCGACCTTGCCGGGCCGCAGTGCTACCACCAGGACGACTATTCCATCTTCTATAACAACATTAGGGACAACGTGGCGAAGCGTATCGCCGCATATAAGGCAAGCAGGAAATAACTATGAAAGCAGACAAAATCATCAAAAACGCCAGAATCTTTACGGCAGACAAGAAACATTCCAAGGCCACGGCCCTGGTGGTGAAGGATGGCAAATTTATCTATGTCGGCGACGAGTCCGGCCTGAAGGCGTACGAGGGTGACATTATCGATCTCGGTGGCAAGTTCATCATGCCCGGCCTCATCGACAGCCACGTCCATGTAACGACCGGTGTCGGATTTGAGTACCTGGATCTGGGTGTACCGGTGATGTGTTCCACAAAGAAGGAATGCCTGGCCTTTATGGCAGATTGGATTCAGAAAAATCCCGGCCTGAAGCGTTACCGGTTCATGATGGAACGCACGTGCCTGGCGGGGGAAGATCTCACGAAGGACGAACTGGACGCTATATGCCCGGACGCCGAGATGCTGGTCCTGGAAGGCGAAGTGCACAGCAACTGGGTTAACTCCAGGATCCTTGCGGCGCACGGAATTACTGATGCCACGCCGGACCCCGTTCCCGGGCTGGCTTATTTCGTGCGCAAGGATGGTCACATGACAGGAAACTCGTTTGAGACCGCCAGCTGGCCCATGCTCTTTGACGGCATCAACGACCTGACGGACGAGCAGATCAGCACGGCGGTTTTGCGCTGGCTGGATAGCTCCATCAAGTATGGCGTGAGCTGTGTGTTTGATGCCGGTTTCCCGGAGCACAACGGGATGAACGAGCGCATTTACGAATATCTGCAGGATTTGGACAAGCAGGGTAAACTGCCGGTCTATGTGGATGGATGCTATGTGCTTACCCAGCCCGCAAAAATGAGGGAGGCTCTTGATGGCGTGAAGCGCTTCCGGGAGAAATTCAACACGGAGCACATGAAAGTGCACACGCTGAAAATCTTCATGGACGGCACCCTGAAGATCGAGACCGCGGCGATGGTTACGCCTTACGTGGACACCGGTGTAACAGGGGCCACGGCCTTCAATGCAGAGCAGGTGGCAGAGATCCTGAAAGAGCTCAACGAAGAAGGGTTGGACCTCCACGTACATACGGTCGGCGAGGCCTCGTCCCGCGTGGTGCTGGACGGCGTGGAACTGGCCAGGAAGGCGCTGGGAGACAAGTACCGCGTAAAGGTTACCTGCGCCCATCTGTGGGTCCAGGATGACGCGGATCTGGATCGTTTTGCCAAACTGGGCGTCACGGCCAATTTCACTCCCTGGTGGCACAGCGGCAACGTAGGCGGCAATCCCATCGAGTACTGGCCCACCTTTATCGGCGAGAAACGTGCCCATTCCATGTTCCGCTGCAAGACTATGTGGGACAGCGGCGCCCTGGTGACCTGGTCCAGCGATGAGGTCTTCTACGGCGATTTCAGGAACTGGAGTCCCTATCTTGCCATGGAAATCGGCATGACCCGCTGGATCAACGAGAAGACCCGGTTCGACGAGTACAGCAGGACCGTTGCGCCATTCCCTCCCGCAAGCGAGCGGATGAACATTGAAGAAATGATCATCGGCTATACCATCAACGGTGCCAAGCAGCTGGGCATAGAGGCCGCCAAAGGCTCCATCGAGGCCGGCAAGGATGCCGACTTCCTGGTTTTCGACAAAGACCTTCTCACGGCCGAACACGAAGGCTTCAGTTACAACATGCCCAAGGAAGTGTATTTCGGCGGAAAAAAGGTAAACTGATACAGTAACACATAAATAACCAACTATGAAACAAGATATTATGAAAGCAGTCAAGTGCAACAACGGAACCTTCATCGGCAAAGAGACAGACGAACTGATTATCTGGAAGGGCATCCCTTATGCTACGCAGCCGCTGGGGAAACTTCGTTGGCAGAAGGCGCTCCCTGCCGCAGACGATGACGGCGTGTATGACGCGACAAAGCCCGGCCATGTTCCTATCGGCCCTGTGAACGACTCGGAGGGGACGGCGGAATTTGGCGAGGACTGCCTCGTGCTGAACATATATTGCAATACCGGCTGCCCGGACAGCAGGAAACCGGTCATGGTGTGGATTCACGGCGGCGGATTCTGTGCCGAATCCCAGGCGTCGCCCCTCTACGACCTGACCAACATCTCCAGACAGTGCCCCGACATTCTGTTCGTGTCCATCGACTACCGGCTCGGCTTCATGGGGTTCATGAACTTCGAGCGGGTTCCGGGCGGAGAGAACTTCAAGGAGGCCGGCAACCTCGGCCTGCTCGACCAGCTTGAAGCCCTCAGGTGGGTACAGAAAAACATCGCCGGGTTTGGCGGCGATCCGGACAACGTGACGATTTTCGGCGAGTCTGCTGGTTCGGCCAGCGTCACGTTCCTCCCGCTCATCGACGGGAGCGAGGGGCTCTTCCGCAGATGCATCGCGCAGAGCGCCAACATCGCCTACTGCGACACGATGGAGCACGGCATCCACGTCACGCAGAACTTCCTCTCCGTAACGGGCTGCCAGACCATGGACGAGCTGATGGCGCTCACCACCGGGCAGCTTGTTGACGCCTACATGAAGGCAAGTATGATAGACAAGAACTGCCTTCTGGGAACGGCCAACTTCCCGCTCCTGGACGGTGTCACGCTGCCCGAAGACCGTGCGGACATGTATAAGATGTGGGGAGACGGGAAGCGGGCCAAGATCGATATGATGATCGGGTCCAATCTGGACGAGATCAGGTACTTCGTGCCGTTCGAGGGCGGCGAGGAAGGCTTCGCGGATACGCTGCGGTGGATCGCGAAGAGGGATCGTGCGCTGCTCAACGACCAGGAGAAGGCCATGTACGACGCGTTCATGGCTACGCTCGATGGCGAAAGCGAGGGAAGCCGGCTGGAGCAATACTGCAACGATCTCAACTTCCGCGCCGGTAACACCAATATGGCCATCCGGCACGCTGCCGCCGGCGGCAACACCTATATGTACTTCATCAAGAAGCCGGTGACAACTCTCCAGCTTGGCGCAATACACGCGTGTGAGATTCCGTACCTGTTTGACAATTGCATGCCGGACCCGATGGGGAGCGGGGCGATCGTCGGGAACGACGAGTGCGCGTTCCGCCACGTCGCCAAGGAGATGTGGACCAACTTCGCCCGGACGGGCAACCCCTCCACCGAAAAATATGTGTGGAAGAAGTTCTCGGGGGACGACCGCCAGACGATGGTCTTCGACGATGTCATCGGCATGCAGAAAGATCTGTTCGGAGAAAGATCTGTTCGGAAGAAGGGAGGACCTGATGATGTCCTGGGCAGAGCGCCTTGGAAACGGGTCGTCCAAGAGAGTCTGCTGACGCGTTGCATGAAAAGCACTGATTCAACATTCAAGCTCCCTGAGCATTATTCCTTCAAATCCATTTGGAGGATCACTTTCCCCATCCTGGTGGCGCTGGTGATGGAGGAGCTGCTGGGTATGACCGACACGGCCTTTCTGGGCCGTGTCGGGGAGATTGAGCTGGGTGCCTCGGCTATCGCCGGCGTCTATTTCACGATTCTGTATATGCTGGGATTTGGCTTCTCCATCGGCGTCCAAATCATCATCGGCCGGCGCAACGGGGAGGCTTGCGAGAGCGGAACGGGCTTCGGCGCTATCGGACGCGTTTTCTGGCAGGGCGTCTGGTTCTTGGCGGCTCTGGCTCTTCTGACGATGGTCCTTTCGTATTTTCTGTCGCCGCCCCTTCTTCGGGGGATCCTGCGGTCGGAGAATATCTTAGCGGCTTCCGTCGTCTATGTGAACTGGCGGATTCCGGGGCTGCTCTTTGCCTTTTTGACAGCGTTGTTCCGTGCTTTTTACGTTGGGATCTGTGAAACGAAGAGCCTTACCTGGAATTCCATCGTGCTGGTGGCTAGCAATATCTTTTTGGACTGGGTGCTCATCTTCGGTCACCTGGGCGCACCGGCGATGGGCATCAAGGGAGCCGCATTGGCATCGACCATCGCGGAAGGCATCTCTCTCCTTTTCTTTGTCTTATGGGCTTTCTTTACGGCCGATAAGAAATACGGCCTGCAAACGCTGGTCAAACCCGTATGGAAGGAGTTCAAGCACATATTCTCCACAGCCTCCTGGGTAATGCTGGAGTATGTGTTGAATATTTCCGTGTGGCTGCTATTCTTCCTCTTCATCGAGCATTTGGGCGAGGAGCAGCTGGCTATCGCCAACATCGTGCGGAGTATCTCCGAGGTACCGTTCGTTTTCTCGGCGGCCTTTGCCTCTACGGCGGCAACGCTGGTGAGCAACATCATCGGCGAAGGCCATCCCGATGGCGTGTTCCCGATTATCCGGCGCGTAGTGATGCTTTGTACCGTGACGATGCTGCCGCTGCTGGCTATCTTTGCCATTTTCCCGCACCAGATCATCAGCCTGTTTACCGATATTCCTTCCCTGATCCAAGGTTCCGTTCCCACGCTATGGGTGATGTGTGCGGCCATGCTGCTAACCCTGCCGTGGAATGTGTATCTTCAGTCCGTCGCGGGAACGGGAGATACACGTGTCTGTCTCCGCATCGACGCAGTGGCCCTTTGCATCTATGCCGTGTACTGCACCATCATTATCGGCATCTTTCAATCGGACATCGCCGTGTGCTGGACGGCCGATGGTGTCTATGCGCTTTGTGTCTGGATCCAGAGCGCCATATATATCCACAGGAGAAAGTGGCGCATCAAAACGATTTAATCATGACAGAAATCGGCAATACGTTTTTCTTTCCCTGGGAAGTCACCCTGATGGAGTGGCTCCAGGCCAACATCAGCGACGCATGGATCTCGTTTATGTCCTTCTTCTCCCTGTTTGGAGAAGAACTGCCGCTCATACTGATTGTGGGCTTCCTGTACTGGAGCTATGACAAGCAGTTGGGAAGAAAGGTGGGATTGATTGCCATTATGGGGCTGACCTGGAACACCATGATCAAGAACATCGTCATACGCCGCAGACCGTATTTCGACCACGAGGGTATTGATATACTGCGTGTTGTGGAGCCCGAGGCGGACATCTACGACATCTCGGCCCAGGGCTATTCCTTCCCCAGCGCCCATTCGACCAATGCGGTGACTGTGTTCGGCTCGCTGGCCATCAACCTGCGCAAACGGTGGTTTACGGTGATTGCGATTGTGATTCCTTTGCTGACGGGCATTTCACGTTTCGTGGTCGGCGCTCACTATCCCACAGACGTGATGGCGGGGTGGATGCTGGGTTTGATCAGTGTGGTGCTTGTTCAGACGCTTCAAATGCGGGTAAAGAGTACGCTCACGCTCTACGGCATTCTGTTGGTCACGGCCGTTCCCGGCTTCTTCTACTGCACGAGTGCGGATTATTACACTGCGGTGGGACTGATGATCGGTTTCATGGGTGGCACGCTCCTCGACGATTATTGCGTGCACTTTGAGGATACACGCAAGCCTTTGTTGATGGCCGCTCGTTTGCTGGGAGGGCTGGTGGTCTATCTTGTAGTGAACACCGCGCTCAAGCTGCCTTTCTCCGATGAATTTTTGTCAAACGGCAGTACCGCCGCGCTGATGGTGCGGTGTGCACGCTATGCCATTGTCTCCTTTATTGGCTTCGGCGTCTATCCTATGCTTTTTAAATGGATGAAGTGATAATAACTGAAATGGAATCATTCACATTCTTGGGCTTTGGCGTGGATGCATGGATCACCATCGTTACGGTGCTGGCCATGTTCAGTGTCCTGCTGTTTACCAAAATACGCTCCGATTGGGTGTTCCTCAGTGCCATCGGAATCCTGTTCGTTACCGGCGTCCTGGATGCCAAGGAAGCCTTCTCGGGATTCAGCAGCACGTCTGTCATCACCGTCGGCGTGTTGTTCGTGGTTGTCGCGGGACTGATGCATACGGGTGTGCTGCAGTGGATTGTGAAGCACTTGCTCGGGCAGCCGGGCAGCTATTCAAAGGCGGTGACGCGATTGATGTTGCCTGTTGCCTTCCTGAGCTCTTTTCTCAGCAACACCACTGTCGTGGCCCTCTTCGTGAAAATCGTCAAGATGTGGGCCAAGAAACTGGGTATCTCGCCCTCCAAACTGCTGATTCCCTTAAGTTACGCTTCGGGAATGGGCGGTGTCTGCACACTGATCGGCACGCCGCCGAACCTGATCATCAGCGGACTCTACGAGCAGAATACGGGGGAAGCGATGAACGTGCTGGCCACGGCCATTCCGGGCTTGTTCTGCTTGTTCATCGGGGTGCTCTCCGTCATCGCCCTGCGTCGCTTGCTTCCGGACCGGCAGGCACCGGAAGAAGCCTTTGAAGCCACATCGGAATACACCGTGGAGTTGCGGGTTCCGTCGGACAATCCGTTTATCGGCAAAACGTTGGCCGAAGCCGGCCTCTTCCATGTCAAGGGCGGCAGCCTGATCGGGCTCTATCACTTCGATGATGTCGCGGCACCCATCACGGAGGATGAGTATATCATGGGTGGAGACCACTTGATCTATGCCGGACAGATAGACGAGTTATACGAACTGTCCGAGAGCCACCAGCTGGTCGCCGCCGACCACCATATCTTCTCCATGAGAGAAGTGGACAAGGATAGTAAGGCTCGCACAGCTTATGTCAACTTTGGCAGCCGTCTCATAGGCCACAGCATCGCCGACAGCACCTTCGAGAAGGACAACAACCTGATGGTCGCCGCAGTCGCCCGCCGCGGCAAGCGCATCAACGAGGCGCCCCGCAAGGTGGTGCTGCAGGCAGGCGACACGTTGCTGATCATACATCCGAGTCAAATCAATGTGGACACTGCATCCCTGCGGAACGATGTCCACTTCTTCGACTCCGATGACGTGCCGAACATCGGGCCCGGCACGCTTGTCTCCACAGCGATCATGATAGCGATGGTCGTCCTCTCGGCCCTCGGCATCATGCCTCTGCTGCAGTGTGCTTTCCTTGCCGCCGGCGCCATGGTCCTCTTCCGTTGCTGCAGTGTTGACCAGGCCATGAAATCCATCAACTGGGAGATTCTGATGGTATTCGCCTGCAGTGCCGTCCTGGGCCTTGCCATCCAGAAAACCGGCATTGCCGAATGGCTGGCCACAGGCGTCCTCGACGTCTGCGGAACCAATCCCTTCGTGGTGATGACCGCCGTCTGCTTTGTCGCCACCTTCATCACCGAGTTCATTTCCAACACGGCGGCGGGAGCCATGTTTTTCCCCATCATGTTCGAGGCTGCTGAGAAACTGGGCTACGAGCCGTTCCCTTTCCTCATTGCCCTGATGATCAGTGTCAGCAGCAGTTTTGCCACACCCATCGGTTCGCCCACCCACATGCTGGTGTACGGCCCCGGCGGCTACCGCTTCAGTGACTTTTTGCGTATCGGCCTGCTGATGAACATCATCATCCTGGCCGCCAACATCTTCATCGTGAACATCGTCTATCCGTTAACTCCGTTGCATTAAAGGCCATGAAAAAGAACTTGCAAAGGATGATTGCCCTCCTTCTCATCTGCGGAGCAGGTGTAATCACGGCGTGTACGCCGGTCGGTCCGAAGGGAGAGGCGACAAAAGCCAGAGTGATGTAATCTCGCAGTCCTCCACGCCTTACATGGACTATCTGTATGCCCATTATCCGCATTCCGCGTTGCAGGCTTCGGGCGCGTACGTGGGGCTGCCCGACGGGCAGATGGGTAATTCAGAGACGGGACACCTGAATATCGGCGCCGGACGCGTCGTTTATCAGGATCTGGTGAAGATCAATCGCGCCATCGCCGACAACTCCATCCTGGAGAACCCGGAAATCAAAGCGGCTTACAGCTATGCCAAGACGACTGGCAAGCGCCTTCACCTGATGGGCCTCACTTCCACCGGCGGCATTCACGCTTCGCTGGACCACCTCCTGAAACTCATCGACATCGCCCAGGTGTATGGCGTCGAGAACTGCTACGTGCATTGCTTCATGGACGGTCGTGACACAGACCCCAGGTCGGGCAAGGGTTTCATCGCTGACTTGCAGAAGCATATGGATGATGTGGGGGTAGGTGTTGTCGCATCGGTCATCGGCCGATACTACGCCATGGACCGCGACAAACATTGGGACCGCATCAAGTTGGCTTACGACCTGCTGGTAAACGGCAAAGGCCGTCCGGTGACGGACATGGTGGCGGGCGTACAGTCTTGCTACGACACGCACACGGAGGAGCACAAGAACACCGACGAGTTCATGGAGCCGCTCGTCAACAGCAATGTTGACGGCCGTATCCAGGAAGGCGACGTGGTCATCTTCTTCAACTTCCGCAGCGACCGTGCCAAAGAGCTCACCATCGTACTCACGCAGCAGGATATGGTCGGGGAGGGTATGACGACCATTCCCGGCCTGCAGTACTACTGTATGACTCCTTATGACGATACCTTCACGGGGATACATATCCTTTTCCCCAAGGAGAACGTACAAAACACGCTTGGCGAGTATATCGCCGGCAAGGGCTTGAAGCAGTTGCACGCCGCTGAGACGGAGAAATATGCGCACGTGACCTTCTTTATCAATGGCGGGCGGGAAGAGCCCTTCGAGGGGGAAGACCGCATCCTGGTGAACTCTCCCCAGGTGGCCACCTACGACTTGAAGCCCGAGATGTCTGCTTTCGAGGTGAAGGACAAATTGGTCGAGGCGCTCAAGACCAAGAAGTACGACTGGATTGTGGTGAATTTCGCCAACGCCGACATGGTGGGGCACACCGGAGTTTACCCTGCCATCGAAACGGCCGTGAAGACGATTGACCAGTGCCTGGACGAGGTAGTGGAAACGGCCCGGAAGATGGGTTATGAAACCATCATCACAGCCGACCACGGAAACGCCGACCATGCCATCAATGCCGACGGCTCGCCCAACACGCAGCATTCTGTCAATCCCGTTCCCTTTATCTACGTGACGAAGAACAAGAAGGCGAAAGTGCAGGACGGCGCCTTGTCGGACGTGGCCCCTTCCATCCTTCATATCATGGGGCTGGAACAGCCCGGGGAAATGACGGGCAAGTGTCTCATTAACGACTGATTCCCATGAATACACGCAAAAAACAAAATCCGGCCCGGCAGGTACAACGCACCGAGTTGTTTCGTACCAGCCAGAGCTGGGATGGCGTGGAGCTGCCCGACTATCTGACGGGCCGTCCCGAACTGGTAGCCGTGAAGTATGAATTTCCTGCCGGAAAAAGGTTGGAATGTCACCACCATCCCGTGATCAATTTCGGTTTGCTGGCAGAGGGAGAGCTGACCATCATCGGACAGGATGGCAGGGAGAAAACCGTGCATGCGGGCGAGACCCTTGTGGAGATGGTCGACACCATCCACTACGGCGAGAACCGCGGCACGAAACCCGCCATCCTCTACATGTTCTATCTTTCTCAGAAGGACTTGCCCCTGTCCGTACCGCACGCCGGCACACCTACTCCGCCTTCTTCTTGAGCGTCCCCTTGATGTTTCCGAACGGGAGGGCGATGGAGAATTTCAGGGGAATGCGGCGGGCATCGTCGCTGAGTGTCACCCGCAGGGCTTCTTTTCCATCGTGTGCCAGGGCGACCTCGATCACCGGGGTCTGCGTGCCGTCGATTTTGACTGTCTTCCGTTGGAAAGAAGAAATGACGACCGGCAGGGCGTCGTGGTCGAGCAGCAACGCGTTGTTGCCGTCGGCGGGCCGGGGGCTGCTGTAGTCCAGCGTGCGGAGCCACCAGATGGTGCCCAGCAGGTCGCGGACCATGCCATCCCATTCGAGCATTTCGTCACGGGGAGGGCGGGTGCTCTTGGTTACGTCGAGGTGGACCTTTCCGGGAGCCGACCAGTCGTAGCGTCCCTTTGCCCAGTATTTTTTCTCGACCTGGCTGCGGGTGGCCGATACAGGGGTCAGGGCAGCGTCGTTGCAGAAGGTCGCGCCATAAGTGCAGTCCAGGGTATAGATGCTGCCGACGGCTGCTTTCAGCACGGCGTCGACGTGATAGCCTTCCGGGCATTCCTTGCCCTGGAAGTTCATCGTGCCGATCGTACCCGGAAAGAGATTGTGACGGATGGAGTAGTCCAACTCTTCCTCGCTAAAAGAGAGCCCCTGTGCCTGTATGCCGGTTCCTGCGAAGAGGAGGAAAAGAAGTATGGAGATGCGTTTCATTGTCAATTCATCGTTATTTGGGCGTATTCTTCCGCCCTGCTATGCAAATATTGTGAAACATTCGTTAATTTTGAAAAAAATATTTCATAACCGATGATTCTCTCCGCTTCATACGACGAACTTTCCCGCCTGTTCCGGGAGAAGAGCGGGCAGTCGCTCGGACTCCGTTACAAGGATGCGGATACGCTGACGCTCATCTACGACGCCACCATTACGCTGCCGATTCTCAACAAACCCGTCACCCATACCATCAACGTTGACATGCGGGTGGTGGAATTTGCACCGCCACGGGCCGTCCTCCAGTTCGATGCCGGCCCTGCCGGCAACATGGCCCTTGACATGGCCTCGCGGAAACTGCTGGACAAACTGCCCGAAGGTCTCGTGGAGAGTTTCCAGAGCGGTCGCGCCGTCCTCTGTCTCGACGCTGTCCCGCAGCTGAAGACCCTCTTCGAACACCTGACCGTCAACGACATTTCATTCTACGACCAATCCCTCCGTATCGATGCCAGTCTCTAAGAAAACCACCCAGCGGCTGACGGTGACCTGCTACGACACCGACATCGCCCACTATCTCAAACCGGGATCCTTCATGGACATGGCCCAGGAGATTGCCTATGTGTCGGCGCAATCTCTCGGCTTCGGCTACGAAGACCTTCAGCGCTACGGCACAGCCTGGGTGCTTTCGCGGATGCACATCGAATTCGTCCGTATGCCGCGGTGGAAAGACGTCGTCGAGCTCCAGACCTGGCACAAAGGATTCGAGGGTCCCTTCTACGTACGCGATTTCCGGATGCTGGGCGACGACGGGCAACCGGCCGTCCTGGCCACTTCCTCGTGGCTGATCATCGACCTGGCCTCCCGTCGCCTGCTGCGGCGCGAACACCTGGAAGGGAAACTGCCGCTCGATACGGAGTGCCATGAAAGCGCCATCGACACGCCTTGCGGCAAAGTGGTGCTGCCTGCAGAGAACATCGAAGAGATGGCCGAGCACCGGGTGGCTTATTCCGACGTCGACATCGTGGGCCATGCCAACAACGCCAAGTATATGGTCTGGGCCATGGACTGTCTCGATTTCGACCTGGTTTCTTCTCAGCGGGTACGATCGGTCCGCATCAATTTCAACAAGGAAGTGTTGCCCGGCGAAACGGTCGAATTATTCCGCGCCCCCGTGGAGGGAGGATGGGCAGTCGAGGGGAGGGTATCAGACCGCTCCTCTTTCTGTGCAGAAATCCTGTTTTAGACTAGTATAATTAATTTGTACTTTTTAGTACCATGTCCCGGTATTGGGACGGGGTGCAGCCCGCATTCTTCTTGAAGAAGCGCGTAAAATACGACTGGTCGTCGATGCCGACGGCCACGGCGATTTCTGCTATCTGCATCTCGTTCTGCCGGAGCAGGGCCTTGGCCAGGTTGAGGCGCGAAATTTCGATCCAGTCCATGGCCGAGTGATGGGTCTGGTTGCGTACCAGGCGGTTGAGATAATTGGGCGTGATGCAGAGCTCGTAAGCATAGTCCGATACCTTGCCCGGTTTCCGGCTGCGGTCGAAGACTTTTTCGAGGAAATGGGCGACCGTAGTGTTGGAGGGATGGTTTTCGGGGGTCTGGAGCCTGCACAGGAAGAGATCGAGCGCGCTGGCCACCATCCGGAAGTCCTTCGCCTGGTGGGCTTTCAGGAGCTGTGTCAGCAGCATCTGGGTGAAGGCGGCTTCCTCGCCGGTGAAGGTTTGGCGCAGCGGTTGGGGATTGTGCAGGCAATCGTAGGAAAGATCTTTCACCATCCGCAGTGAAAAGCCGCATTCATATCCTGCGTTCCCTTTGAAATACAGTACGCGGAAGGGGATCTTTTGCGGAATGATCACCAGTTGCCCCGGTTGGCAGAGGTAGGTTTTCCCTTCCACCTCCAACAAGACTTCTCCTTCGGTGAGATAAGTGAAAGTATAGAAAGGAAGTTTAGTTTGCGGTACATCGGAGAAATCGGTATATCCGGTTCTTTCTACCTGCTTTATGCTGAAAACGAAGTTGTTGAGACTTTCTGCCGCGTTCCAGTAGGGCTCGATTCTGTCCATTTTTTGAGGGTTTGGCACAAATTTAGGAATAATTACGCTATCTTTGTCGCATCAAACAAAGAAAAGTGTTGAAAATGAAAAAAATATTTTTGATTTTCGTATTTTCCTGCATCACTTTGCTGGCAGGAGCACAGGAACTCAGCTGTACATTCACGCAGGCCAGGACAATTCGGGCCATCGGCAAGGTCATCCGTTCGGAGGGCGTCATATCCTTCAATGCTCCCGATAACCTGACGATGACCTACACCCAGCCCGAAGGAGAGTATCTGATCATCTCCGGTCCGATGCTGCGCTCCAATTCGCAGGGCCAGCAGCTTTCCATCGATACCGAGAAGAATGCCCGTTTCCGCAACATGCGCAATACGCTTCTCAACTGTATCATGGGGAATTGCGAGCAAGCAGCCGCCGACAACGATGCGGAGATGACCGTTTCCGAGAAGGGCGGTATCAAGACCGTTGAGATGAAGGCCCGCAAACCGGCTCCCCGCGGCTATTCCAAAATCATCATGGAATACAACAAGAAGGGACATCCTGTGCGGATGGTGCTCGAGGAATTCGGCGGTATTTCCACCGAATACATCTTTACCTACTGATCAAACCAGCTTTTTCACGTAGGCCCGCCGGCGTTTCGCCTGCACGGCGTTGAATCGCTTCCATAAGTTCAGGATGGCGTAGTTGTCCTCGAGATTGAGATTGGTCTCGGTGTATTCGACGTCCGTGTCGCGCAGCATGTGCATGATGGCGGCGGCAAAGGCGGCAGATACGCCTTTGTTGAGGTAGGCCGGATCCACGCCGATCAGGCACAGGTCAATCACCTTGGGGTGCCGGATGCAGCGGAGCAACCGCCAGAGCACACGGGGTGTGTATTTCCCTTTCGTCCCGATGAGGGCGGGGGCGATGGCGGGAATGGCAAAGCCGAAGCAGACCATCCGGTCGTTCTCGTCGAGGATGACGGCCGTGTATTTCAGGTCGATGACCAGCCGGAAGTTGTCGATCATCAGTTTCTTCATCCGGGGCGTGAACGGCACGGTTCCGTACAGGCCCTCGTACGATATGTCAATCAGATGGAAGATGCCATCCTGGTACCGCTTGAGGAAATCGGCGGTGTTCTTGGCGGGCCCGAAATGGAGCTTGTTGCAACGGAAGATGAATTCGGTGACCTTGTCGAGGTCCCCGTTGTAGTCTTCGGGTGCGTAGACGCGTGATTCAAGCCAGTCGACTTCCTTGACAAAGCCCAGCTGCTCGATATGCTGCTGATAGTATGGAGCATTGTATTGCTCTTCGAAGGTCTGCGGCTGGTCGAATCCCTCGATCAGCAGGCCTTCGCGCTCCAGGTCGGAAAAGCTGAGCGGGCCGCAGAGGGTATCCATCCCCTTGTCGCGGGCCCAGCGTTCAACCGCCTCGAACAAGGCTTTGGAAACAGCCGGATCGTCGATGGCATCGAAACGATTGAAACGGGCACGCCGTTCACCGTTCTTTTCGTTGGCAGCCACCTGGATGATGCCCTGGATGCGGCCGACCATCACGCCGTCGCTGTAGGCATTGTAACAGACCCATTGGCAGCAGTCCGAATAGACATAGTCTTTCCGGAACATCTTCTTTTCATCGGCATAGAGGGGAGGGACGAACCAGGGATTCCCCTTGTAGAGCTTGAGGGGGAATTCGAGAAATTCCCGTTGCTGCCGACGTGAGGAGACTTCGACAACCTCGACCATGGTCTAGCGATGTTTGGCGTGGAAGCATACCCCGACGCCGTTGGGGCCGGAATGGCTGCCCGCCGTGGGATTGGTGACCACGAATTCGATGGGGAGGTTCTCGCCGAAACGCTCTTTCAGACGTCCGGCCAGCTGTTCCGCCAGTTCCGGTGCGTCCGTGTGGCCGACATAGAAGCGGTAGTCCTGCACATGGTCTCCCAGTTCAGCGACTTTCTCCAGCAGGTAGTCCATGGCCTTGGCACGGCCTTTCACCGAGCCACAGGAGACCATCTTGCCTTCGGCCGACATGTAGATGATGGGCCGGATGCCGATCAGGGTTCCCATCGTGGCGGCCAGTCCGCTGACGCGGCCGCTGCGGCGGAAGAACTTCAGGTCGTCGGCGAAGAAATACATTGCGTAATGGTCCACTTCCGTCTTCGCCCATTCCATGATTTCGTCGATGCTCTTTCCCGCCTTGACCAGGTCACCCACGGCACGGACGATGGCGTAGCTCATGGTGGTGATCCCCTTGGTATCGATGGCGTAGAAGCGGCGTTCGGGATACCGTTCCCGGAGTTCTGCCACAGCCTGGTCCATGGCATCGAATGTAATGGTCATCGCCCGGGAGAAGTGGACGTAGAGGATGTCGTTGCCAGCCTTGAATTCAGGCTCGAAATAGGAGAGGTAGCGTTCTTTCGAAATGGCGCTCGTGGTGGGCAGGGTGCCGGCCCGCAGCATGTCGTAAAAGCTTCTGGCATCGAACTGGTCGAAATCCACATACGGGTAGACGGTCTTGGCGTCCACGCTGTAGGGCATGCTGATGAGTTTATAACCGTATTCCTCCGCGACGGCGGGGGTCATGTCGGTGTCGGTGTCAGTAAAAAGGGTCAACATAGCAGGAGAATAAAGTCGTAAACAGGTTGTCCGCCGGTAATCTGCGTGATTTCCGTGCAGGTGTATTGTCGGGTGAGTGCCTCGGTGGCACTTCGGGCGTCTTCGGGGGTCACGTCGGCGCCCGTCAGGAGCAGGGCGATGTCGTAGCTGCCCATATCGAGTTTGCCGGCCAGATCCAGCAGGGCCTGCTGCCGGTCGGCCGATGCGCAGAGGATGTCTTTGTCGCTGAATCCCAGATAGTCGCCGGCATGTCCGGCCTGGCTGTCGCGGATCGCTTGTGAAATCATGCCGGTCACGGTGCCCTGCAGCGCTTCGGCCATGGTTTCCGCGATGTCTTCGATGGGCTGGGACCGGTCGATGCTGGCCAGGGCGAAATACCCCTCTCCGAGGTTCCGGGTCGTCAGTACTTCGATGCGGGCCTTGTCGTACAGGGCTGCGGCCTGCCGAGCCGTGAGCAGGATGTTGCCGTTGTCGGGCAGCACCAGGATGCTGTCGGCCCCGATCCGGTCGAAGGCCTCCAGGAACGCCTGTACAGGCGGATTCATGGTCTGTCCACCTTCGATCACCTCATCGGCGCCCATTTCCCGGAAGGCATCCTGCAGGGGCTTTCCCGCTGCCACGGCCACAATGCCCAGCGCCTTGCGGCCCACATGGAAGCGCTCGTCCATATGGTTTTCGTGGTGCTGGAGCGTCATGTTCTCAATCTTGAGGGTCAGGAATTCACCGAACTGCTGGCAGTGGTTGAGGATATCTCCGGGGGTAGGGGTATGGACGTGTACCTTGATGATGCTGCCGTCGCGGAAAAACACCAGGGATTCTCCGTGGGCGGCCAGCCAGTCGGACAGGAGGCTTTCGTCGAAGTGTTCCAGGTCGACTTTGCTGCGTTGGAGCCGCAGGAGGAATTCCGTGCAGTAGCCGAATTCCAGCACGCTGTCTTCGGTGAAGGCATCCAGGTCGACGGTCGGATGTGCGGTATCCGCCGTTTCCACGGGCAGGGCCGGGGTATCCCCATGCAGGACGGCACGCATGCCTTCCACGATCTGGAGCAGGCCCGCTCCACCGCTGTCCACGACGCCGGCCTGCTTGAGCACGTCGAGCAATTCAGGCGTATGTTGGAGCGAAACCTCCATGGCGGAGAGCAACCGGTCGAAATAATTGTCGATATCCGGGCTGTCCTCCGCTGCGGCAACCGCTTCGCGGAAGACCGTCAGGATGGTGCCTTCCACAGGTGTGGCCACGGCCTTGTAGGAAGATTCCACGCCGCAGGCCATCGCTTTTTTCAGCGTCTGCAGGTCGGCTTCTTCCACGCCCGACAGTACTTGGGCGATGCCGGCGAAGATGCGCGAAAGGATCACGCCCGAATTGCCGCGCGCTCCGGTCAGCATGCCTTTCGAGACGGCGGCTGCCGTCTCGCCCAGCGGTCCGGGTGCCACCCGGCACCCGGACTCGATGGTCATGTACATATTGTCGCCCGTATCGCCGTCAGGGATGGGGAAGACATTCAGGTCGTTGATGGTCTGCCGACGGGCATTCAGGCACGCAGCGCCGCCGCGGACCATCGATAGATAGAGTTGGCCGTCGATCCGTTCCATCTATGCTTGTTTTTGTCCTTCTTTCCGGAGCCGCTTGCTGAAGAAAGGGAATTTCAGCAACCAGCGGAAAACGAAAGGTTCCAGACAATAAGTCATCAGGATGGTGAAGACCATGCCGATGAGAGAGATGATGCCGGTCGAGCGGATGGACGGATGCCGGGCGAAGATCAGGGAACCGATGACGATGATCAGCACGACCGCGGAGAAAAAGATGGCGGTCTTGTGGTAAGCCAGCCGTTCCTTCGAGCCCGTACGGGCTTCCTGCAGCAGGCCTTCCATCACAAAAATACTGTAGTCCACCCCGATACCGAACACAAAGGTCGCAATGACGATGTTGATCAGGTTGAACTGCAGTCCCAGGATGGCCATGAAGCCCTGCAGGGCGTACCACGACAGGAACATCGGGAAGAAGGCCACCAGGGCCACCCAGACTCTGCGGAACGAGATCAGCAGCACCAGCAGCACGAAGATCGAGGAGATCCACATCGTGATCTGGAAGTCGTCGTGGACGATCTGCACCATATCGCGGCAGTAGTAGAAGGGTTCCAGCACCACGGACTGCGGACCATCGACCAGCGCCGCGTTGACGATATCCTTGTCTTTTTCGGCAAATACTGCCGTCGAGAAGACCATCCAGCGTCCGCTGGCCTGGTGTTCCACGAAATTGGACATCAGTTCGTGCGGGATGATGTCGGCGTCGTAGAGCGAAGCCGGCTCATAGTCGCTTTCCAGCAGGGCGAAGAAAGGCTCGAAGCTGGTCGGGTCGAGTTGCTGCTTCCGGGCAGCCACTGCCAGGTCGCTCCGGGTGCGGGCAATCCGCTCGGGCGTCCAGAATGCTTTCCAGGCGGCGATGCGGAGTTCCTGGTCGTGTTGCGACTGGAAGAGCAGCGGCACCAGCGAGGAATAACGGGTCAGCAGGCCTGTCTTCTGGAGCGAATCCAGCCGCCGGGTCAGCAGCTTGTTGCATTCCAGGGCCTCGTCAAGGGTCTCGCCGTAGGCCGCATAATATTGCGAGAAGTTGCCGTCCTCATTCTTTTCATAATAGAGCGTCTGGCTTTCTCCCAGCGGTTCATTCACGTAGTTGAGGTTGCGCAGGTCGGAGTCGAAACCCACGCGGTGGCTCATCACGATGCCGACAACCAGGAGCACGGTCATCGTCCCCAGGATCCAAGGATTGCTGTCCCAGGGCAGGTTGTTGAATCGGTCGATGGCCGGGAAACCCTTCTCTTTCTTGTAACAGATATCTTCCTTTTTGAGGAACTGGGGCAGGAACACCAGGGCATAGACCGTATTGCCCAGCAAGGCGAAAGTGGCGAACAGGCCGAAGTCGCGCAGCAACTCGCTCTCCGTGAAGAGCAGGCCCAGGAAGGCGCCGATGGTGGTCAGGCAGCCCAGCACCACGGGGGTGGATTCTTCGCGCAGCATCTGCTCGGCATTCTCCACGAAATAGTAGTGGATGAGCACATGCAGGCAGTAGCTCAGGGCAACGCCCAGGATGATGGCGCCGAGGCCCAGGGCCATGAACGACATGTAACCCTTGATCCAGTAGACACAGGCCAGGGCGAAGAAGGTGCCGTAGACGACGGGGGCCAGCATGTGGACGATGAAGCGCAGTTTGTGGAAGCACAGCAGGAGCAGGATCAGGATGACCAGCAGCGAGAGGCCGACGGTCCACACCAGGTCGGTCTTGATGGTGCTGGCATTCGAGACGCCGCCGAGCGGATTTCCGTGGCACAGCACGTGTGCGTCGGGGTGTGCTTCTTCAAAGCGCTTCCGCTCCTGGTTGAGGATGCGGTTGAATCGCGTGCCGGTGCCGGAGTCCGTCTGCGAGATGGTCGACGAAAGGAAGGCCATCGCCACGGTCTTGTCGGGGCAGAAGAAATGGCCGTTTTCCATTGTGAAATCACCCACAGAGCCCGATTCCAGGCCACCTGGGAACATATGCGACAGGAAAATGTCGCGCAGGTCCAGCGGGTCGGTGCAGACCATCTGCGTGGTCTGTCCGGTCATGTCGGCGTCGATGAGCTCCTTGTTGCGGGCCATCTGCGCGGCCATGGCATCGGGGGAGAGCGCCGCGGCGAAATCGGCATAGAAGGCGGTGTCGATGAGGGAAGGCAGGTGCTCGAAGCCATAGTCCATGGCTCCTAGCATCATGCCTGGATCGAGTGAACTGAGGATGCCGATGATGTAGCGGCCGGCCGTGTCGCGCGCCATCAGGGAGGCGCAGAACTCGTCGATGTAGTCACTCAGCGTCCAGGTATCCAGCGGTTGCTCGGGATCGGCCGAGGTGATCTGGATAAAAATTTTGTCTTTCAGTTCGATATCACTGAAGGCCAGTTCGCTGTCGATACTCGAGCGAGGAAGCAACTTCACCACGTCTTCCTCGTACCGGAGCTGGAGTCCGAAATAGAGGAAGACGAGCGAGCTGACGATCAGCAGTGTGTACATCACGGCCCTGTGGCCGCGGAGGTAGCGGTAGATCGGCAGGAATACCTTGTGCATCAGCGGGAGCTTACGCTTCGGTGGGGACAGTGTCGGTGACCTCGTCCACTTCGGCCTCGACCACGGGAGCGGTGCAGGCAGGTTTCTCGTCTTTCTTGTTCAGGATGTCATCGGCCTTCTTGGAGAAGAAGTCGTACATCACGCCTTCGACGGCCACCATGATGGCGCTGCAGAGGACGGTGGCGATGCCGGCCAGCACGGCGCCGACTTTCGGGATGGCGACGAAGATGCAGCAGATGATGCTGATCAGGATGCCGCAGAGCAGTTCCGTAAAGAAGATCCGCCACTTGTTGCCGAAGGTGGTGTCATAGCTCAACTGGAGCGACTTGAGCGGGGAAACTTTCTTGTCGATGAAGAAATAGACGGCGAAGCCCCAGGCGATGCTCATCACCATGCCCGGGATGAACATGAAGAAGAAGGCCACGACGATGCCGATGTACAGCAGGCCCAGCAGAAGGAAGAAACCGCTGAGGTTCTTGAAGTTGTCTTTCGAGAAAATGGAGACCGGGTCGATCGTCTCGCCACGACCGATACCGATGATGGCCTTGTACAGGCCAATGGTGGTTCCCACGTTGAGATAAGGAATCCAGAGAGTCACCACATAGAGGATGACCATCAGCAGCAGGGGAAAGAAGTTTTTCAGGCCATATTGGACGCCGTCCCTGATGGTCTGCATAATGTCGAGTTTCTCAGTTGCCATAATAGTAAATATTTGATTTGGTTTTAGTTTCAGAGGGGGTCAGTCGATGATCACACGGTTCACGCGGCGCGGAACGGAGGTGAAAATCTCGTAGGGAATGGTATCGAGCACCTTGGCCAGGTCGCCGGCTGTCGGTTTATCGCCGAAGATGGTCACCATGTCGCCTTCCTGGCAGTCGATGCCGGTGACGTCGAGCATGCACATATCCATGCAGATGTTTCCGATGGTGGGGGCGAGTTGTCCATTTACTTCAAAGCTGGCGTGTCCGCAGCCCAGGTGACGGTTGATTCCGTCGGCATATCCCACACAAAGCGTTGCCGAGCGGGTAATGCCGTCGTGGAGGATGCCGTGGCGGCCGTAGCCGATGGTGCCGTCTTCCGGCAGCAGGTCCTTGATCTGGAGGATGGGGCAGCGGAAGAAGGCGGCGGGTTTGAGCCGGGGATCGGAGATGGCGCTGATGCCGTAGATGCCGATGCCCAGGCGCACCATGTCGTATTGGTATTCCGTAAAGCGTTCGATGCCGGCCGAGTTGAGCACGTGGCGGAGCGGCTTGTAGGGCAGATGCTGCATGATCTGTGTGCTCAGTTTGTCGTAAAGCTTGATCTGGCCGAGGGTGAATTCGTCGTGCTGCACTTCGTCGGAGGCGGCCAGGTGGGTATACAGGCCCTCGATGTGGATTTCAGGACTTTCGGCCAGGAAATCGATGAGTGCAGGAATCTCCCGCTCCATGAAACCAAGCCGGTGCATGCCGGTATCGATATTGATATGGACGGGATAGTCTTTCCGGCCGGCCTTGCGCAGTTCTTCGCGCAGGCGCGTGAGCGCGAAAAGGTCGGGCATGCCCGGTTCCAGTCCATAGCGGATCATTTCAGGGTAATCGTCGGTGCCGGTGGTCAGCACGAGGATCGGCAGGTAGATGCCGGCCTTGCGCAGTTCGACGCCTTCGCCGGGGAGCGCCACACCCAGATAGGAGGCGCCCAGGCTTTCCATTTCGAGGGCAAAAGGAACGGCGCCGTGTCCGTAGCCGTTGGCCTTGACCAGGATGAGCATCTTGGTCTCGGGGCGGAGCAGGGAACGGAAATGCTGGAAGTTGTTCCGGATGCCGCTGCGGCTCAATTCAAGTCGCGCCAGAGGGGGATTCTGTGCCATTGTATTGAATTATCTCACAAATGTAACGATTTGCCGGTAAAGTTATCCCTCTCGGGCTAAAAAATTGAGGGAAAGAAGAATCCGGCGACGACACAGGCGGCCAGCATCGTGCCTGCCACGGCATATGTGACAGTCAGGACGACCGTTGAGTGATCCTCCTGATGGGTGGAAGCCAGGATCATATAGCAGGCGTAATTGACGAAGCCGAACATCGGCAGCAGGTAGATCTGCAGCTTGGAACTCATCAGCGACATCACGACGAAGAAAGTGGCCGAGATGAGCAGGAAATAGCGGGCGAGTGCCAGGTCCGGCGCTTTCAGGCGGCCTTTGGCCGCCGCCCAGGCACCGACGGGGATGGTGAGCAGCGACCAGGGACCCATGGCATACCAGATGACGAGAAGGTACCAATAGATGGGACGCTTGTGGTGGAAGGCGTCGACCGCCCTGCCGACCGTCTGGTGGACGAGCAGATTATCAATATAGTCGCGGCCTCCTTCCAGCCAGGCCATGCCCCACCAGAAGCCGCAAAGCAGGACCAGCGTGAGCCAGCAGCGCCAGCCCCAGGCCCGGCCGAAATCACGCAGCCGGCCTTCCGACAGCAGCCAGGCCAGGCAGCCGCCCAGCGGGAAGAGCATGCCCACCGGCCCCTTCGAGAAGATAGCCGCAAACACCGCCAGAGGAAAAGCCCAGCGCAGGCCCGGGCGCGGATCGCCTTGGTCGATTCGCCAGAAGATCCACATGGCCAGCGTGATGAAAAAGACCATCAGCATGTCCATCCGCAGGACCAGCGCTCCGCCCAGGAAATAGGCAGTGGTCAGCAAGGCCAGCTCTGCGCCGATCTGCCAGCGCAGGGTCAGGCGGTTGCCGCACCAGCGGTTCAGCAGCACCAGGATGCCGAAGGCGGGCAGCAGCGAGAACAGCTCCAGCAGCGGGAGGCAGTGGAAGCCCAGCAGCTGGCGGAACAACATCACGATCCACAGATAGAGCGGGGGCTTGTCGGCGTAGACGGCCCCGTCGAGATACAGGCACCAGAAATGTCCGTCGCGCAGCGCCTCATCGGCGATCTGCAGGTATTTCAGTTCGTTGGCCGGCGTGGGCTCACGCCGGAGCAGCAGGGGCAGCAGCAGGAGCAGATAAAAGGCCAGGCGCACCCACTGGTTCGATCCTGCCGCGGTCAGCGGTTTTCCCGTCGGGCGTGCCATAGCATCAAATTGCGGATATAGGTGAACAAACCGAACGATTCAGCGAGGATGAGAACCGGGTCCCTGCGGAAGATACCGTAGACCAGGATCATCGCGGCGCCGATCGCGCTGATGAGCCAGAACCCAACCGGCAGAGAGGAAGCCTTGCGGCGGACGGAGTAGAAGGCCTGGTAGAGGAAACGGGTGGAAAAGACTACCTGCCCGGCAATGCCGAATAGCAGCAGGGCCTGCGGGATGTCTTTGTTCTGGAAGAGCGTTTTCGAGACATCGGGCCAGTGGACGAGGAAGGGGGTGAGGACCGCCAGGGGAACCAGCAGCAGCAAACCTACCACGAGCGGACGCCAGCGTCCCAGTTGCTGCCAGACGCCTTTGGCCCCCAGATTCCAGATATACACGTAGTAGCCGATGAGTTGGCCCAGGATCAGCGCGAAATCGTTCCGCAGCCAGCCATAGAGCAGAAAGAGCAGCGAGCCGCACAGCCCCAGTATCCAGAAGGCGGTGGGATTCTCCACCTGCCGGTTTTTTTCAGACAGAATCCATTGGACCAGCATACGCGCAGTGAAAAGCAGCTGCGCGAACAATCCGAGGGTAAAGATCCAGAGAGGGTCCATCAGCCGAGTTTGCTGCGGTCAACCGTATAGCGGAGGTGACGGCGAAGATACCAGCGGTAGCCGAAAGCATCGCGGATCGGCCCCCAGAAACGGTTGGAGAGGTTGAACTTGCTATGGCCTGCCGTGCGGGGATAATGGCGCACGGGCACTTGCTTGCAGCGTCCGCCCATCCCTGTCGCCAGGGCGGGGAGGAAGCGGTGCATGCCGCTGAGGGGGGGCAGCTGTCTGGCCCAGGCCGTCTGCAGCACTTTCAGCGGGCAGCCCGTGTCGACGGCTGTGTCGCGGACAATGCGGCGTCGCAGTCCGTTGGCCCATTTTGAAATCAGGCGTTTGCCGAAACTGTCTTTCCGACCGATGCGGATGCCTGTCACCAGTTCATGGTCGGCAGCAAATGGCAGCAGCAGGTCGAAGTCGTCGGGATCGGTCTGCAGGTCGGCGTCGATGTAACCGGCATAGGGCGAATAGCAATGGTCGAAGCCGACCTTCAAGGCGGCGCTCAGGCCTTGGTTTTGCGGAAAATGGATAAAAAAGAAGTCTGGGTGCCGACTGCAGATTTCTTCCAGCAGGGGGCTTCCTCCGTCGGTGGAGCCATCGTCGACAAAGAGCACGCAGGCGGGCTTTTCCATCGATTTTTCGAGGTAGGCGGCGAGCCGCTCTTCCAGTTGGGGCAGGTTGTCCCGTTCGTTGAAAAGCGGGACGACAATGGTGAAACGATAGGCTGCGGTGGCGTTCATCGATACAAAGTTAAGAAACTGTTTTTGGTAAACTAAATAATTTTTTGTAATTATGTAGTTTGAAATGTTTATCATCGGGTAAAAATGGGTCGGAAAATCCTTGTCGCACTGGTCGCCCTGCTGGCGTTTTCACTGCAGTTGCATGCGGTGAAGGCCTGGCCGTACCCTGTGCAGGTGACCCAGCCCGACGGCACTTCGCTGACCATCCTCATCCACGGCGACGAGAACCGTTCCTGGAAGACCACCCTGTCGGGCTGCCCTGTGTACCAGGATGCCCTGGGGTATTGGCGCCAGACCGATTCACTGCCACCGGCCAGGCCCGAACTGCGCAAGCAACTCAACCCGGAGGGCGGTTCCCTGGCCTTCTTCCTGGCCACCAAAGCCCCGGTCAACGTGCGGACCATTGTCATTCCCGTGCAATTTCAGGACCGCAAGTTCACCATCCCTTCTCCGCGCAACGCCATCTACAACCTGTTCAACCAGCAGTATTACTCCGAAAACGGAGCTACGGGCAGTGTCCTCGACTGGTTCCGCGACAATCTGGGCGTAAGTACCAGTTTCAGTTTCGAGGTCTGTGACGTGGTGACCCTGCCCAATACCCTGGCGTGGTACGGGGCAAATGGAGAAGGCGTCACCGACCGCAACATCAAGCAGATGGTGGTCCATGCCTGTGAGGCTGCCGATGCGGGCGGCGTCGATTTTTCCCGCTATGACTTCGACAACGACGGGGTGGTCGACAACGTCTTCCTCTTCTTCGCCGGGCACAACGAGGCCGAAGGTGGTGGCGACAATACGCTCTGGCCCCAGTCCTGGAACATTTCTGAAATGGGTTTCTCGCTCGACGGGATGCGGATTTCCAATTTCTCGCTCTATTCTGAATTCACGGGTCCGTCCGGCTACCAATTCGCCGGTATCGGCACCATCTGCCACGAATACTGTCATTTTCTGGGCTTGCCCGACCTTTACGACGTCAACGACGAAAAGGAGGGTGACAGTCCCGGCCTGCACGGCTCCTTGTCCGTGATGGACCGAGGCAATTACAACAACCAGGGGCGCACGCCGCCCTATCTTACCGTCTTCGAACGCCAGATGATCGGCCTGTCGAAGACCTGGTCGTTGCGTGCGACACAGGAACTGCTGATCGAGCCGGTGCAGGATTCGCCCACGGCCCTGCTGATTCCTACGGAGATTCCGGGTGAAGATTTCTGGCTGGAGTTCCGTGACGGATCGAAATGGGATGCCTGCATCGGCGGCACCGGACTGGTGGTCTACCACATCGACAAGAGCGCCAATGCGGCAGGTTCGATGAATGCCCGGATGCGTTGGACGACCAATGCCGTCAACGGCTGTGCTGCCCATCCCTGCGCCTGCTTCGTCTCCTCGACGGGTTTCGATGCCACCAGTGCGGCCGATGCCTTCTATCCCGGCCCCCGCAATGTCAAGGCCATTCATTCCGCCTACGATTTCCCGCTTCGTTCCTGGAACGGAAAAGGCGTTGGTTTCGGCTTGACCGAAATTACCCGTAATTCGGAAGGCATCCGCTGCCGGCTGTCCAACGATGACAGCTGGGATCTCCCCGTGGTGACCGGCTATTCCATCGTGCCCGGCCAGACCTCGGCCCATCTCAGCTGGGAGTGCGACAAGATTTCCTCGGGCCAGTGGAATCTGCGCTGGGGAGCCGTCAACGGCGTCACCAGCCAGACGGTGCTTCCCGACAAGAACAACTGGACTTTCGACAACCTGACGCCGGGCGAGGCCTACTATTGCGAACTCTTCTACACCCGGTGGGGTGTTACGGGACGGGTGTACCACATGGAATTCCGCGCCATCGACCGTTTGAGCGACTATCCGCTCATCGGGGGGATGGACCGGATCTGGCATGTGGGTGAGGAACTCCGTCTCTTCCTGCTCAACTTGCCCGACGAAAAGGCCTCCGTAGCCTGGACCATTGACAATGAACCGGTTACAGGCGAATCATTCACCTTTGCCCATGCGGGCTCCTGCCTGATCACGGCGACCCTCCGTTATGCCGACGGCTCCCGTGAGACCCTGACCAAAATCCTGGAGGTGAAAGAATGAACGGACATCGTCATACGGGATTCTATCTGCGTTTCGCCGTGATCCTCTTCTGGGTGGCCACCACGATGGCGGTTTCCTGTCCGGAGCCCGAAAAACCCGGACCTGAGCCTCCCGTGGTCGACACCAAATCACCCGAGCGCAAGCAACTCGAGGCGGCCTGTGCAGAAGGTCTCTATGTCAAAGGGTCGTGCGTCCTGTCGTACGATCTGGTTTCATTCCAGCGTGCCACCAGTACCCAGCGTCGAATCTACCGGATCCAAAGCGACGACCAGGCCCGATATCTTCATATTTTCTACGCTGAGGAGATTCCGACCGCCGAGGGGCAGGAAGTGGAGTGCGAGATCCATTACCGCCTGTCGGCCGGTGAACAGACCACGCTCATCGTCAAGTTGGTGGTGGTCAAGACCTCCGAGGAGTATCTCTGGCTGTGGAATGAGTTCCAGAAGGTCGGCATGATTGTCCAGCGCATCTGATGCCCGAACGCGAAATCTACGATCCCTTGCGGAAAAAGAACGTGGCCCGCACCCCCGAGGAGGAGGTGCGCCAGCAAGTCATATCCTGGCTTCATGAAAGTTGCGGTGTCTCGCTCATGCGGATGGAGAGCGAGTATGGTTTCGTCTACAATCGCCGCCGATACAGGGCCGACGTCCTGGTTTTCGACCGGGCGTTGCAGCCCTTGCTCTTGGTTGAATGCAAGGCACCCGACGTGCCGCTGGGCGCGGCGGTGGTCGATCAGGTAACCCGCTACGCACGGGTGTTGCCGGTGCGTTATATCCTGGTGACCAACGGTCCCACGACCCATATTCTCCGGCGTCGCCCTGAGGGGGACGGTTTTGACTACTGTTCGGAGATTCCGGAGGGTTGGCTGAACGGTTAAGCCAGAATCTTCGCCGTCAGTTCCTTCAGCAGGTCGCCGTCGGAGGCTTCGCCGCGCGTGTTCGATTTGGAGCGCTGGTCGTAGTCTTTGAGCAGGGCGACGATGCGCATCACTTTTTTGACGGGATAGTTGCGTACAGCCGCGTCGTATTCACCCCCGAAATACGGGTTGATGCCGAGTTGCGCAAGGATGTCGTTGCGCGAAACGCCGTCCTGGAGCAGGGCATGATAGCGGAGCAGACGGATGAAATGGCTGCTCAGGGCGGCCATTGTCATCTGGATGGGAAAGCGTTTGGGCGAATCGGCAAAAAAGTTTACGATGCGGAAGGCCTTGGCGGCGTCTTTCATGGAAAGCGCCTTGGTCAGTTCGAAGGCTGAATAGTCGCGGCTCATCCCCACATTCTCTTCCACATCCTGGATGCTGATGCGCCGACGGTCTTCCGGCAGGATCTTGCGGAGCTTGTCGATCGACAGGGCGATCTTCTGCAGGTCGGTGCCGGCCGATTCCCCCAGGAGGGCAGCCGCATCGGGCGCGATGCTGAGCCCCTGCTCAGCCACGAAGCTGTCGATCCAGCGGGCGATGCGGTAGTCGGGGATGGGATTCGATTCGAAGGCCACACCGAATTTCTTGGCGTTTTTGTAGAAAGTGGAACGTTTGTCGATGTTCTTGCCCGACTTCGTCGGATCGTTGTTGGTCTTGTAACAGACCACGAGCACGGTGGAGGGCTGGATACCTTCGAAATAGACACCGATGTCCTCGACTTTTTTCATCATCTGTGCCTCCTTGACCACCACCAGCTGCCGGGCGATCATCATCGGAAACTGCCGGGCGGCACTCACCACCTGGTTGGCCGTCACGTCGGCACCGAAAAACACCATCTGGCCGAAATCCCGCTCCTGGGGCGGAATCACCGTCTCCATCAAAAGTTTGCAGAGCTCGTCGATGTAGTAGTGCTCTTTGCCGAACAGCAGGTAGAACGGCTTGATGTCGCCGCTGAGAATCTCCTCCCGCAGCGCCTTGTATTCCTGGACGGTATCGGTCGTGGTCTTTGCCATAGACAACAAAGATACAAAATTCTTATCTTTGCCATATGTTTGCCCAGGCATTGAAAGGAAAAATCTTCGACATCGTCTCGCAGTCAGCCCGCGAGCTGGGCGTGCGTGCCTTCGTCATCGGCGGCTACGTGCGTGATTTCTTCCTGCAGCGTCCCAACAACGACATCGACATCGTAGTGGAGGGCAGCGGCATCGCCCTGGCCGAGGCTGTGGCGGAAAAACTCCACGTGAAAGTCTCCGTGTTCAAGAACTTCGGCACGGCGATGCTCCATTACCGGGACATGGAAGTGGAGTTCGTGGGAGCGCGCCGGGAGTCGTACCGTGCATCCTCCCGCAAACCCATTGTGGAAGACGGTACCCTGGAGGAGGACCAGCAGCGCCGCGACTTTACCATCAATGCCATGGCTTTCAGCCTGCAGCACGATGACTACGGGGCGCTCGTCGATCCCTTCGGGGGCATCCGCGACCTCAATGCAGGCCTGATCCGGACCCCGCTTGACCCCGACACCACATACAGCGACGATCCGCTCCGGATGCTGCGTGGCATCCGCTTCGCCACACAACTGGGTTTCACCATCGTCCCCGAATCCATCGAATCGATGCGCCGCAACAAGGCCCGGCTCGAGATTCTCTCGGCCGAGCGCATTGCCGACGAACTCAACAAGATGATGAAGGCACCCAAGCCTTCCGTGGGTTTCTACCTGCTCGACGAATGCGAACTCCTGCCCTACGTGCTACCGGCTCTGGCCGACCTGAAAGGCGTGGAGACCGTTTCCGGGCGGGCGCACAAAGACAATTTCAAGCACTCCCTCCAGGTGCTCGACAACGTGGCCGCGATCAGCGACAATGTCTGGCTCCGCTGGGCCGCGCTGCTCCACGACATCGGAAAGGCGCCCACCAAGCGCTGGGAGCCCGGCATCGGCTGGACCTTCCATGGACACGAGTATGTGGGATCGAAGATGGTCAAGGGCGTCTTCAACAAGTTGAAGATGTCGCAGACCGAAGACATGAAGTACGTCCAGAAACTGGTGGGCCTGCACATGCGTCCCGTGGCCCTGGTTACCGACGAAGTCACGGATTCGGCCGTCCGCCGGCTCCTTTTCGAAGCGGGCGACGACATCGACGACCTGATGCTCCTCTGCAAGGCCGACATCACCTCGGCCAACGAACAGAAAGTGGAGCGTTACAAGCAGCAGTACGAACACGTCCGCCAGAAACTGGAGGAGGTCGAAGCCAAGGATGCAGTGCGCAACTTCAAGAATCCCATCACGGGTGAGCTCATCATGGAGAAATACCACCTGCCGCCCTGCCGGGAGATCGGCATCATCAAGGAGGCGGTCAAGGAAGCCATCCTCGACGGCGTCATCCCCAACGACTTCGACGCTGCCTACTCCCTTATGGAGCAGAAGGCTGCGGAAATGGGGCTTTAGCCCTTCCGGTATCCCGGGCGGGGGCCGGTTTCTCTTGCTTATTTCAATGTCTTTGAGTAGATTTGCATAGATAAAACACGCTGATATGAAAAAGTTTGTCTTACTGGTAACGGCGCTGCTGCTGTTCTGTGGTGGTGCCTCTGCACAGAGTGATATGCTCAACCGCCTGAAGAACCGGGCCAAGAACGCCATCGAAAACAACATTGGCAACAAGGTTGATAAAGGCGTCAACAATGCCTTGAACGGCAATATGGGTAAGAACAACAAGAAAGTGAGCAAGCAGGATGAAGAGCGTCTCCGTGAGGAGAATATGGCACGGGCCGAGGAAATCAAACGCCAGAGTCAGGGTCTGGGCCAGGACGACGGTACCTGGACCTGCCCCGAGTGCGGTCACGAGGGCAACACCGGCAAGTTCTGCGAAGAGTGCGGTGCCAAGAAACCCGAGAAAGACGACGGCACCTGGACCTGCCCCGAGTGCGGCCACGCAGGCAATACCGGCAAGTTCTGCGAGGAATGCGGTGCGAAAAGACCGGAGGGCGGAGTTGCTGCGCAAAAGGTCAAGCCCACCGAAACGGCTTATGCCAAGAGCGACTTCGTGCCCGGCGACGAGATCTTTTTCGAGGATGATTTCGCCACCGAGCAGCTTGGCGAGTTTCCGAGCCGCTGGGACCTGCTTGACGGCTATGCCGAAATCGTTTCGATAGCCGGCCGCAAGTGCATCGGTTTTACCGATGATGGCCGGGGCTTGATCAAGCCCTTGATGGAAGATCCGAAGAATTTTCTCCCCGATGTCTTCACGCTCGAGTTCGACTCGTTCATCAACGGGAAAAACGAACTGGGGGATAGTGATGTCGGAGAAGAAAACATTTATATCACGCTGTTTTCCCAGCCGCTGAATACGGACGTCGGTCAATTCCATTTTTGGTGGCGTACCGGTGATGGAGGTTCCAATGTCAGTTGGTCCGCGATGAACCCCTCAAGCGGCAATTGGGTGTATGGAGAGAAAGATCTTTCCGTCGAACACGACGGTTCCAATGAGAGCAAATCGTTCCTGAAGCTGGGCGACTGGAATCATTTCGCCATCTCATTCAACAAACGGGCCTACAAAATCTACGTCAACGGAAGCCGCGTGGCCAATATTCCGAATATGGCGGTGCCTACCTGGTTCGAACTGTCCCATCAGGGTGCGTACAAATATTCTACCATCTCCAACGTCCGCTTGGCCAGGGGTGCCGTTCCGCTCTACGAGCGCCTGATGAACAGCGGGAAGATCGTAACCTATGCCATCACCTTTGACGTAGGAAAGGCGACGCTCAAACCCGAGGCCGATGTCGAGATCAACCGCATCAAAGGCATTATGGAGCAGGATCCATCGATCAACTTCGAGGTACAGGGCCATTGCGACAATACGGGTTCCGCCGCCGTGAACGACAGACTCAGCCAGCAGCGTGCCGATGCCATCGTCGCCCGTCTGGTCGAATTCGGTATCGACGCCTCCCGCCTGACGGCTGTCGGCAAGGGTTCCAGCGAGCCCATCGCCGACAACGGAACCGACGAAGGCCGCGCCAAGAACCGCCGCGTCGAATTTGTCAAGCGCTGAGCGCAGGCCCGATCGTCAGGAAAGAGTTGACAGGGCTTCGTCGGAAAAACTGAAATATTTCTTCTTGCCGATGATCACATGGTCGAGGAGTTCGATGTCGAAGACGGCGACGGCTTTCTTGAGGGCTTCGGTCTGGACGCGGTCCTGCTCGCCTGGGCTGGGATTGCCCGAAGGGTGGTTATGAACCAGGATGAGCCCGCTGGCCAGGCGCTCCACGGCTTTCTTGACGATGATCTTGATGTCGATGATGGTCGACCCCACGCCGCCCAGGCTCACCTTCTCCTTGCCGATGAATTTGCGGGCCCGGTTGAGGTAGAGGCTCCAGCATTCTTCATAGGGCAAGTCGCGGAGGTGGGGCGCCATCATCCGCGCCACGGTTTCGGAACTGCGGATGGTGAAGTCTTCTTCGGGAATCTCGGCGGCCAGACGGCGGGCCAGTTCGAAGGTGGCCAGGATGGTGGTGGCCTTGGCGGGGCCGATGCCATCGGTCAGGGTCAGTTGCCGGCTCTCCATCCGGGAGAGGGCGTCGAGGCGGCCGCCCACGGCGGCAAGCAGGTTGCGGGCCAGGTCGACGGCGGTCTGGCTGCGGGTGCCCGAGCCGATGAGGATGGCCAGGAGTTCGGTGTCGGTCAGGAAAGAGGGGCCTTGTAGCATCAGCTTCTCCCGCGGTCGCTCTTCCTCACTCCAAGTTTTGATGCTGCTTGGTTTCATATGCGTCAGGATATAAAAAAACTTTCCGACAAATATCGGAAAGCTTTTTCATTTCTTGGCCGCAAAAAAGCAATTTATGCGAGCTTGTTCACATAAACGGCGATGCCGCTCTTCAGGTTGGCTGCTTTGTTCTTGTGGATGACGTTGATCTTTGCGAGCTTGTCAATCATTGCGAACACCTTCGGCATGGAAGCCTCGGCTGCTGCTTTGTCGGTGGTATTGCGGATCGCCTTGATGGCGTTACGGGTTGTACGTGCATAGTATTTGTTATGCACTCTGCGTTTCTCGCTTTGGCGATAACGCTTGTCTGCTGATGCGTGGTTTGCCATTACTTGATTTTTTATATTTTTTGGTAGCGGGTAGGAGAGTCGAACTCCTCTTTAGAGAATGAAAATCTCTCGTCCTAGCCGATAGACGAACCCGCCACTAGGCCACACTCGTCAGAATGGGACCGCAAAGATAGAAAAACTTTTTTCGATTACAAATTTTTTCTTTCTTTTTGCTCCGGCCGTTCCATTAATGCCACGAGTAGATGATGGCTTCGACCTGGCGCAGGTAATCGCGCTTGTCGTATTTGGGCGCGTAGACGAAACCTTCGATCACGATCACATCCTTGCCGTCGAGGCTCTGGAAGGCGTCGCTGATAAAGGGACCGCCCATGTAGTCGTTCTGGGTTTCCCACAGCGAGCGGATCTCGACGAAGTCGCGTCCCTTGTAATTCTTATGGTAGTAACCCGGCTCGATCACGGGATTGGTGATCATGTAGCTGCCTTCCAGCGATGCGGGCACGTTTTCCTTCATCACTTCGTTGCGCTTGGCCACCAAAGCTTCGAGGGTGAACTGCTCCGGACCGGTGTAGGGGAACTTGTAGATGAAGATGCCCTGGGTGGTGTAGGTGGTCTCATAGGAGATCCACACGAAGTCGTCGGTCTTTTTCTTCAGGGTATAGGACGACGGGAACCAGGGGCTTCCGCCAAACATGCTGCGGACCATGTCAGCCAGCGCCGCATTCTCGAACTTGCGGGCGTTGTAGATCACGCGCTCGCGCTCGGCGTCTTCGAAGGCCTCGCAGATCTTCTCGTCGTAGGCGAGAATCATCTCGGCGGCCGAAGTTTCGTCGGGGGCGTAGATGGTCACCATGGTCTGCGGTGCGGCCCAGATGTCCTTGCTGATGGCGAATTTCTTTTTGCAGGTGTCGGCGATGTGTACGTAAAAGATATTGCGGTGCAGCCGGAATACGTTGACGAAACCCTCCGGGGGAACGTTGTAGATGCGGTATTTCGACTCTTTCTGGGGCGTATAGGGATATTCGGCCTGCAGGACGGTGCGGATGGCACTGCCCACCTCCGATTCCCAGAGTGCTTTGGAAGAAACGATCTCCACCTCGCCGGCCTTTCCGCTGATCGAGGGCAGGATCGCCGGCTTCTTCTCTTTCGAGCAGGCGCCGAGTGCGAGCAACAGGCAGGGCAGCAGGGCGGCCAGAAGGATGCGATGGGTTTTCATATGACGTATTTTGAAGGTTTTCTTAAAACAGGCTGCGGATGTCGTTGCCGAATGCCAGCACCATCAGCAGCAATAACAAGGCCATTCCTATCCATTCGGCCACGGTCATGAACTTGTCGGAGGGTTTGCGTCCGGTCAGCATCTCGAAAATCAGGAAGAGGATGTGACCGCCGTCGAGCGCCGGGATCGGCAGAAGGTTCATCACGCCCAGCATGATGGAGAGCAGGGCGCAGAGCGACCAGAAGCGGTACCAGTCCCAGGTGTCGGGGAAGATGCGCCCGATGGCGATGAAACTGCCCACCGACTTGTAAGCCTGGGTTTTGGGTGAGAAGATCAGTCCGAGTTCCTGGACGTAACCCTTGATGGTGGTCCAGGTCTTCCGGGCACCGGCCGCTATGGCGGGGAAGAAACTGTATTCGCGTGTCGTCACGTCGAAATACTTGGACATGTCGGTATCGAGCATCACGCCGATGTGCCCCGCAGTATCGACCTGCAGGGGGATTTCCAACTCGGTCCCAGCGCGCCGGATGGCCGCGGAGATCTGTCCGCCGCGGTGTCGGCCCAGTTCCTTCTGCACCTGCTGGACGATGAACATCGGCTTCCCGTCGATTCCCACCACGGCGTCATCGGGCTCCAGTCCGGCGTTGATGTTGGGCGATTCGGGCTGCACCTCCTTGATCACGAAAGGGAAGGCCAGGTCGAACATTCCCGGTGTATTGAGCATCGCCGGCAGGTAGGCCGGGTCGATGGACACGGTGAGGGTGTCGCCGTCGCGCAGGACGGTGGCTTCGCGGGCCTGGGAACGTACCAGGTCGACCTGGAGACTGGAGAAGTTTTCGATGGGCTCGCCGTCGAAGGCCAGGATGCGGTCGCCGTCGCGGAAGCCAATCTCGTAGGAGAGGTCGTTCACGGCGATGCCGTAGACGGCGTTGTCGTTGCGCAGATATTCTTCGCCCCAGGTGCCGAGGATGGCGGCATAGAGGATGATGGCCAGGATGAAGTTGAACAGGACCCCGCCGAACATGATGAAAAAGCGCTGCCAGGCCGGCTTCGTGCGGAATTCATAGGGCTGCGGCGGCTGTTTCAGCGCCTCGGTGTCCATCGACTCGTCGATCATGCCGGCAATCTTGCAATAGCCGCCGAAAGGCAGCCAGCCGATGCCGTATTCCGTGTTGTCGGGGTGGGCCTCCCACTCCGGGTCCGTATTGGGGGAGAGAAATTTGCAGTGCCAGCGTCCGCCAAAGCGCTTGAACCGGACCAGCGAGAATTTGGGATTGAAGAAAAGATAGAACTTCTCCACGCGGGTCTTGAAAAGCTTGGCGAAAGTAAAATGTCCCAGCTCATGGAAAAGGATGAGCAGGGAGAGCGCCAGGATCACCTGGACGATTTTGAGCAAGATGACCATTATTCGGTTCTTTCGATGATTGCTGAAGCGATGCGTTTCGCTTCAAAATCCGTGCTATAAATGGCTTCCAGATCGGGTTTTGCCACAAAGTTGCAGCGAGCCATGGTTCCCGCGATGATTTCGGGGATCTCGATGAAGCGGATCTTCCCTTCGAGGAATGCTGCAACGGCCACTTCGTTGGCCCCGTTCATCATGCAGGTGGCATTGCCGCCCTTCTCCAGGGCGCCATAAGCCAGGCCGAGGCAGGGGAAACGGTCGAGATCGGGTTTTTCGAAGGTCAATTGGGCCAGTTCGGCGAAATCGATGCGGAGGGTGTTCAGGTCAATGCGCTCCGGATAGGAGAGGGCGTACTGGATGGGCAGCCGCATGTCGGGCTGGCTGAGCTGGGCTATCACGCAACCGTCAGAAAACTGTACCATCGAATGGATGATGGACTGCGGATGGATCACCACCTCGATGTCCTGCGGCTCTACGTTGAAGAGCCAGCGGGCCTCGATCAGCTCCAGACCCTTGTTCATGAGGCTCGCCGAATCGATGGTCACCTTGGCGCCCATCTTCCAGCGGGGGTGGTTGAGGGCCTGCTCGCGGGTGGCGACGGCCAGTTCTTCGCGGGTGCTGTGGAGGAAAGGTCCGCCCGATCCGGTGAGAAGGAGTTTCTCCAGGCGGGCGCGTTCGCCCTGCAGGCACTGGAAGATGGCTGAATGCTCCGAGTCGACCGGGAGGATGGGCGCTCCGTGCTGGCGGGCCAGCGGCATCACGAGGCCTCCTGCGGCCACAAGGGTTTCCTTATTGGCCAGGGCGATGGCCTTGCCGGCCTCGATGGCGGCGATGGTGGGCTTCAGCCCGCTGAATCCGACCATCGCGGTGAGCACGATGTCGATCTGCGGGTCCTTGAGCAGCTCGCAGATGGAGTCGATGCCGGTAAATACCTTTATATAAAGTGGATCGAGGGCAGCGGCCACTTCGTCGTAGAGGTCCGGGTTGCAGATGACCACGCTCGCGGGGTTGAAACGGCGGGCCTGCTCGATGAGCAGCCGGCTGTTGTTGTTGGCGGTGAGGAGTTCCACCTGGAAGCGGTCTTCGTGCTGACCGATTACGTCGAGGGCCTGGGTGCCGATCGAACCGGTGGAGCCGAGGATGGCAATGTGCCGTTTCGGTTTTTGTTCCATTAGAAATCGATATAAAGGGTCGGGTCGACGGGCTGGTTCTTGTAGCGGAGTTCAAGCAGGATGTGGGCGTTCGACAGCTCGCCGGTCTCTCCGACCACACCGAGCTGGGTGCCGGCTTTCACCTGCTCACCTACGCTGCGCGACAGTTTGCCGGCCTGCCGGTAGATGGAGGTCAGGTCGCCGTCGTGCTGCATCCACAGCGTGCATCCTTCGCGCTCGTTCCAGTCGGCCGAGACGATGATGCCGTCGAGGATGGCGCAGAAAGGCGTCCCGGAGGGGGCGGTCACTTCCACGAAGGCGTGGCTGCCGCCGGGACGGAATCCTTCGCCCAGCGTACCCTTGAGGGGACGTTTGAACGGAACGTTGCGCAGGGCTTCGATGCGCTCGGGAGCGGGCCGGGCCTGTTGCTCGGCATCGATCCGTTCCACCTGTGCGCGGAGCAACGAGTCACTCTCTTCGTAGCGGGCCAGGTCTTCGGCATCCACTTCCGTATTGACACGGGCCAGGCGCATCGAATCGAGCGGCAGCGCCTCGCGGCCCGTAACCACGCGCTGGATGTTGGCCACCTGGAAGGCCCACAGGTCGATCACCTTTTCCAGGGAGTCGATCTTGCGGTAGTTTTCGATGGCGGCCAGCTGGGTTTCGCGGGAAGGATAGCCGGGAATCGTGCGTTTGAGCGGTGTATGGGCAACGATCAGGTAGGCCAGCAACATCGCCACCAGGCCGAATGCCAGGTAGGAAAGGAGCTGGTGCCTTTCGATTTTTCTTTCTTTATTTGCCATAGAATTCGTTACCTTTGCATTATGGACAGAATCGTAGGCATCGATTATGGCAGGAAGCGCGTAGGGGTCGCCGTCAGCGATCCGCTGCGCATCTTTGCCTCCGCCCTGGAGACCGTTCCGTCTGCAAAGATAATAGAATATCTGAAAAAGTATGCCGAAGCGGAGACGATCGAGCGCTTCGTCGTGGGCTATCCCATGAACCTCGACAACAAGCCTTCCGAGGCAGCGGCGTATGTCGATGCTTTCCTTCATCTGTTGAAAAAACATTTCCCGGCGGTTCCCGTCACGCTCGAAGACGAGCGCTTCACTTCCGTCCTCGCACACCGTGCGATGATCGACGGAGGCGTGAAGAAGATGGACCGCCGCGACAAGGCCGCCGTCGACAAAGTGAGCGCGGCCCTGATCCTGCAAACCTACCTTGACCGCGAAAAGACACTATCATGATCCTTCCCATCTATCTCTACGGCTCCCAGGTGCTGCGTGCCGCTGCAGAGGAATCTGACCTCGCAGACCGTGAAGGCCTCAAAAAGCTCATCGACGATATGATCGAGACGATGCACCACGCAGACGGCTGTGGCCTGGCCGCACCGCAGGTCGGCGTATCGCGCCGCATCCTCGTGGTCGACGGCACCGACCTGACCGACCGTTATCCCGAACTGGCGGGTTTCCACCGCGAGATGATCAACCCCGCCTTTACCTTCGAGAGCGAAGATACCGCTTCCTACGAAGAGGGTTGCCTGAGCATTCCCAATGTCGACGCCGAGATCCGCCGACCGGCCCGTATCAAGGTGCGTTACGTCCATCCGGAAACCTTCGAGGAGGTAGAGGAGGAATTCGGGGGCTTCGCCGCACGGATGATCCAGCACGAAATGGACCATCTCGACGGCGTCCTGTTCGTCGACCGGGCCGCACCCATCCGCCGGAAAATGCTCACCGGCAAACTGATGAACATCAGCCGGGGCAATGTCCATACCCGCTATCGCGTGAAAACCGACAAAAAATGACGCTATGAAACTGAAAGCTTTCCATGCCTACGACATCCGGGGCCATTTCGGCACCGACCTGACGCCGGAGCTTGCCTATCAAGTCGCCTATTTCGTCCCTGAACTGCTGGGTACCCGCAAGGTACTGCTGGGCCGCGACATGCGGCTCTCTTCTCCGGCCCTTCATGATGCCGTGCTCAGCGGCCTGCTCGACGCCGGTGCCGAGGTATGCGACCTGGGGTTGAGCACCACACCTTTCGTCTACTATGTCACGGCCAGGCACGGTTTCAAGGCCTCCATCCAGATTACGGCATCCCATAACCCGAAGGAAGACAACGGCCTGAAGATCTCCCGCGAGCTCGCTTTGCCGGTGGGCTACGACTCGGGCCTGAGCACCATCGAGCAATGGATCCTGGACGGCCGTCCCACAACGCCCGCCGAAAAACGGGGTACGGTCTGCGACTACGATGTACGGGAAGAATACGTACGGTTCCTGAACGGTTTCAAGCAGGATTTCTCCAACCTGAACATCGGCATGGACTGTTCCAATGGCATGGCATCGATCTTCGTCCATCAAATTTTCGGCGACCAGCCGCATTATCTCTACGATACCCTCGACGGCAGTTTCCCCAATCACGAGGCCAATCCTTTCCAGCCTGAAAACGTGGTCGACCTGCAGAAACTGGTTATCGCGCAGAAATGCGACGTGGGTGTCATCTACGACGGCGACGCAGACCGCGTGATGTTTATCGACGAGACGGGCAGTTTCATCGCCCCCGACCTGATCATCGCCCTGCTGGGTGAGTATTTCATTAAGGAAAAAGGGGAGAAAGGCATCGTGCTGCAGGACATCCGCAGCTCGAAATCTGTGGCGGAATTCCTCGAGCCGCAGGGTGCCCAGATCGCCATGTGGCGGGTGGGTCGCGCCTACGCTGCGCCGAAGCTCCGCGAACTTGGCGGCGTCTGGGGCGGCGAAGTGGCCGGCCACTACTATTTCCGCGATTTCTTCTACAGCGACAGCGGCCTGCTGGCCGGGATCATGGTCCTGAACATCGTGGCCAAGCTCAAACGCGAAGGCATCAAGTTCTCCGACATGATGGCCCGCATCAAACATTACGAGAATTCGGGCGAGATCAATTTCCGCGTGGAGAACAAGCAGGCAGCGATGGATGCCGTCAGGGATCATTTCATGGCTGCTGAGCCCAGCACGGCCTTTTACGATTTCGACGGCTACCGCGTGGAGTTCAAGAACTGGTGGTTCAATGTCCGTCCTTCGAACACGGAACCCTACCTCCGCTTCCTCTGTGAAGCCAACACCCTCGAGCAGGTTGAGCAAAGAGTCGCCGAAGCCCGCTCCGTCATAGAGCAGTTCGTCTGATCTCCTACTGACTTTGGGGGCAAAGTCTGGCAGCAAAACGGGCAAGGTTCCGGCCATGAAATTCGACCCTGCCCGATGGCGAGAAGGAAGGATGTCAGATAATTCCCTGCTTGACGCAACATTTTCCGGCTAAGATGCATCTTTATAGTAAAGTATTTTTATATGAAAAAACTAGTTCTGGGCGCTTGCACTATATTGCTGTCCTTTGCCCTCCTGCCTGCTCAGGGATATCGTTTCTGGAATGGTAAAAATGTTGAAAACATCATCCAATTCAACAACGGTACCTTCAATCAGACCGGGAGCAACAAAGACTATGAGGTCTTGAATATCGGCCACAACGGTTTCCGCCTTCCTGTGTTGGGAACCACCCTGCGTCTCTCCTATGGGCTTGATACACGTCTGGGCGGCAATATGTCGTTAATGCCGGGTGCGGGCATTCGAGCACAGACGGCCAGTCTTATCGGCATGTTCGCTATCGGCGGTGACACCGATCTGATGGTCTGCGCCGATGTCTTCCTGTCCTTGCGCTATCATTTGGATACCGAGAGGCTCGGCATTGTCTTCGGCCTCGGGCCGGACGTATCGTATGTCCTCTATCAGAACCCATACTACGTCGATGCGGATCCGAATCATCCACGGGATGGCTTGAAGAAATTCAAGGATTTTGACTTTGGCATCCAGCCTAGTGTTACATTCCGGATGGGAAGTCATTTCCAGTGGGGCCTTGAAGCCATCATCGGACTGCGCAATATGCGGATCCAGTATCCCAATGCCGGCGTATACGGATCCACCTACCTTCACGCAGTGATGCTGACCTGCGGGTTCCACTTCTAGCGGCCAAATCGGGTAGGCAAGTGTTAGCCGCAAACTGCGGCGTCCTCCTTTGCGCGACACAGAAGAAAGCGCCGCTATGTGGCCAGATTATCTGGGAACGTATTTGGCTGGGCAAGGTTCCGGCCATGAAATTCCACCTTTTTAGAGATGGCTTGCAAAGTTCATTTTCTCGTGAAGAATGCGAACGACCTTGATCTCATTCGCCGAAGAACTAAAGAAGATAAAGTGGCGCCCGCAATGTGTGTACGAATATGCCTTGTATTTCGGATATGAGAAGATTCCTTCCCTTTCAGGAATGGAAAAGCATTCATCCAGCAACAAGTCGCGATAATAGATGGCCTGCTGCAGTGACCAGAAAGATTCAGTATGTGCTCTGATTGCCAGTAAATCTTGCCTGGCCTTACCGGAGAATAGTACTTGCTTCATCTTCAAGCTCTTTGATCAGTTCTTCTTTCGTCATCACAGTATATCCACTCATCTCTCCTTCAAGAAGAGCCTCATCGAGCTGCATCAGAGCCTTCTCTCTTTCTTCCAGCAGTCTGACTCCGGCCCTGATGACTTCGCTGACATTGTTGTATCGCCCGGAAGTTACAGATTCCTGTACAAAGGCCTCCAGATGCGATCCCAGTGCTATGGTTGTAGTTTTCATACTCGCAAATATAAGAACTATTCTTATATCCTGCAAACAATCTTCGCAATATAATGACTATTTCCTTGACCAGAAGACAAAGAAAAAGGCGTTCTCTGCAGCTGCGGGAACGCCTAATTCTTTAACCTAAAACTTAACCTATGAAAAAACTATTTGACTTTAGGTTAAGCAAAGGGTGTGCCAAACTTTTTCTCAAAACAAATTATTCGGCGGGAGTAATCGAAATTATTTCCACTTTCCGGAGGGGACGGTCGCGGAAGTCGGTCTTCTCGGCGGCAATCTTGTCGACCACGCCGAGTCCGTCGACCACTTCTCCGAAAATGGTGTATTCTCCGTCGAGGTGCTTGCAGCCCTCTTCATCCTGGACGATATAGAACTGCGAACCCGATGACTCCTTGGCCGGGTTGGCCTGGTCGCCGCGACGGGCGGCTGCCAGCGCGCCTTTCTTGTGGGTATGGTTGGGCAGGATCTCGGCCGGGATGGTATAACCCGGTCCGCCGGTGCCATACATTGCCACCTGCGTGGAATCCTTGGTCAGCGGATCGCCGCCCTGAATCATGAATCCCTTGATGATGCGGTGGAAAAGGATTCCGTTGTAAAAGCCTTTCTTGGCCAATTTGACGAAGTTGTCACGGTGCAGCGGAGTGTCTGCATAGAGTTTGACGGTCATCGTTCCGTCGGTGGTCTTGATGACCAGTTTCGGTTCATCGCCGAGTTCCGCCCATTTGTCGGCGGGAGCAGCAGGAGTCTCGTTCATGGTAGTTTCGTCTTGCGTTGTTTCCGTAGTTTGTGCCTCCTCGGCCTGGGTCTCATCCGGGGCGGGCGCCTGTTCTTTGTTACCTTTGCAGCCGGCCAGCAGGACCAGCACGGCTGCCGCATAAATCAGTATACGTTTCATAACCCAAAATTAACGATTATTTCTTACTTTTGTAGAACAAATCACAGCAAGTGGCAAATCCCATCAAACAGCTGGCCGGCGAAACCGCCATCTACGGGCTCAGTACCATCCTGGCCCGGATCATCAATTTCGCCCTCGTCCCGCTCTATACCCGCGTCCTGACCCAGTCGGACTTCGGCGTGATGTCGGAGTTCATGGCCTATATCGCCATGCTGCAGGTCGTGCTGACCCTCGGCCTGGAGACGGGCTGTTTCCGCTATGCCACGAAGGAAGGGGCTGACCCCAATCAGGTCTTCTCCAATGCCTTCGTGACGGTGTTCGGCGTATGTGCCTTCTTTTTTGCCGCGGTGGCCGTCTTCTCGGGCGACATCGCCACGGCCATGGGCTATGCCGGCTTCAGCAACATCATCGTCTACTGCGGGCTCATCCTGCTGATCGACTGCACGACCGCCATCCTCTTCGCCAAGCTGCGGCATGAGCACAAGGCCCTGAAGTTCGCCGTCATCAAAACCGTCAAGATCCTGACCGAGCTGGGCGTCAACCTGCTGCTCTACCTGGTGCTGGCCGCCCGGTTTGCGGAAGGCTCCTGCCTATGGCTCACCCGCTTCGTCAGCGCGACGCCCGACTTCACCTATCCCATCTTCGCCATCCTGGTCAGCTGCATCGTGTGCCTGGTGCTGATTGCGCCGGAATTGCTGAAACTCGCCTTCCGGCTCGACAGCGCCTTGATCCGTCGCCTGCTGGTCTATTCTCTGCCGCTGATGGTCGCCGGTCTTCCGGGCATCATGAACGACGTGCTGGACCGCGTGCTGATGCGCTTCTGCAATGCCGACCCCGTGAACTGGCGGGCCGACCTGGGCGTCTACCAGGCCGCCGTGAAGCTGGCCGTGATCATGCAGCTCTTCGTGCAGATGTTCCGCTATGCGGCGGAGCCCTTTTTCTTCCAGCGCGAACGCGACAAGGGCAGCAAGAAGATCTATGCCGACGTGCTCAATTACTTCACGGCCTTCTGCATGTTCGGTTTCGTGGTGCTGATGCTCTTCATGGACGAGATTGGCCTGATCCTGGGGAAGGATTTCCGCGTGGGCCTCGACATCACGCCCATCATGTTGATGGCCTATGTCATCACGGGCATCCTGTTCAACGTCAACATCTGGTACAAACTCTCCGAAAAGACGGGCTACGCAGTCTGGATCACCCTGGCCGGGCTTGTGGTCACCATCGTCGTGAACATCATCTTCATGCCTCGCTACTCCTATCACGCTGCGGCGTGGGGACATATCGCCAGCTACCTGACGATGCTGGTCCTGACGGCCCTGCTGGGACGGAAACACTATCCCATTCCCTACAACTGGGGCATTGTGCTGGTACTGGTCGCGGCAGGTCTGGGCATATGGGGCTTGTCGACGCTTCTGCCCGAAATGAGCCTGGGCATCAAGATTCTGGTACACGGCTTCTTTGCGCTGGTATATGTCGGAATAGCCGTTGTGATATTGAGGGTACAAAAAAGAAGAACCGCCGTATGAAAGTAAAGATTGTCAATCACTCCCCGTTCGACCTGCCGGCCTACGCCACGCCTTTCTCCGCCGGAATGGACCTGCGGGCCCATCTGGAGCAAGCCGTGACGCTTTCTCCGCTGGAACGCACCCTGGTCCCGACCGGACTCCACATCGAACTGCCCGCCGGTTTCGAGGCACAGATCCGCCCCCGCAGCGGCCTGGCCGCCAAGCACGGCATCTCGATCGTCAACGCCCCGGGCACCATCGATGCGGACTACCGGGGAGAGATCAAGGTGATCCTGGTCAATCTCTCGAACGAGCCGTTTACCATCGAGCCGGGCGAACGCATCGCGCAGATGGTGGTTGCCCGTCACGAAACTGTGGAATGGGAGCCGGTGGAAGCGCTGGAGGAAAGCCAGCGCGGCAGCGGCGGATTCGGATCAACAGGCAAAAAATAAGAAGAACCATGATATCAGTAGAAGAATTGTACGAGCTTTACAAGAAGTGCTCGGGCATCACGACCGACAGTCGTCAGATCAAGGAGGGGGTGATGTTCTTCGCCCTCAAGGGTGAGAAATTCGATGGCAATGATTTCGCCGAAGATGCGCTCAAAGCCGGCGCCCGATACGCCGTCGTCGACCGTTTCCTGCTGGAAGACGTGAGTTACAAGGGCCGCAAGTGCATCGTAGTGGAAAACACCCTGGACATGCTGCAGCAGCTGGCAGCTTATCACCGCAGCCAGTTCGATATCCCCGTGGTCGGCATCACGGGCACCAACGGCAAGACCACGACCAAGGAACTGGTGGCTGCCGTCCTGGCGAAAAAGTTCAACATCGTGGCCACGGCATCGAATTTCAACAACCATATCGGCGTACCGCTGACCCTTTTCCGTCTCGACGAGCACACCGAACTGGCCGTCGTGGAGATGGGCGCCAGCGCCCCCGGCGAAATCACCCAGCTCACGGGAATTGTCCAGCCCACCTGCGGCCTGATCACGACCGTGGGCAAGGCGCACCTGCAGGGATTCGGCTCGTTTGAAGGTGTCAAGAAGACCAAAGGCGAGCTCTACGACCACCTCCGCCAGAAAGGCGGCGTGGTGTTCTACAATGCCGACAATCCCGACCTTTGCGAGATGGTGGCCCACCGGACGGGCCTGATTACCCGTCGTTATGGGATCAAGGAGCAGGGCGTCCGCATCCTTCCGGCTACGGCCGAATCACCCTACCTGACCCTGGAAATGGAAAATGAAGGAAACACCGTGACAATCTCGACCCATCTGATCGGCGACTACAACGCCGACAACGTGATGGCCGCCCTGGCCGTAGGCAGTCATTTCGGCGTGCCTTTCCTCCGCATGGTGGAGGCCATCGAGACCTACACGCCTTCGAACAGCCGCAGCCAGCTTGTCAAGACGGAACGCAACACGCTGATCATCGACGCCTACAACGCCAATCCGTCGAGCATGAAAGCCGCCCTGAACAATTTTGCCGGAACCGATTTCGACAACAAAGTGCTGATGTTGGGCGATATGCTCGAATTGGGCGAAGATTCTGCCGCCGAGCACCTGGCCGTCCTCCAGCAGGCCGTGGCAACGGCACCGGCCGTCTTCCTGGTCGGCAGCGAATTCGAGGGTGCCGCGAAGGCATTGAAGAAATCCAAAGCAACGGTCCAATCCTTCCCCGACATCGAATCGCTGAAGGAATACGTCACGGAGCATCCGCTCGAGGGTTGCACCATCCTCATCAAGGGTTCCAACGGAAAACATATGCCGCGGGTGGTGGACGCTTTATAAAAAATTTGTAATTCAAAAAATATCCGTATCTTTGCAAGCCCTTTCTCGAGAAGATGGGGAAGTTACAATTATTGAACTGATTACTAACTTAAAGCAATTGCAAAATGGCAGTTAAGATCCGCCTTTCGCGTCACGGCAAGAAAAACTACGCGTATTTCCACATTGTCGTTGCTGACGCACGCGCACCGCGCGACGGCCGTCTGATCGAACAGATCGGCCTCTACAACCCGAACACCAATCCCGCTACCATCGTCCTCGACGGTGAAAAAGCCCTCGACTGGCTCAACAAAGGTGCCCAGCCGACCACCACGGCCCGCCGTATCCTCTCCTATGAAGGTGTCCTGCTGAAGAAGCACCTCCAGGGTGGTGTGGCCAAAGGCGCTTTCTCGCAGGAGGAAGCCGACCGCCGCTACGCCGCTTGGAAGACCCAGAAAGATGGCAAGCTCGCTTCGAAGAAGCAGACCATCGCCAGCGCTGCCGCAGAAGCCGCCAAGGCTGCTGTCAAAGCAGAAGCCAAGGTCAACGAAGAGCGCGCTGAGGCCATCGCCAAGAAGAAAGCCGAGCTCGCAGCTGCCGCCGAGGCCGCTGCCAAGGCTGCTGCTGAGGAAGCCGCTGCCGCCGCTGCAGAAGCTGAAGCTGCTGCAGAAGCTCCCGCTGAAGCTCCGGAAGCCTAGTTTTCGGGATGAAAGTGTTGAAATCTTGGGGTGCCGACGGGCAGGTGGTGTTGAGCCTCACTGCCGAAGATCCCCGGGATTTAAAGAGTCAGGAACCGGTATTCATCGCCTTCGATGGAACGCCGGTTCCTTTTTTCATTGAGACGGCCCAACCCCGGGGCGGCCGCCTGATCGTCAAGTTCGAAGATGTCGACTCGCTGGCCGAAGCCGAAGAACTGGTCGGCCGCGAGGTGACGCTGTCCGAAGAAGAGGAAGAAGACGAAGATACGCTCATCGGCCTGCAGGTCCGGGACGCCAAGACCCGGCGCATCATCGGCGAAGTTGTCGATTTCAGCGACTACGGCGGCAACACGCTCATCACGGTCGACACGGAAAACGGCGAAATCCTGCTTCCCCTCCACGACGACCTGATCGTCAGCGTGCACGACGACATTCTCACCCTCGATATTCCCGAGGGGTTGATCTGATTTTTATAAAGTTTGGCACACCCTTTGCTTAACCTTTACATCGAATAGTTTTTTCATAGGTTAAGTTTTAGGTTAAAGAAATAGGCGCTCCGTCCGGCACATCGGTGAGCGCCTTTTTCTGTGTTTACTGGGGCTCTGCCCCACCCGAGCCGCAGGCGAGAGCACGACCGCCGGGAGTAAACCCTGCCGCTACGGCCTGCTATCGCACGATGCCAACGCAACGGCCTCCGCTAGCGGCTGATGCCGCTTGTTATAGCCGGATTCGATTTTTCAGGCGGATGTCGGTGGAGGATGCGCCGAGCAGGAACTTGGCGCGGCCTTTCGGCGTGACAAAGGCGTGGGCGTCGCTGTCCCAGATTTTCAGGTCATCGGCCGGAATGATCATCTCGACATCTTTTTTCTCTCCCTGCTTCAGCGCAATCCGGTCGAAGCCGCGCAAACGGAACCGGGCATCGTCGCCCGGGAAACGGACGTAAAGCTGGACCACTTCCTCGCCGTCGCGCGAACCCGTGTTCTGCAGCTGGAAACGGACGACGTAACGGCCCTCCTCCTTGCGGACTTTCATCTTCGAATACTTGAACTGTGTATAGCTCAGGCCATGGCCGAAGGGGAAGATGGGCTTGCCCTTGAAATACATATAGGTGCGGCCGTGGCGGATGTCGTAGTCCAGCATGTTCGGCAGGTCGAGGATATCGCTCACCCAGGTCTGTGTGGTACGCCCTGCAGGATTGTAGTCACCGAAGAGTACGCTCGCCAGCGCGGAGCCCGTCTCCTGGCTGCAATGTGTCATATGGACGATGGCGGGCACGTGCGCGGCAGTCCAGTTGATGGCGAAGGGAAAACTGCTGATGAGCGTGACGATGGTGTTGGGATTGGCCTGCCAGACCACCTTGATGAGGTCTTCGGTCTCCAGTTGGAGCGAACGGCGGTCCAAGGCTTCCCGGCCGTCTCCGGCCACTACGCCGTAGGCCCACGGCGACTGGACGGTCTGTCCGTCCCAGTCCGGGCTCGTGTTGGGATGATTGCCCACACATACGATGCAGACATCAGCCCAGCGGGCCAGTTCCTGTGCGCTTCCGTCAGAGTCCCAGCGCTGAAAACGGACTTCCGTCTGTGTGCTGTCGACGGCGGCCCTGATCCCTTCCAGCGGGCTGATCCGGTAGGCTGGCAGTGCACCGTACCAGTCTTTGAGGACTTTCTCGGCCCGGTTGCCGAACACGGCAATGCGCTTGACGGACTTGCGGTCGAGAGGCAGCAGATTTCCTTCGTTTTTCAGCAGGACAATGGATTTTTGCGTGACCAGCAAAGCCTTGTCCTTATACTCCTGCGTCTCCCAGGGAACGCGATCCCCATATTCAACGGCATCATATGGACAGGCCGCATCCATCAGACCGAGCCGGAGCATCGTCCGAAGATTGTTCCGTGTGCAGGCGTCCAATACTTCCCTGGAAATGAAGCCGGCATCCCAGGCCTCTTTGACCTGCTCGAAACGGGCGTCGATGAAACGGCTCAGGCCGGCTTCGAGCGCCAGTCGGATAGACTCGTTGAGGTCCTTGGTATGGTTGTGGGCAGTGACCATGAAAGGCAGCGCACCGGCATCGTCCACGATGGTTCCGTCCATACCCCATTCGTTGCGCAGGATGTGGTTGATGAAATCGTTGGCGATGCAGGGGACGCCATTGTATTTGTTGTAGGCCGTCATCAACGACTTGGCGCCGGCCCTGGCACCTTTCCAGAAGCCGTAGGAATAGTAATCGCGGAACAAGGCTTCATCGAAACGGGAATCCGTGGCAAAGCGGTTGTCTTCATTGCTGTTGGCCAGGAAATGCTTCATCAACGCGGCGCCGCGCCAGTAGACGGGATTGTCCCCCTGGATGCCGCGAACTTCGGCAGCTACCATCTCTCCCACCAGAAAGGGGTCTTCGCCGAAACTCTCTTCCGTGCGGCCCCAGCGCGGGTCGCGGGCCAGGTCGGCATTCGGAGCCCAGAGCACCAGACATTTGTACGGGGCGTTCCGGGAATAGAAGCGAGCCTCGATCGACATGACCTCGCCTACGGTGCGGGCCACATCACGGTCCCAGGTTTCGCCGATGCCGTAGGCCTGGGGAAAAGCGGTGCTGTGCTGGTACTGTTGTTCGGGACGGCCCACGCGCTCTCCACCTCCCCACAAACCGGGATAATCGGTGGCCCCACCGCGAACGATGCCGTGGATGGCTTCCGTGGCGCCGGGATTGGCGATACCCAGGCGCGGGACCCCCTGCCCGACAATCGTGGCGATCTTTTCGTCGACGGTCATCAGCGAAATGGCGTTGTCGAGCCGCTCATCCTCCGACAGGGCAGTATTCTGGAAAGGGTACTCAATGTCCTGTGCCGGCAGCGAAACCGCCGCCAGCAGCATAGTCAGGCTAAAAACAAGAAGATGACGGATTTGCATATCTGTGCGTATTTGCACAAATATAGTAAAAAACGGCGATTAACAAGCGCCATCAGGCGCGAGCGTAGCAGGCGGGTGGTTTTTGGAGCCGAGAGCATTTTTCTGCGAGCGGGACAAAAACCAGAGCCGCGAAGCGAGCGATTCGCTAACGGAGGCCCGTGTAGTTATGCGGCGTGATGGCGTGGAGTTCAGCCTTCACTTCTTCGGAAATGTCCAGGCAGTCGATGAAGTTGCTGATGGCCTCGCGGGTAATGTGCTCGCCCGTGCGGGTGAGCGCCTTGAGCGCCTCGTACGGCTTCGGGAACCCTTCGCGCCGCAGGACCGTCTGGATGCCCTCGGCAACTACCGCCCAATTGTTCTCCAGATCGGCCGCCACCTTTTCCTCATTGAGGATCAACTTGCCGATGCCCTTCTCCAGCGAACGGATGGCAATCAGCGAGTGGGCGATGGGAACACCGATGTTGCGCGTTACCGTCGAGTCGGTGAGATCGCGCTGCAGGCGCGACACCGGAAGCTTCTCGGAGAGGTAGTCGTAGATGGCGTTGGCATAGGTCAGGTTGCCCTCCGCATTTTCGAAATCGATGGGATTGACCTTGTGCGGCATCGTCGAGGAACCCACTTCCCCCGGCTTGATGGCCTGGGAGAAATACTCCATCGAAATGTAGAGCCAGCAGTCGCGGCTCAGGTCGACGAGCACCGTATTGATGCGGCGAAGGGCGTCGAAGATGGCCGCCAGGTTGTCGTAGTGGTCGATCTGCGTGGTGGGCCAGGAACGTTTCAGGCCCAGCGACGTCACGAAATTCTCTGCGAAATCGTTCCAGTCGATGTCTGGGTAGGCCACCAGATGCGCATTCATATTGCCCGTGGCGCCGCCGAACTTGCCCGGATAGGGACGGGCCTCCAGCTGTCGGAGCTGCTCCTTGAGACGGACCGCGAAGACGTCCAGCTCCTTGCCCAGGCGGGTCGGGGAGGCGGGCTGGCCGTGTGTATGGGCCAGCATCGGCACGTCACCCCAGAGTTCTACGCGCTCCGACAGCATCCCGATCAGTTCGCGGAGCGCCGGGATGAACACCTCCACCAGCGCTTCCTTGAGCGCCAGGGGGGAGGCGGTGTTGTTGATGTCCTGCGAGGTGAGGCCGAAATGGATGAATTCGCCGAAGCCGGCCAGGCCCAGGCCCTCGAATTTCTCTTTCAGGAAATATTCGACGGCCTTGACGTCGTGGTTGGTGCGCTGCTCGATGGCCTTGATGCGGGCGGCGTCTTCCAGCGTGAAATCGCCGTAGAGAGCCCGCAATTGCGGGAAGATCTCGGGATCGATGCCGGAAAGCTGGGGCAGCGGCAGCTCGCACAGGGCAATGAAATACTCCACCTCCACCAGGACGCGGTAGCGCATCAGGGCATATTCGGAGAAGAAGGCCGAGAGTTCGGATGTTTTCCCGGCATAGCGCCCATCCACGGGCGAGATGGCTTGCAGCGGATCCATAAGCAATCGTCGTTTAGAGTTTGCGTTTGACTTCCACGATCTGGTATGCCTCGATCATGTCGCCGGCCTTGATGTCGTTGAAGCCGTCGACACTCAGGCCGCAGTCGAAGCCGGCGGCGACTTCCTTTACATCGTCCTTCATACGCTTGAGGGAGCCCAGCTGTCCGGTATAGACCACGATGCCGTCGCGGATTACGCGGACCTTCGCGCTGCGGGTCAGCTTGCCGTCGCGCACCATACAGCCGGCGATGGTACCCACCTTCGAAATCTTGAAGGTCTCGAGCACCTCGGCGTTGGCGGTGATCTCCTCTTTCTCTTCCGGCGCGAGCATGCCCTCGATACCGCTCTTGACCTCGTTGATGGCGTCGTAGATGACCGAGTAGAGGCGGATTTCGATCTGCTCTTTCTCGGCGAGTTTGCGGGCGTTCGGCATCGGGCGGACCTGAAAGCCGATGATGATGGCGTTGGATGCCACGGCCAGCAGGACATCGGATTCGGAGATGGCACCCACGGCCTTGTGGATCACGTTGACGTGGATCTCTTCGGTCGAGAGTTTGATCAGGGAATCGGAGAGGGCCTCGATGGAACCGTCCACGTCGGCCTTGACGATGATGTTGAGTTCCTGGAAGTTGCCGAGCGCGATGCGGCGTCCGATCTCTTCGAGGGTGATGTGGGTCTGGGTCTTGATGCCCTGGATGCGGATGAGCTGTTCGCGCTTGTTGGCCACGTCGCGTGCCTCTTTCTCGTCTTCCATGGCGTTGAGCGTGTCACCGGCGGTAGGAGCGCCGCTCAGGCCGAGCACGGAAACCGGCGTGGAAGGACCGGCTTCTTTCAGGCGCTGGCCACGCTCGTTGAACATGGCTTTCACGCGGCCCGCATAGCAACCGGCCACGATCGGATCGCCCACATGGAGGGTACCGCTCTGCACGAGGACGGTGGCCAGGTAGCCACGGCCCTTGTCGAGCGACGACTCGATGATGTTGCCGACAGCCAGCTTGTGCGGATTGGCCTTGAGTTCGAGCAAGTCGGCTTCGAGCAGCACCTTCTCGAGCAGTTGCTCGACGTTGATGCCCTTCTTGGCCGCAATCTCCTGGCACTGGTACTTGCCGCCCCAGTCTTCCACCAGGATGTTCATGTTGGCAAGCTGCTCCTTGATCTTGTCGGGATTGGCGCCCGGCTTGTCGATCTTGTTGATGGCGAAGATCATCGGGACGCCGGCTGCCTGGGCATGGTTGATGGCCTCGACGGTCTGCGGCATCACGGCATCGTCGGCCGCGATGATGATGATGGCCAGGTCGGTGACCTTGGCACCACGGGCACGCATGGCGGTGAAGGCCTCGTGGCCCGGGGTATCGAGGAAGGTGATGTGCCGTCCGTCGGGGAGCTCCACGTTGTAGGCACCGATGTGCTGGGTGATACCGCCCGCCTCACCGGCGATGACGTTGGTCTTGCGGATGTAGTCGAGCAGGGAGGTCTTGCCGTGGTCCACGTGACCCATCACGGTGACGATGGGCGGACGCGGGAGCAGGTCCTCTTCCTTGTCTTCTTCCTGCGCGATGGCGCCCTGGATCTCGGCGGTCACGAACTCGATCTTGTAGCCGAATTCCTCGGCCACCAGCACGAGGGCCTCGGCATCGAGACGCTGGTTGATCGACACCATCAGGCCGAGGTTCATACAGGCCTCGATGACCTTGGTGACGGGGGTGTTGTTCATCAGGATGGCCAGTTCGTTGACGGTCACGAATTCGGTGACCTTCAGCACGTTGCTGGTCATTTCCTGGCGCACCTGCTCTTCCTGCATCTTCTGGGAGATCTCTTCGCGTTTCTCGCGGCGGTGTTTCGAAGTCTTGGTCTTGGCGTGACCTTCGGTCATCCGTGCGTAGGTCTCCTTGATCTGTTTCTGGATCTCGTCGCTGTCGAATTCCGGACGTACCGCCTTGAAGCGTTCGTTCTTCTTGGCGCCACGGTTGCGGCCGCCGTCCTTGGCGCTGCCGCTGTCCTTGGCCGCGGAACGCGGCATGGCGCTGTTCTTGGGATTGCTGATGTCGACCTTGGCGGCGCCTTTGTGGATGCGCTCGCGCTTCTTCTCTTTCTTGCCGTGCTCGGAAGAGGAAGGCTTCTTGTCGAACTGCGACAGGTCGATGGTGCCCACGGTCTTGGGACCGGCCAATTTTTCGACGCGGGTCTCGATGTGTTCGATGACCGGGCGCTCTTCCTTCTCCGGCTTTTCGGCCGGTTTTTCCACTTCCGCCCTGGGCGCTTCGGGAGCGGGTTTCTCCTCCTTTTTCGGCTGTGGTGCAGGTTCGGTTTTCTTCTTGGGGGTCAGGTCGATGTGACCGACGATCTTGAGATCGTTCTTGGCGGGTTCTGGCTGAGAAGGAACGGCTTTTTCTTCCGGTGCCGGGGTTTCGCTTTTGCGTACCTCGGGTTCGGGGGCAGTTTCCGGTGCGGGAGATTCCACCTTCTTCTGCTCCGTGAACACGTTGGTCTTGATGATGACTTCCTTGACCGGTTCCTCGTCTTCTGCGTTCGACTGATCTCCTTGAGCTTGATGGAGACCTTCTGCGACTGCTCCTTGATGAGCTGCTCCTTGCCGAATTCCTTGGCCACCAAGGCGAAAACGTCTTCCGATATCTTGGACGTCAGGGTAAGTTCGTCGTTGAATCCCTTTTTCTTCAGAAAGTCGGTCAGCGTAGACAGACCGATGTTGTAGTCCTTGAGGACCTTGTTGACTCTGATGCTTCCTTCTGCCATATTGTTGTCTCCCGTTTTTGTTAATCTTTAGTTTTCAAATTCTGCGCGCAGGATCTTCTGCACGTCGAGTACGGTCTCCTCTTCGAGGTCGGCGCGCTGCATCACCTCTTCGACCGGCAGGGCGAGCACGCTCTTGGCGGTGTCGCAGCCGATGCCCTTGAGGGCTTCGATGATCCAGTCTTCGATCTCATCGGAGAAGGCGTCGAGGAGCACGTCTTCCTCGTCCTCCTGGCTCTGGTCGCCGAGGCGGTACACGTCAATCTTGTAGCCCGAAAGCTGCTCGGCCAGCAGGATGTTGCTGCCGCCGCGGCCGATGGCAAGTGCCAGTTCGCTGGCTTCCAGGTCGATGTGGATGCTCTTGTGCTCTTCGTCGATGCGGAGGGCCGAAATCTTGGCGGGCGAGAGGGCGCGCTGGACCAGCAGCTGGGTGTTGGTGGTCCAGTTAATGATGTCGATGTTCTCGCCGCGGAGCTCCCGCACGATGCCGTGGATACGCGAACCTTTCACGCCGACGCAGGCACCCACCGGGTCGATGCGCTCGTCGTACGACTCCACGGCCACCTTGGCGCGCTCACCCGGCATGCGGACCACCTTCTTGATGGTGATCAGGCCGTCGAAGATCTCCGGGACCTCCTGTTCGAAGAGGCGCTCCAGGAAGAGGTTCGAAGTACGCGACAGGGTGATGATGGGCGAGTTGTTCTTCATCTCCACGCTGGTGATGACGGCCTTGACGGTGTCACCCTTGCGGAAGAAATCGGAAGGAATCTGCTCGCTCTTGGGCAGGACCAGCTCGTTGCCGTCTTCGTCCATCACCAGCACTTCCTTCTTCCAGGCCTGGTAGACCTCACCCACGAGGATGTCGCCCACCTTGTCCACATATTTCTTGTAGAGGTTGCCCTTCTCGATGTCGGTGATGCGGCTCGACAGGTTCTGGCGCAGGTTGAGGATACCGCGGCGGCCGAAGGTCGACATCGGCAGCTCTTCCGGATATTCCTCACCGAGTTCGTAGGAATCGTCGATTTTCTGCACCTCTTCGAGGGAGATCTCCTTGTTCGGGTCTTCGACCGTCTCGACGACGGTGCGGTTGCGGATGATGGAGATATCACCCTTGTCGATGTTGATGATGATGTCGAAATTGTCGGCGTCGCCGTACATGCGCGCCAGCTGGGTGCGGAAAATGTCTTCCAGCACGCTCATCAGCGTGGGGCGGTCAATGTTTTTGAGCTCTTTGAATTCAGCGAATGTGCTGATCAGATTGACTTCCATTTGTGTATTGTGTATTTTTTCGTTCGTTCCTGTTAAATGCCTGCCGATCCGACCATCAGCGAAAAGTCTTCCTTGTCGCGGTCGAGCTTCGATTCGATGTAGCGGCTCAAGGCCACGCAGTCGTCGATCGACACGCCGCCGCCTTCGCGGGTGATGATCACTTCGATGTCGTTGTCTTCGCTCACGGTGACTTCCACCAGCGTGAGTTCCGTGCCCTGCAGGTGCTCCTGCGCGATTGTTTCGATGGTCTGTTTCAGGATCATAGTGAGGTATGTGCAATAAAAAAGGAGACTCTCGTCCCCTCAAATCGCTGCAAATTTAGTAATTACCCTTGAATTGGCAAATTTTTTGATGGGAAATGACTAATATTGCAGAAAGAATGATGGAAACAACCGCTCAGACGATAGCAGACCTTCTGGGTGGCGAGGTCGTCGGCGACCCCGCCGTTGTCGTGACAGGCCCCGCCCGCATCGAGCAGGCACGTCCGGGAAACATCTGCTTTTTTGCCAATCCCAAATACGAACGATATATCTACGATACCCGGGCCAGCGTCCTGCTGGTCAACCGTTCCTTCGAGCCCCGGCAAACCATTCCGGCCACCCTCATCCGCGTCGACGACGCCTATGCGGCCGTTCCCGTGCTGCTCGACTATTTCAACCGGCTGCGCCGGGAACGCAAACGGGGCAACCGCCTGCTGGCCCGCCTGTCGCCCCAGCGGTCGATCGCCCACCTACATCTATCCGCAGGTCTTCATCGGAAAGAACGTGAAGATAGGACGCAACTGCATCCTGTATCCGGGCGTCCGGGTCCTGCACGACTGTGTCATTGGTGACGACTGCATCCTGCACGCCAACGTGGTGATCGGCGACGACGGTTTCGGTTTCGCCCCGCAGGAAGACGGTTCCTACCGGAAGATTCCGCAGCTGGGCAACGTGGTGCTGGAAGACCATGTCGACATCGGCACCGGGACGACGGTCGACCGTGCCACGATGGGCTCCACCCTGATCCATACGGGTGTCAAGATTGACAATCTCTGCCAGATTGCGCACAATGTGGAGATCGGGGAGCATACCGTGATGGCCGCCCTTTCCGGCATCGCCGGTTCGGCCAAGGTCGGGAAGCGCTGCAAGATCGGCGGGCAGACCGGGGTGAACGGGCATATCGAAGTGCCCGAC